>NZ_JBNNPK010000002.1:0-508963 GCF_050275675.1 Allobosea sp. NPDC003192
TCGATCAGGATGTGGATGCCGCGGCGGGCGCATTCGATACCGTTCTCGGCATGGAGCTGGTTGGGCGAGGCGATGATCACGGCGTCCGGCCGGGTTTCGTCGAGCATCACGCGGTAGTCGGCGAAGACGCGCGCATCGGGGTTCTGGGCCGCGACCTGCTCGGCGTTGACGTCGGCGATCCCGGCGAGCTCGAAGTCGGGATGCGCGGCGATCTTGGCCAGGTGCTTGCGTCCGATCAGCCCAGCGCCGATCACGCCGATTGCGATGCTCGTCATGCTCCCACGGATCCCTTGGCGAGCTACAGGCTCGATTGCAATTAACTTGTAGGATAATTAATCAATAATTATCCCCGTGGATAATTACTGTCAAGCGACGCAAAATCGGCTAAGCAGGCGGAACCCTATCCGAACGGACGACCGGGATCGCGGGATGAAGGCAGCGAGCGTGCAGACGTCGGCGAGCGAAGAGCCCACCAAGGTCCGCCGCCGGGATCGCGAGAAGACGAAGGCGGAGATCCTGCAGATCGCCTTCGAGGAGTTCGCCGAGAACGGGCTGCTCGGCGCCAATGCCGACGCGATCGCCGCCCGGGCCGGAATCACCAAGCGGTTGATCTTCTACTACTTCAACTCGAAGGAGGAGCTCTTCATCGCGGTGCTCGAGATGGCCTATGGCCGGATGCGCCAGGCTGAGGAGAGCCTGCATCTCGAGGCCCTCGCACCGGAGCTGGCGATCCGCCGGCTCGCTGAGTTCACCTTCGACTTCCATCAGGCCAACCCGGAGTTCGTCCGGCTCGTCGCGATCGAGAATATCCATCGCGGCCGGCATATCGGCCGCAGCGACAAGCTCAAGCGGATGACGCGCCCAATCATCGGTCAGATCGAGCGCGTGCTGGACAAGGGTAAGAGCCTGGGGGCCATCAGGCCGGAGGTCGATGCGCACGAACTCCACGTCACGCTGAATGCCCTGTCGATCTTCTCGGTGGCGAACCGGCATACGTTCGAGGCGCAATTCCGCTGGGACATGTCCTCGCCCGAGGCGAAAGCCCGGCGCAGGGTGGAGGTCGCCGAGGTGCTGTGGCGCTATGTCCGCAGCGACAAGGCGCCGGCGAGCACCGATCAGGGATTGGCCAGGCCGGAACGCTAGAGCTTCAGCCGAGGCGCACAGGAAGTGGATGTAGCCGCGGCTGCATGACGTCGCCCAGTTTCGCCGGGCCAGATTTCGACTAGCTCTTGCGCGAGGAAAAGCGGCCGAGCCTGGCGGCGTGGTCGGCAACCAGCGTCTGGCCGAACGCGGTCGGTCGCATGGCCGGCGCGCGATCGTGGATCGTGACGCCGGCACGCGCTCCGTAGATGCGCTTGCCGTAGCAGATCAGGCTTTCCAGCGATTGCATGATGAAGACGATCACCGGCAGCACCTCACGATAGATCCGTTCCGCCTCGGCCTCGTCGCCGGAGATGAAGCTGTCATAGACCTTTACAGTGAGGTCGATCAGCTCGGGCGCCAGGATCATGCCGACGCAGCCGGCGCGCAGATTCTCGATCAATTCGAGCCCGCCGCGGCCGTTCATCACCGGCAACCGGCCTTCTGTGGTCTCGATCAGCTGCCGGATCTCGGTCGCCGGTCCCTCGCCCTTCACCAGCCTGATGTTCGGATGCTGCGCGACGAGGCTGCGGATATCCTCGGCCGAGAGCCCCCGGCCCATATAGGCCGGCGCGTTCTGGATCGCGACCGGCAGGTGCGTGGCGTCAGCGATCCGGCCGAAGAAGCTGATGTACTCGCCGGCGGCGAAGCTGCCGACCATGGGCGGCTGCAGGATGACCCAGTCGGCCTTCGCAATCTCCGCGGCCCTGACCAGCTCGACCTGCTCGGCGACCGAGGTCCCGTAGATGGTGAAACCCAGGGGCTTGCGTCCGCCGACATCCTCCGAGGTCCACTCCATCACCGTCCGGCGTTCCGGCACGGTCAGCTTGGAGACCTCCGTCGCAAGGCCGAGCGCGGCGATGCCATGGGCGCCGTGCTCGATGCAGATCTCGACCTGCCGCCGCATCGCCTGCCGGTCGAGCCGTTCCTGCGCATCGAACAGCGCATAGAGGATCGCATGGATGCCGGTGAACGCGGTCTGAGTGGGCATGATCGTACCTCGCTTCAATGATCAGATGTTAAACATCAGATGAATGCTTGCGCGCAAGCCCCGGACGTGACAGTTTCCCGCCGCGGGAGAGAAAACGAGCCATGGCGCGGGGCAGCAAGCCAGGAAAGATCGGCACGATGGTTGCAGCGCTCGGCGCCGCGATCGTGCGTGGCGAGATCGCTGCCGGCACCGTGCTGCCGCCTGAGCCGGAACTGGCCGAGCGCTACGGCGCCGGCCGCAGCGTCGTCCGCGAAGCCGTGAAGATCCTCGTCGCCAAGGGCCTGCTCACCGTGCGTCCGCGCCATGGCACGCAGGTTCGCCCGCAGCATGATTGGACGCTGCTCGACCGCGAAGTGCTCGGCTGGATGCGCAGCGAGGATGGGCTCGACCGCAACCTGCTGCTCGCTCTGGAGGAGACGCGCGAGATCATCGAGCCGGAAGCAGCGGCGCTGGCGGCAACCCGCGCCACGCCCGAGGACCTCGCCCGCATTCGCGCCGCGCTAGTTGAGATGGAAGCCGGTCAGGACGATCCGGCAACCGCCATCGCCGCCGACAAGCGCTTCCATCTCGCCATCCTCGACGCCACCAACAATCCGATCCTGCGCAGCTTCCGCGGCGCGATCGACACGATCCTCAGCGCGATGTTCGATTTCACCGTCGATGTCTTCGCCGGCAACCTCGCCAACCACGCCGCGGTCGTTGACGCGATTGCCGCCGGCGAGCCCGAGCAGGCCCGTCAGGCGATGCGGCAGGTGCTCGGCTACACGCGCGGCCACATGCTCTCCAGCCCCGAGCTCGCGGCCGGAACAGACCCCAAAAAGAAAACCGAACCGGGAGAAACGCCATGAAATTCGTAAAGCTGCTGCTCGCCGCCGCCGTCGCGGCGGTATCGCTGCCCGCCTTTGCCGCCTGGCCCGAGCGACCGATCACACTGGTCGTGCCCTGGGCGGCCGGCGGTGGCACCGATGCTGTCGCCCGCATCCTCGCGGCCGGGCTGGAGAAGGAACTCGGCAAGCCGGTCAACGTCGTCAACCGCACCGGCGGCGGCGGCGTGGTCGGTCATACCGAGATCGTCAACGCCAAGCCGGACGGCTACACGATCGGCCTCGCCACGGCCGAGGTCACGACCTTCTACTGGTCGAACACCGCGCCCTTCACCTATGAGAAGCTGACGCCGATCGCGCTGGTGAACTTCGACTCGGCCGCCTTCAATGTCGCCGCCAATTCGCCCTGGGCGGACCTGCGCGCCGCGCTCGACGACATCAAGAAGCAGCCGGCCGGCAAGTACAAGCTCTCCGGCATGGCGGCGGGCGCCGCCTATCACCTCGCGTTCGCCGGCCTGATGCAGCTGGAAGGCATCGATCCCAAGGCAGTCGTCGTGGTGCCGAGCCAGGGCGCGGCGCCAGGCTTCCAGGAGCTGGCCTCGGGCGGCGTCCAGATCGTCCCGTCCTCGCTGCCCGAGGGCAAGCCGATGTTCGATGCCGGCCGCGTCAAGTCGCTGGCGGTGATGTCGAAGGAGAAGATCGGCGCCTTCCCGAGCGTGCCGACGGTCAAGGATGCGATCGGCAAGGAGTATGAGGGCGGCACCTGGCGTGGCCTCGCCGCTCCGGCCGGCCTGCCGGCGGATGTGACGGCCCGCCTCGTCGAGGCGACGGAGAAGGTCGCCAATTCCGAAGCCTACAAGTCCTTCCTGGCCGAGCGCGGCTTCGGCTACGCCTTCGCCAAGGGCCCGGCCTTCGGCAGCTTCCTCGCCACCCAGCACAAGAGCAACGGCGAGATCATGGGCGCGCTCGGCCTGCGCCTGCGCCAGTAGCACCTCCATCGTCATTCCGGGGCGCCGCGAAGCGGCGAGCCCGGAACCCATATCCGCCGGCATCGCCGGATTGGGGGCGCGATATGCGCTCTCTTTGAAAAGCACCGTGTTCATGGATTCCGGGCTCAGGCCTATGGCCTGCCCCGGAAAGACAGCGTGATACCGAGCAAGATCGACAGGTCCCCGCCATGAAGTTCAACGATCTCTTCGGAGGCTTCGTCTTCCTTGTCCTCGCGGGCCTGATCGCTTTCGCCTCCTGGAACCTGCCGAACCCGTCGCAGCAGCCGCTCGGCCCCTCGGCCTTTCCACTGATCCTGTCCGGCCTGCTCGCGCTCTGCGCCGCGCTCCTCGCCGTCAACGGCGCCCGCGCGACGCAAGCCGGTCCGCTGGTCAGCATTGCCGACTGGGCCCGCAGCGGCAATGCGGTGCTGCGCCTGCTGCTCGTGCCGGCGGCGGTGATCTTCTACATGCTCTGCGCCGAGACGCTCGGCTTCCTGATCTGCGCGACGACGATCCTCGTCGTCCTGTTCCTCGCGGGTGGCACGAAGCCGTTGCACGCGATTGGGCTCTCGCTCGCGGCCGCGCTCGTCATCCACTCGATCTTCTATCTGGCCCTCGGCGTGCAATTGCCCTGGGGTCCGCTCGAACCCTTCCGCTGGTAGCCCGCCATGCTCGACGCCTATGTCACCGCGCTCGGGATGGTGCTCGATCCCTATGTGCTCTTCGTCATCACCGCCTCGGCGATCTACGGCCTCGTCGTCGGCTGCATTCCCGGCCTCTCGGCGACGATGGCGACGGCGCTGCTGGTGCCGCTGACCTTCTTCATGCCGCCGGTGCCGGCGATCGCCGCGATTGTGACGACCTCGACCATGGCGATTTTCTCCGGCGATATTCCGGGTTGCTTGCTACGCATCCCCGGCACGCCGGCCTCGGCTGCCTATGTCGACGATTCCTACCAGATGACGCTGAAGGGCAAGCCCGAGCTCGCCCTCGGCATCGGCCTGTGGTTCTCGGTGCTCGGCGGCCTGTTCGGCACCGCGGTGATGATGGTGGCCTCGCCGGCCATCGCCGACTTTGCGCTCGGCTTCGGCTCGGTCGAGTTCTTCTGGATCGTCATGCTCGGCCTGGGCGGCGCCGTCTTCATCGGCTCCTCGACGCCGCTGAAGGCCTGCATCTCGCTGCTGATCGGCCTGCTGATCGCGATGATCGGCATGAACAATCCGGCCGGCCAACCGCGCTTCACCTTCGAGTCGACCGAGATGCTCGGCGGCGTCTCGCTGATCCCGACGATGGTCGGCATGTTCGCCTGCTCGGAGGTGATGCGGCACATGGTCTCGGGCGGTGGCGCGCCGCCGGTGGTGATCCAGAAGATCGGCCCGATCTTCGCCAATATGTGGCGCCTGACCAAGCAATACCCCTGGCAGCTGATCCGCGGCAGCGCGCTCGGCACGATCATCGGCATCCAGCCGGGCAGCGGCGCCGACATGGCGGCCTGGATGTCCTATGCGATGAGCAAGCGCTTCTCGAAGGAGCCTGAGAAGTTCGGCACCGGCCATCCCGAGGGGCTGATCGAGGCCGGCGCCTCCAACAACTCCTCGCTCGCCGGCGCCTGGATCCCGGCCCTGGTCTTCGGCATCCCCGGCGACTCGATCACCGCGATCGCCATCGGCGTACTGATGATGAAGAACATGGCGCCGGGGCCGACGATCTTCGTCAACAATCCCGAGAACGTCTACGCGCTCTTCCTCGTCTTCGTCATCGCCAACCTGATGATGTTGCCGCTTGGCTGGGCGATCATCAAGGTCGCGACGCGCGTGCTCTCGGTGCCGCGACGCGTGCTGATGCCGATCATCCTGCTCTTCGCCATCGTCGGCTCCTACGCGATCAACAACTCGCTGTTCGATGTCGGCGTCATGCTCGCCTTCGGCGTGCTCGCCTTCGTGCTCGAGGAGAACGACTTCCCGGTCGCACCGGTGATCCTCGGCGTCGTGCTCGGGCCGCTGCTGGAGGAGTACTTCATCAACTCGATGATCAAGTCCGACGGCCGGCTGATCGGCCTGGTCGACCGGCCGATCGCCGCCGTCCTCGCCGCGATCACGATCGGAATCATCGGCTGGACCATCATCGTTTCCGTGAGGGCAGGGAGAGCAAGCAAGCTCTCGGAGGGCAAGTGACGTGAAGCCGACCGCCTGACCATGAAAAAGGCTCGGCTCTTCCTTCGCCGCAGGACCGGAGATAACTGTCCACGAGGCTGATGCTGGCCGGCGGGTTCATTCCTGCCGAGAAGGCCAATGCGCGGGGGCAGGCAAATCGATCGCCGGCAGGCAGAACGTCGCGGCCTCGTCGACAACAGGCGGGCCACGGTCGGCAACGTCAATGACCTCCGCGTGAAGCGGAAGGCTTGGATCAAGCATGATTGGGAAGTTGTGAACGGTGCCCCTCAAAAGGAGCTAAGTAGTGGCGCGCCCGAAAGGATTCGAACCTCTGACCCTCAGATTCGTAGTCTGATGCTCTATCCAGCTGAGCTACGGGCGCGTGACAGCGGAGCGGTTTGAAGGCCGCCGTGGGCTGACGAGAGCCGACTTAAAGGCTCACGCTGCGCTTGGCAAGCCCCGTTCTGTGGTCATCGTTCGCTTTCTCACAGAGCTTGCCGGACGTTGGCGAGGACGTCGTCAGCCATGCTTGCCGTGCAGGAGCAGCGGCGGCGGGGTGTCCTGCCGCGGCCTGTCCTCGCTCGCTTCGATCTCCGGCGCGACTGCTCGGCTGGCGCCATGCCGCGCTTTCGGCAGTTTCTCGGCGATGCCATAGAGCGCCTCGCGCCGGTCCATTTCGCGCCAGATCTCACCGGGCGTGATGCCGAGCTCACTCCACAGGACGACGAGATTGTAAAGGAGGTCGGCGCTCTCGCGGACCACTGCCGGGCGATTGTGCTGCACCGCCTCGATCCCGACCTCGACCGCTTCCTCGCCGAGCTTCTTGGCCATCTTCGGTAGGCCTTCGCGGATCAGCTTGGCGGTTCGCGACCGGGAGGGATCGCGCGCCCTGGCCGTCAGGACGGCGGCGTAGAGTCTCTGGACCGAATCAGTCATCGGCACAGAATCGGGGCGCCATGTAAGGGTTTCGTGACGCTCCCGCCTCCTGCGCCGGGCGCTCATCGCGCCACTCCTGCGAATAGCCGCGCCACCTCGCGGTAGACGTCGCGCTTGAACGGGATGATCAGCTCCGGCGTCTCTTCCAGCGGGACCCAGCGCCAGGCGTCGAATTCGGGCTTGTGACCGCCGCCGGGATTGAGGATGTCGATCTCGCTCTCGTCGCCCTCGAAGCGGAAGGCGAACCATTTCTGCGACTGGCCACGGTATTTGCCGCGCCAGGCCTCCTTGCCGATCTCGCGCGGCAGGTCGTAGCTCAGCCAGTCCGGCGCTTCGGCGAGCAGCGAGACGGAGGCGACATTGGTCTCCTCGCGCAACTCGCGATAGGCGGCCTCGATCGGCTGTTCGCCGGGGTCGATGCCGCCTTGCGGCATCTGCCATTCATGCCCCGGGGCGACATGCTCGCGCTGGCTGCGATTGGCCCTGCGGCCGATGAAGACGAGGCCGGCCGGGTTGAACAGGGCAAGGCCGACGCAGGGACGATAGCCGGGGGGAGGTCTGATCATCGCAGCGAACCGGTGGTCGAAGGGTTGCGGAAGCCGCGGGCGGCGCTGACGGGGACGATGACCAGGTTCTTGCCCTCGAGCGTACGGGCCCAGCGGGCGATGCGCTCGACCGTGACGGGCAGGGCGCTGGCGGTGGCGACGGCCGCGCCCTGGTCGCGGGCGAGGGTCTCGAGGCGCGCCAGCTCCTTGTCGATGGTCTCGGGGCGGGGGACGGCGTCGAGCGCAAGATCGGCTTTGAGCGCCGGGATCTGGGCCTTGCTCGCCGCCGAGGCGAGCAGGCTGCGCGGCGACGAGCCGTCGTCGACGACCATCAGGCCGCGCCCAGCGAGCTCGCGCAGCAGCGGGGTCAGGGCGGTGTCGTCAGAGGTGAGGCGGCCGCCGAGAAAGTTGACGATGCCGACATAGCCGGAGAAGCGGCCGAGCACCCATTGCAGCCGATCGAGATTGTCGGTGCCCTTCGGTCCGGTGAGCAGGGTGTGCGGGCCAGGATCGTTGTCGGGATAGTCGAATGGCTCCATCGGAACCTGCAGGAAGACCTCATGGCCTTCGCCGCGGGCCCGCTGCACGGTCTTTTCCAGCTCGGCGCCATAGGGAGCGAAGGCGAGCGAAACGGGTCCCGGCAGGCGCGCGATCGCCTCGCTGGTCGAGCTCTGGCTGATGCCGAGGCCGCCGACGAGGATGGCGATCCGGCCCGCCGGCTTGGTCGCGGGAGCGGGGCCGAGCGGGCGGGCATAGACCTGCGCCGGCGTTGCGCCATCGGAGCCGATCTTCGGCAGGAGGCCGTGGCGCGTGCGCTCGACCAGGCGCTTGTCCGGCGCCGGCGCAAGCTTGATCGTGCCGTCATCGGGCACGGTGATGACGATCGCGCCGGGGGCATCCGAGCCCGGCCGGACAACGGTGACGCCGGAGTCGGCTTCAAGCTGGCTGGCGCTGGCCGGGCCGCGCCGTTCCTCCAGCGCGGGCGGCTGAGGCATGGCCTTGGCGATTTCGGGAGCCGCTGGCCGCTCGCGGATCATGGCGGTGGCGATCGGCTCGCCGCCATTGGGGTCGCGCTTCAGTGCGGCGTAGAGGATCAGTCCGGCGAAGATAACCGCCAGCCCACCAGTCAGGCCACGCCAGAGCCAGCGTCCATAGGGCTTTTGCGCGCGCGCGCGTTTCGCCTGCCCGAGCGGCTGGTCGAGTTCGCTGAGCGGCAATCCGGCCAAGAGGCGCCGTCCTCACTGACATCCAAACGTATGCGAATCAGTTCGCAGCGCTAGAGTCGGATGATTCGGGCCGGAATCAATCGCCAATCGGCCGCAGGGAAAACAATCTCCTGCGGCCGTTGCACAAGTGTCGAGTTGTCGGCTGGGACAGCCGGCGGCTTCAGTTGGACTTGCCGGCTTCCGGAGCGGGAGCAGGCGTGGCGGGCGCCGGGTTGGCGGGCAGCGCCACATCCTTCTTGCCGCGCAGCAGGTTGAGCGCCGCGGTAAGCTGGGTGTCCTTGGCCGAGTCGATCGGAACATAGGACGGCGAGCCGGCCTGCTCTTCCTTGCCGTCGCCATTGCGCAGATGACCCTTGAGCGAGGCCTCGCCCTTGTTCTCGACCTTGTCCTTCAGCTCGGTCGGCACGTCCTGGATGATCTCGATGTCGGGCGTGATGCCCTTGGCCTGGATCGAGTTGCCGGACGGGGTGTAGTAGCGCGCCGTGGTCAGCCTGAGGCCGCCATTGTCGCCGAGGCGGATCACGGTCTGCACCGAACCCTTGCCGAAGGAGCGCGAGCCCATGACGGTGGCGCGCTTGTGGTCCTGCAGGGCGCCGGCGACGATCTCGGCGGCCGAGGCGGACGAGCCGTTGATCAGCACGACGACCGGCTTGCCCTTGGTCAGATCGCCCGACTTGGCGTTGAAGACCTGGGTTTCCTCGGCATTGCGGCCGCGGGTGGAGACGATCTTACCGCGCTCGAGGAACGCGTCGGAAACGAGCACCGACTGGTCGAGGCGCCCGCCGCGATTGTTGCGCAGGTCGATGATGTAACCCTTGACCTTGTCGAAGCCGATCTCGGCGTTGACCTTGTCGAGCGCCTTGCGCAGGCCCTCATAGGTCTGCTCGCTGAAGGTGCCGATGCGGATATAGCCGACATCGCCCTCGACGCGCTCCTCCACCGCCGGGACGACGATGTTGGACCGGGTCAGGGTGAATTCCAGCGGCTCGGTCTTGCCGGTGCGTTCGATCGTCAGCTTGACCTGCGTGTTGATGATGCCGCGCATCTTCTCGACGGCCTGGTTCAGGCTGAGGCCCTTGACCTCGTCATTGTCGATCTTGCGGATGATGTCGCCGGCCAGGATGCCGGCCTTGGAGGCAGGCGTGTCGCGGATCGGCTTGGCGACCTTGAGAACCTCGTTCTCCATCGTCACCTCGATGCCGAGGCCGCCAAACTGGCCGCGCATGTCGATGTCCATGTCGCGGAAGCTCTTGGCATCGAGATAGGCCGAGTGCGGATCGAGCGAGGAGACCATGCCGTTGATGGCGGCCTCGATCAGCTTCTGCTCGTCCGGCTTCTCGACATAGTCGGTACGGATCTTCTCGAAGATGTCGCCGAAAAGATTGAGGCTGCGATAGACCTCGGCCGAGGCCGCGACCGCGCTGGTCGAGGAGAGCAGATGCGTCTGCGTCACGACGCCGGTGAGGCCAGCGCCGGCGATGGCGCCGACCAGAACGAGAGAAACCTTGCGCATCATCCGCGAACCTTTTCGCCTTGCGATTTCGTCCACCACGGCGTCGGATCGATCGAGACGCCGTCTTTCCTGAACTCGACATAGAGGACCGGCTCGCCGGCCCCCGCTCCCACATTCGTCGCGGCCGCTTCCGCGGTCTCGCCCATCACCGCAATCGGCTCTCCGGCCAGCACAAACTGGTTCAACGACACGTCGATGCGCTGCATGCCCGCCAGAAGAATATAGTAACCATTGCCGGCATTGAGGATCAAGAGTTGGCCAAAGGAGCGGAACGACCCCGCATAGACCACCCAGCCATCGGAAGGTGACGAAACCACGGCATTTTGCCGGGTCGACAGCGAAATTCCGCGGGTTGCACCGCCAACTTCATCGGTTGCGCCAAATCCACGCAATTGTGAACCGGCGACCGGCAAAGGCAGCATGCCGCGCAATTCCTGGAAGGCCGCCTTGGGCGCGAGCCGGGCCGGATCGCGAAAGGCGAGCTGAGCCATGCGCTGGCGCTGCTCCTGCGTTTCCGCTTCGAGCGCTCGGCGAGCGGCCTCGGCAGCGCGGGTGGCGACGGAGATGTCCTTCTCGATGCGCTCGACCAGATCGCGCAGGGTTTTTGCCTGTGCCGCGAGCTCGCCACCGGCAGCGCGCTGCGTCTCGATATCCTGGGCGGCGCTGGTCTCGCGGGCGCGCCGAGCTTCGATCAGCGAAGCCAGGCGCTGGCGCTCGCCAGCCAGTCCTTCCATTTCGCCGGCGATAGCCTTGCGCTCATCGGCGATGCGTTCGCGCAGGCGCACCAGCTCGGCGAGATCGGTGCCGAGGATGGTGATCTCCTGGCGCAGGTCGGGCACGACCGCGCCGAGCAGCATCGAAGCGCGCACCGCCTCCAGGATGTCCTCCGGCCGGACCAGTACCGCCGGTGGCGGCCGGCGGCCGATGCGCTGCAGCGCCGCCAGCACCTCGCCAATCAGACCGCGCCGGCTCTCCAGCGAACGCCGGATCGCGGTTTCGCTGGTCTGCAGCAGGGAGAGGCGCTGTTCGAGCCCGGCGATGCGGCCTTCGGCGGCTTGGGTGCGCGCGGTGGTGTCGAGCAAGGCCTGGTTGAGCTTGGTCCGGTCGGCGCGGATACCGGCGATCTCGGCCTCCAATTTGGCGCGGGCCTCGGCATTGCCGGCGAGCCGTTCCTCGATCGCCTTGAGATCAGCCTCGCGGGCGCGCTTTTCCTCGCGCTTCTGTTCGGTTTCGCGGGCGGTCTGTTCCGAATCAGGGGCGGTCGGCGTTTGGGCCACGGCTGCGCCGGCCGACAGGCAGGCGCACAGCAGCGCCGTCCAGGGTCGAAGCTTGCGCGAAATCCGAATCAGCCGGGAATGGCGGGTCATGCGCGATGATAGGGGTGTCCGGCCATGATCGTCATTGCCCGATAGAGCTGTTCGAGCGTGAGCGCCCGGACGATCTGGTGCGGAATGGTCAGGGCGCCAAAGGAGAGCACCAGCGCGGCGCGCTCGCGCAGCTCGCCATCGAGTCCGTCGGCGCCGCCGATCAGCAGGGTGGCGGCGGGCGTACCGGCGTCGCGCGCGACCGCGAGGCGATTCGCGAAGGCATCGCTGTCGAGGCTCCTGCCGCGTTCATCGAGGGCAATGACGAGGCCGGAAGGCGGCAAGCGCTCGAGAATGAGCTTCGCTTCCTCGCGTCGACGCTCCTCTGTGCGGCGGCCGCGGCCCTCAGAGAGCTCGACGACTTCCGGGCCGCTCAGGCCGAGACCACGCGCAAGGCCTTGTGCCCGCTCCTGATAGCGGGCGCAAAGATCACGCTCCGGCCCGTCCTTGAGGCGGCCGACCGCGATGACCGACAGGCGCACGCTAGATCGCCATGCGTCCGTTCGGACGCAAATCTGGCGATCCAGTATTTGGGCTGGGCATCGGATTGTCCCGAAAATCGGATTCCACTTTTCGGTCCGATGTCAAGGGTCTCAGCCGTCGAGGCGCTCGCGAGGCCGGTCGGCGCCCCACATCTTCTCGAGATTGTAGAACTGGCGCACTTCCGGGCGGAAGACGTGGATAATCAAGTCGCCGGTGTCGATCAGCACCCAGTCGCAGGCGGGAAAGCCCTCGACCTTCGGTGTCTCATGGCCGGCCTTCTTGAAGGCCTCGACCAAGCTGTCCGAGATCGAGGCGACGTGGCGATTGACTCGGCCAGAAGCGATGATCATGGCGTCGGCCAGCGAAGTCTTGCCGACGAGGTCGATCACGGTGGCGTCCTCGGCCTTCATGTCGTCCAGGACCTGCAGGGCGAGCGCGATGCTGCTCGCGGCGGGGTTCTCGGTCATGGCAGCCGGGGGAAGCGGCTCGGTGCCGGCTTCGCCAATGGATTGACGGTTCAGTGCCGTATCCTCACGTGACGACGCGCTCAGGGCGCGACATCCCCAATTTAAGCGCCGGAGGGGGCGAGTTCAATTGCTTTCGGCGAGTTCGCGCAGATAGGTCGAGGACAGGTCGGAGCGCCGGCCGTGCAGGAATATCCAGGCGGGCGGGGTGCGCACCGGCAGAGCCGCGCCCTGATTCTCCGACAAACGCCAGCGCGCCATCCAGTTCGCGGCGGGCGAGGCGATCGAGCGATGGGTCGAGCCGGGACGGTCGATGACCGCGATCGGCATCATCCGGGCAATGGTGCGCCATTCGTTCCACCGGTGGAAGTTCGCCAGATTGTCCGAGCCCATGATCCAGACGAAGCGCACGCCGGGGCAGCGGCGCTTCAGCTGACGCAGGGTGTCGGCGGTGTAGCGCGTGCGCAGCGTGGCCTCGATGCCGGTGACGTTGATGTGGCCGTGATTGGCGAGGGCGCGGGCCGTCGCGATGCGCTGCGTCAGCGGCGGCAAAGCGTGGTTGTCCTTCAGCGGGTTGCCCGGCGTCACCAGCCACCAGACGCGGTCGAGCTGGAGCCGGCGCAGCGCCGTCAGGCTCGCCATGCGATGGCCGTCATGGGCCGGGTTGAAGGTGCCGCCGAACAGCCCGATGCGCAGACCGGGGGCGTGCGGCGGCAGGCGTAGCTCGTCGGAGCTCACGGGCGGACCTGACCCTGACCGTGGACGCGGTACTTGAAGGAGCAGAGCTGCTCGACGCCGACGGGGCCGCGCGCGTGCATGCGGCCGGTGGCGATGCCGATCTCGGCGCCGAAGCCGAACTCGCCGCCGTCGGCGAACTGGGTCGAGGCGTTGTGCAGGACGATCGCCGAATCGACTTCGGCGAGGAAGCGGGCGGCTGCTTCTTCGTCGGCCGTTACGATCGCGTCGGTGTGGTGCGAGCCGTAGGTCTCGATATGGGCGATCGCGGCGTCGAGGCCGGGCACGAGCTTCACTGCGATGATGCTGTCGAGATACTCGGTGCGCCAGTCCTCCTCGCTCGCCTGCGTGACGCGCGGATCGACGGCCAGCGTCGTCGCGTCGCCGCGTACCGCGCAGCCTTCGTCGAGCAAGGCCGTGACCAGCGGCTGCAGATGCGTCGCGGCGCAAGCTTCGTCGACCAGCAGCGTCTCGGCGGCGCCGCAGACGCCGGTGCGGCGCAGCTTGGCGTTGAGCAGGATCGCATGGGCCATGGCGAGATCGGCTTGCCCATGGACATAGACATGGTTGTTGCCGTCGAGATGGGCGAAGACCGGCACGCGCGCCTCTTGCTGCACGCGTGCGACCAGGCTCTTGCCACCGCGTGGCACGACGACGTCGACAGCGCCGTCCAGCCCTTTCAGGATTTCACCGACGGCGGCGCGGTCGCGGCTCGGCACCAGCTGGATCGCCTCGCGCGGCAGGCCGGCGGCGCTAAGCCCGTCCTGCATGGCGGCAGCGATCTCGCTGGAGCTGCGGAAGCTGTCGGAGCCGGCGCGCAGGATCGCGACATTGCCGCTCTTCAGGCAGAGCGCGCCGGCGTCCGCCGTGACGTTGGGGCGGCTTTCGAAGATCACCGCGACGACGCCGAGCGGGGTGGCGACGCGCTCGAAGACAAGGCCGTTGGCCTGCGTCCAGCTCGCCAGCACCCGACCGACCGGATCGGGCAGGGCGGCGATATCGGCGACAGCCTGGGCGATGGCTTCGAGGCGAGCTTCGTCGAGGGCGAGGCGGTCGATGAAGGACGCGGCGAGACCGGCAGCCCGCCCGTCTGCGAGATCCTGGCGATTGGCGGCGAGGATCGCCGGTGCGCGTCGACGCAGGGCTTCGGCCATCGCCGCGAGCGCGCGGTTGCGCTGCTCCGTGGAGGCGGTACCGACCCGGCGCGCCGCGGCGCGAGCGCCCTGGCCGAGCCCGCGCATCAGCGCGGCGACGTCGCCGTTCTCATTGTCGGGCGCAGGGACGCGCCTTGCGTTCTGCCGTGCATTCTCTTGGGTCATCGCTGCCCTGGATTTTGCTTACGCATCGGGATCGTAGCCGAGGCGCAGCGCCATGTCGTCCCGGTGAATCATCTCGGCGCGGCCGGGGTAACCGAGCACTGTCTCGATCTCGCGCGAGGCCTTGCCGAGCACGCGCACCGCCTCGTCCGCATCGTAGGCGACGAGGCCGCGTCCGAGCTCGCTGCCGTCGCCGGCGCGGATCATCACGGCGTCGCCGCGACTGAAGGCACCCTCGATCCGGGTGACGCCGACCGGCAGCAGGCTCGCGCCGCCGCGCAAGGCGCGAGCGGCGCCGTCGTCGACATGGAGGGTCCCGCGCGGCTCGAGCGAGCCGGCGATCCAGGTCTTGCGAGCGGTCGCGGGCGTCGAGGCACTGAGAAACCAGGAGCAGCGGGCGCCTTGCGTGACGGCGCGCAGCGGGTTCTTGGCCCGGCCATCGGCGATCAGCATATGGGCGCCGCCGGCGGTCGCGATCTTGCCGGCCTCGATCTTGGTGCGCATGCCGCCGCGCGAGAGCTCGGAAGCGGCGCCGCCGGCCATCGCCTCGATCGTAGGCGTGATCGCCGGGATGACCGGGATGTGCCTGGCATCGGGGCTCGACGCAGGCGGAGCGGTGTAGAGCCCGTCGATGTCGGAGAACAGCACCAGGAGGTCGGCGCCGGCCATGGTGGCGACGCGGGCGGCGAGCCGGTCGTTATCGCCATAGCGGATCTCGGAAGTGGCGACGGTGTCGTTCTCGTTGATGACCGGAACGGCGCGCAAATCGAGCAGGCGACCCAGCGTCGCGCGGGCGTTGAGATAGCGTCGGCGCTCCTCGGTGTCGGCGAGGGTCAGCAGGATCTGGCCGGCGTTGAGGCCGTGATGGCCAAGCGCTTCCGACCAGTTGCGCGCCAGCGCGATCTGTCCGACTGCGGCGGAGGCCTGGCTCTCTTCGAGCCTGAGCGGGCCGGCCGGCAGCTTCAGGACGGTGCGGCCGAGCGCGATCGCTCCCGACGAGACGACGAGCACATCGGCGCCGCGCCCGTGCAGTTCGGCAAGATCCTCGGCCAGCGCGGCGAGCCAGGCGTGACGCAGGCGTCCCTGCGCCCGGTCGACGAGCAGGGACGAGCCGACCTTGACGACGATGCGGCGGAACTGGTCGAGGGCGGGCAGGTTCACGGGCGGGACCGAGCTAGTAAGGCGGCAAGACGACGCCGGCGCCGTTCCTTGGCCAAATCGCTGGCGTTGTAAAGCAGCGCAGCTGCAATCCTGCTGCGCCTGTCGCGGCATAGATCGCTTCAGACGGGCGCGCCGAGCACCCGGACGACCCAATAGGTCTGATAGGCGATGTGGAGCAGCGCCGTTCCGAGCTGCAGCCTTTGGTTCGCCCAGAGCGAGGCGACCAGGCAGAGGCCGAGCCCGAGCGGGACCTGGACGAGATAGTCGGCGCTGTAATGGCTCCAGCGCGCCGGACCCTTCAGGGCGGTATCGACGACGTCGAGCAGGAAGGTCAGGGCGAACAGCCCGAAGAACCAGTGCCGGCGGTTGAGGAAGTAGTCCTCGTAATCGGCGTACTCGTCGAGATCGTCGGGGAACAACAGCGCGCAGAGCAGGAAGAGCGTCAGCGCGTAGGCGATCAGGAAGATGAAAGTGGCGAAGGTCAGGCTCGGCAGTCGGGACAGGGCGAACTCCCACCACCAGAACAGGGCGAGTTCGACGAGCAGGGAAAAGACCCAGAGCAGATGGATCGCCGACAGGCGGTAGCGCCTGGGATGCTGGATCAGCCTGGCGATGCCGGTGAGCAGCCGTGTGATCCCCAGACCGATCACCATGCCGATGACGATGCGGATATGCGGGAAGAGCTCGTTGACGGCTTGAGGATCCATGGCATTCGGCGTGGTCGAAAGGTGGCTCAAAGGTGCATGGCGGGCTGCTCTGTGCCAAGGGGCCGAGATCTTGCGTGCTTGCCATGCGCCGCGCGGGACACGATTGGGGGTGGCGCTGGGCGCGGAATTCTGCTACCGCGGCGCACAAATCCCAAAGGGTCGGGCATTGCCTGACCCTTTTTCCTTCCATCCTGCAAAGCTGGAGACACGGATGCAGGTTCTCGTGCGCGACAACAATGTCGATCAGGCCATTCGCGTTCTGAAGAAGAAATTGCAGCGCGAAGGCGTGTTTCGCGAGATGAAGCGTCGCGCTTCCTATGAGAAGCCGTCCGAGCAGCGCGCTCGCGAGAAGGCGGAGGCCGTGCGCCGCGCCCGCAAGCTCGCCCGCAAGCAGGCTCAGCGCGAAGGCCTCATCGCCGCGCCGAAGCCGAAGGTGCTGAAGCCCCGCGCTGCCGGCGCAGCCGCCCCGCGCTGATTTCACTACAAAACTCCCGCGAGCTGCCCTATTTGCAGCGCGCGGGCGGCATTCTCGCCCGAGCAACTCCTGAAGGCCAACCTTGAAGAACCCGAACGACCGCCATTTCACTGATCGCCAGTCCAATTCCGCGAATGCGAAGAAGGCTCTGCTTGAGCGCTTCAAGAAGCGTCCCGGGCCGGACGATCCGGTGATGATGCAGCGTCGGGCCGAGCGTGAGGCCATTGCGGTGGCGCGCGCCGAGCGCGAGGCCAAGAAGGAAGCGGAGCGCCTGGAGCTCGAGCGCATCGCCGCCATCGAGCGCGCCGCGCGCGAGGAGGCCGAGCGTCAGGCCGAGGCCGAGCGCGAGGCGCTGCGCAAGGCTGAACAGGCCAAGCGCGATGCCGAGCGGCCGCGCCGCGTCCTGCTCGAAGCCGTGCAGTACATGGAAATGCGGGTCGCCGGTAAGCGCCGCTGAACACGAATTCTCGATCGAGCTCGTTCGATCGCCGACGGCGCCGCATCCCATGCGGCGCCGTTTTTGTTTTGACGCAAGGCTTCGTCGCGCCGTTTCTTTCCGTTGCGGAATAGCACTCGTTCCATCCGGGAACAGTACTGGTTTCGCGTGCAACTAAAGTTCATAGTCCTTCCTACTTGCCATCTTCCCGTGTCGCCGAAACGGTGAAGGCTGGCGGCCAGCAGAGCCGCAAACAATGTTCGCCGGCCTCAACGGCGCCATTTCTCCGGGGAGAGAACCATGACGTCCGAAGCGACGAAGACGCGTGCCAATCGACGTAACTTCCTGAAAGTCGCCGGCCTTGCAGGCGCCGGCGCCATCGCCATGCCGCAGGTCAGCCGTGCGCAGACCGTGACCTGGAAATTCCAATCGACCTGGCCGACCAAGGACATCTTCCACGAATTTGCCGGCGACTTCGCCAAGCGGGTCAACGACATGTCCGGTGGTCGGCTGAAGATGGACGTGCTCGCCGCCGGTGCCGTCGTGCCGGCCTTCCAGATGCAGGATGCGGTCGCTGCCGGCATTCTCGACGGCGGCCACGGCGTCTCCGCCTATTGGTACGGCAAGAACAAGGCGTTCTCGCTGTTCGGCACGCCGCCGGCCCTCGGCTGGGACGCCACCAACTTCCTCGGCTGGATGAACCATGGCGGCGGCTACGATCTCTACAACGACCTCGTCCAGAACCAGCTCAAACTCAACCTGGTCGGTTTCTTCTCCGGGCCGATGCCGTGCCAGCCGCTCGGCTGGTTCAAGAAGGAGCTGAAGACCGCCGATGACTTCAAGGGGCTGAAATACCGCACCGTCGGTCTTGCCGCCGACCTGATGCGCGAGATGGGCGCGGCGGTCACCATCCTCGCCGGTGGCGAGATCGTGCCGGCGCTGGAACGCGGCGTCATCGACGGCGCCGAGTTCAACAACCCGTCCTCGGATTCGATCCTCGGCTTCCAGGACGTCGCCAAGGTCTACATGCTGCAGAGCTATCATCAGGCGGCCGAGAGCTTCGAACTGCTCTTCAACAAGACCAAGTTCGACGCGCTCTCGCCCGAGCTCAAGGCGATCGTGAAATATGCCGGCGAGTCCGCCTCGTCCGACATGAACTGGAAGGCGCTCGATCGCTATTCCAAGGATCTGGAGCTGCTGCGCTCCAAGGGCGTCAACGTCGTCGCCACGCCCGAGGCGATCCTCAAGGCGCAGCTCGCCGCTTGGGACAAGGTGCTGGAGAAGCTCGGCGCCGAGAACGCCTTCTTCAAGAAGGTGGTCGACAGCCAGAAGGACTGGGTCAAGCGCACCGTATCCTTCGAGCGGCTCAACGAGCCCTCGCGCGACCTCGCCTTCAACCACTTCTTCAAGACCTGAAGATCGCTGCCTCGCCAAGCCCGCGCCCGCCATCCCTGCGATGGCGGGCGTTCTTTGCCAATCCCGGAACAGCAGGCGACGACGCGGATGAAACTGATCCTCGCGATCGACAAGTTCAACACCGCCATCGGCAAGCTCGCTGGCTGGACGATCCTGATCCTGACGCTGGCGATCAGCTATGAGGTGTTCTCACGCTACGCGCTGCGGGCGCCGACCGAATGGGCCTTCGACGTCAGCTATATCCTCTACGGCACGCTGTTCATGCTGGCGGGACCCTATGCGCTTGCCCGCAACGCGCATGTGCGCGGCGACTTCCTCTATCGCTCATGGAGCCCGAAGACGCAGGCCAGGCTCGATCTGGCGCTCTACATCCTGTTCTTCTTTCCCGGCATCATTGCGCTGGCCTGGGCCGGCTACAAGTTCGCGGCCTTCTCCTGGATGATCAAGGAGCACTCCTCGAACTCGCCGAATGGGCCGCCGCTCTACCATTTCAAGTCGCTGATCCCGATCGCCGGCGTGCTGATGACGCTGCAGGGACTGGCCGAGGTGGCGCGCTGCGTCATCTGCCTGCGCACCGGCGAATGGCCGCCGCGGCTGCACGATGTCGAGGAAACCGAGAAGCTCATTCTCGAACAGGCCGCGCAAGCCGCGCCGGATGCGGGGAAGACGGTCTGATGCTGTTCGGTCTTTCCAATCCGGAACTGGGCGTGGTGATGCTCGTCCTGTTCATCGTCTTCATCATGCTCGGCTTCCCGATCGCCTTCACGCTGATGGCGCTCGGAGTCGGCTTTGGCTACTGGGCGATGGGCGATACCGTCTTCAGCCTCGTGGTCCAGCGCACCTATTCGGTGATGGCCAACGATGTGCTGGTCTCGATCCCGCTCTTCATCTTCATGGGTTACATCATCGAGCGGGCGAACATCCTCGACCGGCTGTTCCACTCCATCCAGCTCGCGCTCGGCAACGTTCCGGGCTCTCTCGCCATTGCCACATTGGCGACCTGCGCGATCTTCGCGACCGCGACCGGCATCGTCGGCGCGGTGGTGACGCTGATGGGGCTGCTCGCCTTCCCGGCGATGCTGCGGGCCGGCTACGACGTCAAGCTCTCGGCCGGCGTGGTCTGCGCCGGCGGCTGCCTCGGCATCCTGATCCCGCCCTCGGTGATGCTGATCCTCTACGGCGCGACCGCCGGCGTCTCGGTGCCGAAGCTCTATGCCGGCGCGCTCTTCCCCGGCCTGCTGCTCGCCGGCATGTACATGCTCTATGTGCTGATCCGCTGCTGGCTCAACCCGGCACTCGCGCCGAAGCTGCCGAAGGAGCAGACCGACGTGCCGTGGACGACGGTTCTCTGGGCGCTCGTCACCAGCTTCTTCCCGCTCACCATCCTGATCATGTCGGTGCTCGGCTGCATCTTCTTCGGGCTGGCGACGCCAACGGAAGCGGCCGCTGTCGGCTCGCTCGGGAGTCTCATCCTCGCCGCCGCCTATCGTTCGCTCACCTTCGGCAAGGTCAAGGAATCGGTGATCCTGACGGCGCGGACCTCGGCCATGGTCTGCTGGCTCTTCGTGGGATCCTTCATCTTCTCGTCGATCTTCGCCATCCTCGGCGGGCACGAGCCGATCAAGAACCTGGTCACGGCGCTCAACCTGTCGCCGACCATGTTCCTGATCGTGGCGCAGCTGATCATCTTTGTGCTCGGCTGGCCGCTGGAATGGACCGAGATCATCGTGATCTTCGTGCCGATCTTCCTGCCGCTGCTGGAGTTCTTCAAGATCGACCCGCTGTTCTTCGGCATCCTGATCGCCCTGAACATCCAGACCTCGTTCCTGTCGCCGCCGGTGGCGATGGCGCCCTTCTACCTGAAGGGGATCGCGCCGCCGCATGTCACCATCAACCAGATCTTCTCCGGGGTGATGCCCTATCTGGCGATCGTGCTGTTCGCGATGGTCCTGGTCTATGGCTTCCCGGGCATTGCGCTCTGGCTGCCGAAATATCTCTACGGCTAGCGTTCAGTCCTCGGACCGGGTGTCCTGGCCGCAGCGGAAGCCTGCCGCCTTCTCATCTGCGAGGCGGCGGGCCGCGGCATTGGCGTCCGGCTTGCGGGCGTCGACGCTGCCGATGATGCAGGACGAGCCATCCGGCGCAAGCCGATAGATCACGAGCCTGCTGCCGTCGAGCTTGCCGACGCGCGCGCCGGTGGCGT
Organism: Allobosea sp. NPDC003192; assembly: GCF_050275675.1. Taxonomy (NCBI): domain Bacteria; kingdom Pseudomonadati; phylum Pseudomonadota; class Alphaproteobacteria; order Hyphomicrobiales; family Alloboseaceae; genus Allobosea; species Allobosea sp. NPDC003192. The sequence continues at coordinate 21,078 of NZ_JBNNPK010000002.1, forward strand.
AGCGCAGGATCGCCGCCTGCGGCCGGCCGCCCTTCGGCCCGCGCCATTCGATCGTCCGGCCAGCTTCGAAGAAGGAGGCCTTGTCGGAGATCGTCTCCTGCGCTGCTTTCGTGCCGAACTCGACCGCGGATGAATCGTCGCCGGCCGTCCAGACCACGGTGATGCCCGCCTTGCCCGGGCAGCGATGGACCGAGACGGGGTCGCCATTGCCCTTGTCCTTGCGGCATTTGGCGTAGTCATGAGTCGTGTAGCTGCTGACCCATTGCTCGGCCCGGAGCGGCGCAGCCAACATGGTTGCGAAGCCGATGGCGAGAGCGAGCCGAGCGATCGTCATGGCGCAGTTTCTCCGTGCAAGGACGACCGATCCGACGACATCCGGCGCCGCTCGGCAAGCTGCCGCGTGCCGGTGCGAATGGGAACCTGACGGCTTTTCGGGAATTTTTTATGCGACCCACGCGATTCCGGTCCTGCGACCGACAAGCTTGCTGCATGGCGAACCGTTCGCCACCCGGCTACCAAATCGGAGAACGAACATGACCCGCACCAAGAAGAGCTTCGCTGCCGCCCTTGCCGCCCTTGCGATCGGCGCTTCCGTTTTCGCCACCTCTGATGCCGAGGCCCGCCCGCGCTATCGCGGCGCTGCGATCGGCGCCGGCATCGTCGGTGCGCTCGCCCTCGGTGCCCTCGCCGCCGGCGCGGCCAGCGGCCCGGCCTATGGCTACTATGACGGCGGCTATGCCCCGGCTTACGCCTACGGCCCCGGCCCGGTTCGCCGCTGCCACCTCGTCGACAACGTCAACTACTACGGCGAATACGTCGGCACCCGCCGCGTCTGCCGCACCTATTACTGAGTTTCGAGTTCCCCAAAGGGCCTTCCTCCCCGGCCCGAAATCCTTGCCCGCCGGTTCGCCCGGCGGGCTTTTTTTGTGCCGGGGCTCAGCCGCCGGTCGACATGGTCAGCGGCGGCTTCACCTCGGCCGGGACCGGCGAGGTATAGCCGCCATCGGCAGCGACGCGCTTCTGGAAGTCGGCCTTGGCGGCGGCCATCAGCGCGGGATCGGTCAGGACCGCCGCGCCGGTCGCGGCCATGGCCTTGGCGACCTGGACCATCGCCTTGTGCGCCGCCGGCATCTTGCCCTGCGCCACCACCTGCCAGGTGTGGAAGGGCGTGCCGATCGCGACCGTCGGCGCATGGGCCTGCACGGTCGGGACGACCCAGCTGACATCGCCGACATCGGTCGATCCGATCGCCGGATTGCGCGGCGAATCGAGCGGCACGGTGAAGTCGGCAAGCTCGGCATCGGTCTTCGATACGCCGATGGCGCGCCAGACGGCGTCGATGTCCTTCTGCGACAGGGTCGCGCGGATCTGGCGGGCGAACTCCCTGTCGGCGTCGTCGAAATGCGGCGGGCCGAGATCTTCCATGATGCCCTGCAACGCCTGCTCCAGCGGGCCGTTGCCGACGACGTTGGAGACGGCGGAGACGATCTTCATCTCCATCGTCGTCTCGGTCATCAGAGCGGCACCTTCGGCGATCTTCTTGACGCGCCCGACCAGCTCGAGCATCCCCGGCAGGTCGCGGGCGCGGATCGAATAGCGCACGCGGGCATGGGCCTGGACGACATTGGGAGCGATGCCGCCGGTGTCGAGCAGGGCGTAGTGGACGCGGGCGTCGCTCGGCATGTGCTCACGCATGTAGTTGACGCCGACGCTCATCAACTCGACGGCGTCGAGGGCGCTGCGGCCGAGCTCGGGGGAGGCAGCGGCGTGCGAGGCGCGGCCGGTGAAGACGAAGTCGGCGCGGGTGTTGGCGAGCGAGAGCGGCGGGGTGACCTCCCAGAAGCTGCTCGGATGCCAGGAGATGGCGATGTCGGCGTCCTTGAAGGCGCCGGCGCGGACCATGAAGGCCTTGGCGGCGCCGCCCTCTTCGGCCGGACAGCCATAATAGCGGACGCGGCCGGGCAGCTTGTTCTCGGCGAGCCAGTTCTTCATCGCGGTCGCCGCCAGCAGCGCGGCCGAGCCGAGCAGGTTGTGTCCGCAGCCATGGCCGTGGCCGCCGGTTTCGATCTCGCTGTGCTTGGCGACGCCGGATTCCTGGCTGAGCCCCGGCAGTGCGTCGTATTCGCCGAGGAAGGCGATGACCGGGCCGCCTTCGCCGGCTTCGCCGATCACCGCGGTCGGGATGTCGGCGACATTCTCAGTGATCCGGAAGCCCTGATGCTGGAGCTCGGCGACATGCTCGGCGACCGAGCGCTTCTCGGTGTAGCAGACCTCGGGAATGGCCCAGACCCGATCGCTGAGTTCGATGAAGCGCTCTTTGCTGGCGTCGACGTGACGCCAGAGGTCGTTGCGATTGTCCATGTTTCTTCTCGCTGGAGGAGGAAGGCTTGCCGTCTTTTCGCAAGCGCATGGCCATGCGTCCAGCAACCGCAGGGCATGGCGGCTCTGCCTCCCGGCTTTCTTATGCGCTTGCTTTTCGACGCCGCATCGGCCTGATGCGCGCCATGGCCCGCCAGAAGCTGTTGTTCGTCGCCACCGAGGACTGGTTCTTCGCTTCGCATTTCCTGCCGATGGCGCGCGCCGCGGCGGAGATGGGGCTCGATGTCGCCGTGATCGCCCGGGAACGCAATCATCGCAAGGCGATCGAGGCGACCGGCGCCAGGCTGATCGCGCTCGAGGCGGAGCGGCGCTCGCTCTCGCCGGTGGCGCTGATCAAGCAGATCCTGGCGTTGAAGCGCCTGATCGCGCGGGAGAAGCCGGACATCCTGCACTGCATCGCGCTGAAGCCGATCGCGCTCGCCGGCCTCGCCGGACGGCTGGCTAGCGTCGACCGGCGTGTCTATGCGTTGACCGGGCTAGGCTTCCTCGGAGCGCGCGAAGGCGGGCTCGCCGATGCGGCGCGGCTGGCAGCCAAGCTCTGGCTGCGTGAGGCGATCGACGGGCCGCAGGTGCGTTTCCTGTTCGAGAACCCCGACGATCCACTGACGCTTGGGCTCGATCCGGCCGATGCAGGGAAGGTCGCCATCGTCGGCGGCGCGGGCGTCGATCCGCTGATTCTGATGCCCGAGCCGATGCCGCCGCAGCCGCCGCTCAAGGTCGCGCTCGTCGCCCGCATGCTCTGGTCGAAGGGCGTCGACCTTGCGGTCGAGGCGGTGACCTTGGCGCGCAAGCAGGGTGCGCGCGTCGAATTGACCCTGCATGGCGCGCCCGATCCGTCCAATCCCAAGGCGGTGCCGGAGGCGACCTTGCGCGAATGGTCGGCGCGGCCGGGGATCACCTGGGCCGGGCCGACACGCGACATCGAGGGCGTCTGGCGGGAGCACCATGTCTGCTGCCTGCCCTCGCGCGGCGGCGAGGGCCTGCCGCGGACCTTGCTGGAAGGCGCCGCCTGCGGGCGGGCGCTGCTGACGACCGACGTGCCGGGCTGCCGTTCCTTCGTCCGCACCGGCCAGGACGGCTTCGTCGTTCCAGCGAACGACATCGCCGCATTGGCGCAGGCGCTGGTGACGCTCGCCGCCTCGCCCGGGCAGGTCGAGCGCATGGGGGCCAGTGCGCGTGAGCGCCTGCTCGCAGGCTATACCGAGCGCGACGTCATGGACGGGGTGAAGGCGCTCTATCGCTCGCTGCTCGGCCAGCGCCAGGCGGATCTGGTCGCGTGAGCGAGGTTAGCGCGACGCTGGACCGGCTCGCCTTCATCCGCGCCCATACGCGGCTTCTGCCGGTGCCGCATGCGCCGGAGATTTCGCTTCATGTCGCCGAAGAGGCGACAGAGCTCTGGCAGAAGACCGAGGACGAGCTGGCGACGATCGGCCTGCCGCCGCCCTTCTGGGCCTTTGCCTGGGCCGGCGGCCAGGCGCTGGCGCGCTATATCCTTGACCATCCCGAGATGGCGCGGGCTAAGCGCGTGCTCGATTTCGCCAGCGGCTCCGGGCTCGTCGCCATCGCCGCGGCGAAGGCGGGGGCGGCAGAGGTGATCGCGGCCGATATCGATGCCTTCGCTGCCGCCGCGATCGGCCTCAATGCTAGGGCGAACGGCGTCTCGATCGAAGCCCGGCTCGATGACCTCCTCGGCTTCGACCAGGGCTGGGACGTCATCCTCGCCGGCGACATCTGCTATGAGCGCGAATTGGCGGGGCAGGTGATCGACTGGCTCTCAACGCTGTCGCAGCGCGGCGCGACCGTGCTGATCGGCGATCCCGGCCGCAGCTATCTGCCCAAGGACCGGCTCAGCGAGGTCGCGACCTATCAGGTCCCGGTGACGCGGGCGCTGGAGGACGCCGAGATCAAGAAGAGCTCGGTGTGGCGGCTGGCAGGCGAGGGGCGGTAGGCCGCGGAGGCTCTCGCTCAGGCGGCCCGGCTCGGCGCCTTCTCCGGGGGTATGCCGTCCTTGATGACGCTCTTGAGCATGTCCCGCAATTCGGGGGTATCCTGATGCCCGTGAACCTTGACGGCATGCTGGACGGCGGCCTCCAGCAATTCGCCCTCGCTATCGGCGCCGATCGCGATCGAGCAGTTCATCTCGCTCGGGAATTCACGGCAGTCGATGAATTTGCGTCCCATGGCATCCTCCCGATTGGAAGATCAGGTGCCCCTCACATCAAAGGGCTGCCTGGCTCACAATACGCCCGGGCGCGATTGCCGCAAAAGCGATATGCGGCCCGACGATGGCGGCGGGTGTGACTATTCGGTCTATCGGCGTCGGTGGCGCGGGCGCTGGAGGGTGCCGAGATCAAGAAGAGCTTGGTGTGGAGGCTAAGAGCGGAGGGCTTTAGGCAGTTTGTCGGCGCGTGCGGCTGCAATGGATGAGGAGCCGAAATTGGCCATTGGCTGAGAACCGGGTATTCGGCATGCGCCTGCCGGGGCCATGTGAAGCGAGTAGAGCTGTAAAAAGGATTCTCTTGGTCATAGGGCACTGCTCCCGACATAATGGCAGCATGCCGTCGGGCTCTGGCTTGCGGAGGTAGCTATGACCGATATCGATAGAATCTCTGAATGGCTATCGGACGTTTTTGACAAGGCTTTGCCAAGTATCGATAATAATGAAAAACATACTGCTCAGATTTTGTGCTTCATCGTTTTATTTCACGCAAAAACGGAAATTGAATCGCGAGCTAATCATTTAAAAGCTCAGCAATGTCTTCTTGCATTGGAATTTTTTAGATCATTTGGACGAAATTTTCGACAAATTAGCGACAATAGATTTATTGAGATGGCATATATGGCGAGTGCAGTTTTGGATGAATCCGGCATCGATAAGAGTGATTATATTTCGATGATCGTCCGTAGATTAATTTCGCAGATCGGATTCGATAGAGCTAAGGCATTATTGAAGATAGTCAAAGATCACGTCGATAACCTATTATCTTATAGTCCAAGAGATGAATACGATGGGTGGCGGGCGGTAAATTACATGATCAGCGGCGAGAATTATATCGGTGCGAAGATGAAAGTGGATGAACAAAAAATCCTGAGAGACAAACTCAAGGCATTCATAGAAGAAAGGGAGATAGAGAAGATCGTTCTCATCGGCAAGTCGTTGCCGAATTTCGGTAGCCTTGTGATCTCACCTGGTTCCGCTCGCGCAAGCTTCGGGAGCGGAGGTGGCAGCGTTAGCTTGGTCGGCGACAAATTGTCGGTGATATTGCCGAGTTCGTGAGGGTAGGCTGCTGAACGCGGCAACGTTTCGTTTCGGCTATCGAGGGCAAGCGACTCGGGCGGAATTCCCAAAAGGGCAAGATGAGTCGGAGGCGAACTCGTTATTGTCACGATCGCCCTACGAAATCGCCTCCTTCAGATCCAACGTCCCCTGCGTACCGATCGCCTCGTAATTCCGCTTCAGCCAGCGCTTGGCGGCGGTGCGGCCGAGATCGCGCAGGCTGAGCAGGAAATTCCATTCGGAGTTGAGGCGCGAGGAGGAGGTCAGCTGCGCCAGTGGCAAGCCGCCATCGATGCGATGCATCAGCACGCGCTTGTAGTCGCCGGTCGAGAGCTTGCCATCGTCGACCAGACGGTTGACGAAGTCGATGGCGCGCAATTCGCGCAGGAGCGAGGCGTTGAAGGTGATCTCGTTCAGCCGGTCCTGGATCGCCCTCGCATTGGTCGGCAATTCGCGGCGTTCGAGCGGGTTGATCTGGACGAGCATGATGTCGTCGCCGGCGGCCTCGTAGAACAGCGGGAAGAGCGGCGGATTGCCCATATAGCCGCCGTCCCAATAGGCCTCGCCATCGATCTCGACCGCCTGGAACAGCATCGGCAGGCAGGCCGAGGCCATCAGATGGTCGGCGGTCAGCTCCTGGCGTGTGAAGATCCTGATCTTGCCGGTGCGGACATTGGTCGCCGAGATGAAGAGATTGACGTCGGCGCAGCCCTGGACCTTGCCGAAGTCGATCAGGTCGGCGATCACGCCGCGCAGCGGATTGATGTTGAGCGGGTTGACGTCATAGGGGCTCGCTACCTTCGACAGCAATTCGAACCAGATCAGTCCCGGCGGGCGCCCATCCGTCCAGGCGCCGAGCATGGTGTCGAGCAGCGAGCGCTCGGAGCCGCCATATTTGCCGTCGACGCTGATCCGGCGCCAGAAATTCTCCAATGCCGTACGGGCGCCGTCGATGCCGCCGTCGAGCCAGCCTTCGGTCAGCACCACCGCATTCATCGCGCCGGCGCTGGCGCCGGTGATCGCCTCGATGGCGATGCGGCCATCGGCGAGGATCTCGTCGAGCACGCCCCAGGTGAAGGCGCCATGCGCGCCCCCGCCCTGAAGCGCGAGGTTGACCGATTTCTCGGCCTTCGGCCCCGCCAGCCCTTTGACCTGGGGGACGCGGCTGCGCTTGCGGCCGGTCACGCGGCGGTCCAGCCGCCATCCATCGGCAGGGTGGTGCCGGTGATCGACTTGGCTGAATCGGTGCAGAGGAAGACGGCGAGCGCCGCGACCTGCTCGACGGTGACGAATTCCTTGGTCGGCTGGGCCAGCAGCAGCACGTCGTTGATGACCTGCTCCTTGGTCAGGCCGCGCGCCTTCATCGTGTCGGGGATCTGCTTTTCGACCAGGGGCGTCCAGACATAGCCCGGCGCGATCGCGTTGACGGTGATGCCGTGGGTCGCGACCTCGAGCGCCACCGTCTTGGTGAAGCCGGCAATGCCGTGCTTGGCCGAGACATAGGCCGATTTGAACGGCGAGGCGACGAAGGCGTGGGCGGATGCCGTGTTGATGATGCGGCCCCAGCCCCTCGCCTTCATCTTCGGCAAAGCGGCGCGGGTGGTGTGGAAGGCCGAGGTCAGGTTGATCGCGATGATCTGGTCCCATTTCTCGATCGGGAACTCGTCGACGGGCGCGACATGCTGGATGCCGGCATTGTTGACGAGGATGTCGATCGCGCCGAACTCCTTCTCGGCCTCGGCGATCATGGCGGCGATCTCGTCCGGCTTCATCATGTTGGCGGCGGAGTAGCGTGCCTTGACCTTGAAGTCGGTCTCGATGCCGGCGCGCTCCTTCTCGATCGCGTCGGCATCGCCGAAGCCGTTGATCACGACATTGGCGCCTTCGGCGGCGAGCGCGCGGGCGTAGGCGAGGCCGATGCCGGAGGTGGAGCCGGTGACGAGGGCGGTGCGATCTTTGAGGAACATGGGGCGGCTCCTGACATTTGGCCTGAGAACGCTTAACTTACCGGCGAAAGCTGGCATTGCGCCAGCGAGGGAGCGTCGGTCACCAGGACGGTGCCCGATGTGCTATTGCAACGCAACATGACGAAAATGCAGCCTGCGAGCGACGCCCATCATCACGATCACGAGCATGGTCTGTGCCAGCACGCGCACGACCATTCCCGCCATGCCGCCGCGGGTCTGGCGCGGGCCGAGAAGGTCTGCCGCGAGCGTGGCCTGCGGCTCACGCCGATCAGGCGCAAGGCGCTGGAGGCGCTCTATGCCGACCACAAGCCGGTCGGCGCCTATGACCTTGCCGACCGGATCTCGCCGCCGGGCGGACGCCGGCTAGCGCCGATCTCGATCTATCGGGCGCTCGACTTCCTGGTCGAGCAGGGCTTCGTGCACCGCCTGAGCTCGCGCAACGCCTTCATCGCCTGCCCGCACGGCCATGGCGCCAACGAGGCGGTCGCCTTCCTGATCTGCGAAATCTGCGGCGGCGTCGACGAGGATGCCTCACCGGCGATGCGCCAGGCGATCAGGGGCATGGCCGAGGGCAGGCGCTTCCAGACCTCCTATCAGGTGGTCGAGATCGTCGGCCGCTGCGAGCATTGTCGCGACGCTGGAGCCCGTTCCGACCAGCTTGCACTGCAAGCTGGTCGGTAAAACGGTCTCCATCTTAAAGTGGGAGACGGATTCACCGATCAGGTTGGTTCAACCTGATCGGATCCGGCTCCTGGACGGCTTGACGATCACCGAGCAAGGGCGCAGTGCAGCCGCGACGAGCCGCTGCCGGCGAAGGATCCGGACCATTCCATGAGCGACCAGCCGCTGACCTGCCTGCCCGAAGGGCCTGAAGCCGCGCCGGCGCCGCGCAAGCGCACCGTGCCGGTGATGGTCGGCCATGTGCAGGTCGGAGGTGGTGCGCCGATCGTCGTGCAGTCGATGACCAATACCGACACCGCCGATATTCCGGCGACGGTCGGACAGGTCGCGGCGCTGGCGCGCGCCGGCTCGGAGCTGGTGCGGATCACGGTCGACCGTGACGAGGCGGCGGCGGCCGTGCCGCATATCCGCGAGCGGCTCGACATCCTCGGCATCGACGTGCCGCTGGTCGGCGACTTCCACTATATCGGCCACAAGCTGCTGACCGACCATCCGGCGTGCGCAGAGGCGCTGGCGAAGTACCGGATCAACCCCGGCAATGTCGGCTTCAAGGACAAGAAGGACAAGCAGTTCAGCCAGATCGTCGAGCTTGCGATCAGGCACGGCAAGAGCGTGCGGATCGGCGCCAACTGGGGCTCGCTCGACCAGGAATTGCTGACCTCGCTGATGGACATCAACGCCGCCGCCGCCAAGCCGCTCGACGCGCGCGCGGTGATGCGCGAGGCGATGGTGCAGTCGGCCCTGCTCTCGGCCGAGCGGGCCGAGGAGATCGGCCTCGGCAAGGACAGGATCATCCTCTCGGCCAAGGTCTCGGGCGTGCAGGACCTGATCGCGGTCTATCGCATGCTGGCGGAGCGCGGCGACTACGCCATCCATCTCGGCCTGACCGAGGCCGGCATGGGCTCGAAAGGGCTCGTCGCCTCCTCGGCGGCGCTCGGGGTGCTGCTGCAGGACGGGATCGGCGACACCATCCGCTTCTCGCTGACGCCGGAGCCTGGCGGCGACCGTACGCTGGAGGTGAAAGCCTCGCAGGAACTGCTGCAGACCATGGGCTTTCGCGCCTTCGTGCCGCTGGTTGCGGCCTGCCCGGGCTGCGGGCGGACGACCTCGACGGTGTTCCAGGAGCTGGCGATGGACATTCAGAGCTGGATCTCGACCTCCATGCCGGAGTGGAAGACGCGCTATCCCGGCATCGAGGCGCTCAACGTCGCGGTGATGGGCTGCATCGTCAACGGTCCCGGCGAGTCCAAGCACGCCGATATCGGCATTTCGCTGCCGGGCACGGGCGAGGCGCCGACCGCGCCGGTCTTCGTCGACGGCAAGAAGGTCGCGACCCTGCGCGGCCCTTCGATCGCGGCCGAGTTCAAGGCGATGGTCGAGGATTATGTCGAGCGGCGCTACGGCGCCCCTGCGGCCGCGGCGGAATAGGCCGTTCAACCGGTAGCGGGTCGGCTAAATCGGTTCAGCGCCGTGGCCCTACAAAATACCTCCTCCCTCCGTGGAACATGCTCTAGCGTCTTTGCCTGAAAGACATGCCGTGCTAGAGGCCCCGGCCTTTCGCTGCATTGCAGCACCCGCGGAGCGCCCTGATGGGTCATGACCAGCAGCATCCGCCGGCCTCCAAGCCGGATGGGGATCGCTTCGGGCTCGACGAGCCGGCCGGCAACGGCCACTCCACGCACAGCTATGCAGCGCTGGCCCTGGGGGCGCTCGGCGTCGTCTATGGCGATATCGGTACCAGCCCGCTCTATGCGCTGCGCGAGACGATCCTGGCCGCGACCGGCGCGGCCTCCGGCGGGCATGGCGGCAGCGCCGAAATCGTCCTGACCGGCCCGCTGCCACGCGCGGCGGTGATCGGGGTGCTCTCGCTGATCCTGTGGTCGCTCGTCGTCGTAGTGACGCTGAAATATGTCGTGCTGCTGCTGCGTGCCGACAATAACGGCGAGGGCGGCACGCTGACCCTGGTCGCGCTGGCGCAGCGCGCGCTCGGGCGCACCCGCGGCGGCATCGTGCTCTTCCTCGGCATGGCCGGCGCGGCGCTGTTCTATGGCGATGCGGTGATCACGCCGGCGATCTCGGTGCTCTCGGCGGTCGAGGGCCTGAAGCTGGTGACGCCGGTGTTCGACGACTACGTCATCACCATCGCCTCGGTGATCCTGATCGCGCTGTTCCTGGTGCAGAGCCGCGGCACAGGCAAAGTGGCGAATTTCTTCGGCCCGATCATGACGATCTGGTTTCTGACCCTGGCGGGCCTGGGCATCTACCATATCGCCGACGATCTCGGCGTCTTCGCCTCGATCAACCCTTATTACGGCGTGCGCTTCTTCTTCGATCATCCGGGGCTGTCGCTCGCGGTGCTCGGAAGCGTCTGCCTGGCCGTGACCGGAGCGGAGGCGCTCTATGCCGATATGGGCCATTTCGGCCGCGGGCCGATCCGCAGCGCCTGGATCTTCCTGGTGTTTCCGGCGCTCTGGCTCAACTATCTCGGCCAGGGCGCGCTGATCCTCGCCGACCCGACTACGATCGATAATCCGTTCTACAAGCTGGCACCGCCGGCGCTGATCCTGCCGCTGGTGATCATGGCGACGCTCGCCACCATCATCGCCAGCCAGGCGGTGATCACCGGCGCCTATTCGCTGACCCGCCAGGCGATCCAGCTTGGCCTGCTGCCGCGCCTGGAAATCCGCCACACCTCGGAGCACACCTCCGGGCAGATCTACATCCCGCGCATCAACGTGCTGCTGCTGTTCACGGTGCTGCTGCTGGTCTGGACCTTCAAGACCTCGTCCAACCTGTCGCATGCCTACGGCATCTCGGTGTTCGGCGCGATGCTGGTCGATTCGCTGCTCGCCTTCATCGTGATCTGGAAGGGTTGGCGCTGGGGCGTGGCTGCCGCTGCGGCGGTGATCCTGCCCTTCCTGATCATCGACGTCGCCTTCTTCTCGGCGAACCTGCTCAAGCTGCTCAGCGGCGGCTATGTGCCGGTGCTGTTCGCCGCTGCGCTGATCGTGCTGATGTGGACCTGGGTGCGCGGCACCAAGATCCTGTTCGACAAGACCCGCAAGACCGACGTGCCGCTGCTCGAACTGGTCGGCATGCTGACCAAAAGCCCGCCCTACCGGGTCAAGGGCATGGCGGTGTTCCTGACCAGCGACCCCGAGACCGCGCCGGCCTCGCTGCTGCACAACCTCAAGCACAACAAGGTGCTGCACGAGCGCAACGTGATCCTGACCGTGCGCTCGGCCGATACGCCGCGCGTCGCCGAGAGCGAGCGCGTCAGGCTCTCACGCATCACCGACGATTTCTGGCGCGTCGAGATGGTCTACGGCTATATGGAAAGCCCGAACGTGCCGAAGGGCCTGGCCATCCTGCGCAAGCAGGGCTTCAAGTTCGACATCATGTCGACCTCGTTCTTCCTGTCGCGCCGCTCGATCAAGGCCTCGCCGCAATCGGGCATGCCGGTCTGGCAGGACAATCTCTATATCGGCCTGACCAAGAGCGCGACCGACGCCACCAACTTCTTCCAGATCCCGACCGGCCGCGTCGTCGAGGTCGGCACGCAGGTGACGGTTTAAGGTTCCTCGTCATCCCGGGGCAGGCCGCAGGCCTGAGCCCGGAATCCATGAACATTGTCGTCGACAAGTCGAGTGCCGACGCTGAGTGCATGGTCCGGCAAGCGTCGTGGTCATGGGTTCCGGGCTCGCTGCTGCGCAGTGCGCCGGAATGACGAGTTCCTTCAGCTCTTGCGTTGCGCGGTGAACTCGGCCGCCGCGCGCAGCATCGCCGCCGCCGGCCCGAAACCGGCGAGCGCCGCGATCGCCTCCTCGCTGAGCCGGTCGCGCTCGCGCTTGGCTGCGTCGAGCCCGAGCGCCGTGACCAGCGTCGCCTTGCCCTTGGCGTCGTCCTTCGCCGTCGCCTTGCCCATCTGCTCGGGACTGGCCTCGATATCGAGAATATCGTCGGCGACCTGGAAGGCGGCGCCGAGAGCCTTGCCATAGCGTTCCAGCGCGGCCGTCTGCCTCGCGTCGGCCTGGCCGAGGCGGGCGCCGATCAGGACGCTGCCGGCAAGCAGGGCGCCGGTCTTCATCGCTTGCATCCGGCGGATCTCGGCTTCGCCGAGCTTGCTCGGAGCTCCGTCGCCGGCGAAGCGCCCTTCGGCGGCGAGGTCGAGCATCTGCCCGCCGACCATGCCGCCAAGCCCGAGCGAACGGGCGAAGAGCAGGATGATCGCGGCGCGTGTCTGCCCGTCAGGATGCGTCCTTGGATCGGCGATGACGTCGAAGGCGAGCGTCAGCAGGCCGTCGCCGGCGAGGATGGCGGTCGCCTGATCATAGGCCTTGTGCACGGTCGGCCGGCCACGGCGAGTGTCGTCGTCGTCCATGGCCGGCAGGTCGTCATGGACGAGCGAGTAGCAATGGGCGAGCTCGACGGCAGCGCCGGCGCGCAGAGCCTGTTCAACCGGCACGCCGAAGAGCTTTGCGGTCTCGACGACGAGGAAGGGGCGCAGGCGCTTGCCGCCGGCGAGGGCGCCATGGCGCATCGCCGCGAGCAACCGGGCGGGACGATGGACCTCGCCCGCCTCGGCCTTGTCCTGCAGCAATGCATCGAGCAGGGTCTCGATGGCCGCCGCCGTCTCCGAAAGGGCGCTGGCAAGCGCCGCGGCGGGGGCGGTCCGTTCCACGGAACTCATCATCATCTCTCGCGTTTGGCTGCCTGACCTGACGTACTAGTTTGGCGCGCGGGGCTTGCCGGAGGCCGCTGCGATCGTCAAGCGTGGGGGGATGACGCAGATGGCTGACAATCCGGCTCCGCGACGCGGGAGCCTCGCGGGGCGGATCGTTCGCGGGCTGGTGCGGCTGGGTTTGGCGCTGGCGATCGTCTTCGTCGCTCTTCTGCTGCTCTACCGCTTCGCGCCGGCGCCCTCGACGCTGATGCTTGGGCGCTGGCTGACCTTGCGCACGGTGGAGCGCGACTGGGTGCCGCTCGCCCAGATTTCGCCGCACCTGATCCGTGCGGTGATCGCCTCGGAGGACCAGCGCTTCTGCTCGCACAGGGGGGTCGACTGGGGCGAGCTCAACGCCGTGCTGCAGGATGAGGACGGGCCGAGCCGCGGCGCCTCGACGCTGACCATGCAGACCGCCAAGAACCTCTTCCTCTGGCCGGGCCGCTCCTATCTGCGCAAGGGGATGGAACTGCCGATGGCGCTGGCGATCGACTTCGCCTGGCCAAAGCGGCGGGTGATCGAAGTCTATCTCAACATCGCCGAATGGGGCGACGGCATCTTCGGGGCGGAAGCGGCGGCCCAGCATCATTTCGGCAAGTCGGCCTTGCGCTTGACGCCGGCAGAGGCGGCGCGGCTCGCTGGCGCGCTGCCCAATCCGATCCTGCGCAACCCTTCGCGGCCGAGCAGGGGCCTGCAGTCGGCGGCAGGGCGGGTGCAGCGACGGATGAGCCAGCTCGGGTCACTTGGTGATTGTGCGCTGCCGAGAACTTAGACTACTTTTTCCGCCCGGCGCACTAGCCAGAGCCCGCGCGAGCGTGTAAAGGCCAGCCCTCATCACGAATGTGACGTCGTCGCGACAGTGGTGCGGGTGAAATGCCCCGCCTCGCGCGAAGGCATGATGGAGAGTACCGATGGCCGTTCCGAAGAGAAAGACTTCGCCGTCGAAGCGCGGCATGCGCCGCTCGGCCGACGCGCTGAAGCAGCCCACCTATATCGAAGACAAGAACTCGGGCGAGCTGCGCCGTCCGCACCATATCGACCTGAAGTCCGGCATGTATCGCGGCCGTCAGGTGCTGAAGGCCAAGACCGAGGCCTGATATGGCGAGGCCCTTCGGGGCCCCCGTCTTCAAGACCGAAGAGCGCCGGCCGCAAGGCCGGCCTTTTTCGTTTGTGCCTCAGGCCGAGCGCAGAAACTTCAACGGCGGTCGGCGGCGCGCCATTCCCTCATAGTACCGGCGGGCGCCGATGAAGGGCGTCTCGCGGTCGCGGCCGGCGAACGGGCCGATCCCAGCCTGGCTGGCGGCGAGCTGGACGAGGAAAGCCGAAGGAACGCGCGGGGTGCGCTCGTCCTGTTCCATGGAGGCCGTCGCAGAGGGCGATTCCGTCCCGATCATCCTAGCGCTCCGAAAAAACCAGGGGTTTCGAGAGCGAATCACAGCAATCAGCGTGCCGATCTTAACCGTTCATTCACGCAAGAATATGCATCGTTTCGAGACAGATTCTTGCCCGCCGTCTCCAGAATGGGACGGTCCCCCACTCCGTCGTCCAAGGCAGCCGCACCATGTCTGCGCCGTCCCTGTTCGGTTCCCGCGACGAGAGGATCGTCGAGCCGCGCAGCCTGCTCTCCTCGATTGGCGAAGTCGCGTATAGCTGGGACATCGGTAGCGACACGCTGAGCTGGGGCCCGAACGCGGCCGAGGTGCTGGGGCCGGTGCCGGCAGCGGTGCTGGAGCGCGGTCTTGCCTTTGCCGGACTGGTCGAGCCCGGCAGTGGCCGCAGCCGCTATGATGCGATCTTCTCCTCCGGAGGGCATGATTTCGGCGACGGCGCGGTCTATCGCACGCGCTACGCCGCCGACCTCGCCGGCCGCAAGATGTGGATCGAGGACGCCGGGCGCTGGTTCGCCGGCATCGATGGCCGCCCCAGCCGTGCCCGCGGCGTGCTCAGACTGGAGCGCGCGGTGCGGCCTGAAGAGCTGATGGCGAGCGATACCGATCTCTGCGACCGCAATGCGCTGGTCGAGCGCGTCGAGGAGGCCCTGGCCGAGCATCTGCCGGCCGAGCGCCCCGTGGTCGTGCTGATCGCGGCGATCGGCGAGCTCTCGCGCCTCAACAGCGATTTCGGCCATGAGGGCACCGAAGAGATCATCGAGGAGGTCCGCCAGCGCCTGCACTCGGTGATGCGCCGGCGCGACCAGCTGATGCACTATTCCGGCAACCGCTTCGCCATCCTGCTCAGCGGCTGCCCGGCGAACCAGATCGAGGCGGCGGCGCAGCGTTTCACCAAGGCCGTGGCACGTTCGGCGGTCGAGACCTCGCGCGGGATCGCGCTGGCCCGGCTGCGTGTCGGCGCCGCGATCGCTCCGGACCTGTCCCGTCACGGCTCGGTGCTGGTCAAGGCGGCCGAGAACGCGCTCGCCGGTGCAGAAGCGATGGGTTTCGACAATGCCGTGATCGCGCGTCGGGCCATCGCGCCCGAAGCCGGTGGCGCTGCGCCGCGGCTCGATCTCGAAGCGGTCGCCGCCCTCAACGAGCGCAAGGTGAGGCTCGCCTTCCAGCCGGTGGTGACGGCGAAGGGCCGTGCGTTCGCGTTCAACGAGGCGCTGCTGCGGGTCGAGCGCCCGATGGGCGGCTTCCTCGCCGCGGCGGAACTGGTGCCGCTGCTCGAACGGCGGGGTCTGGTCAGCCTGTTCGACCATCGCGTGCTCGAGCTCGCGATGACGCATCTGGCGGAACGGCAGGACACGGTGCTGTCGATCAACGTGTCGCCGCGTACGCTGGCGGAAGCGGACTGGATCGAGGGGTTCGAGGCGAGCGCCAGGGCGAACCCGGTTGCGGCGAAGCGTCTGATCGTCGAAGTCACGGAGACGGCGACGATCGAGGATCCCGGCCGGATGGCCGAGCTGCTGACCCGGATCAAGCAGCGGGGCGCCCGGGTCGCGATCGATGATTTCGGAGCGGGGCACACCTCGCTCCGGCATCTTCGCGCTTTTCCGATCGACATCCTCAAGCTCGACGGCGCCTTCACGCAGAATCTGCGGCGTTCGACCGATGACCGCTTCTTCGTGCGGACACTGCTCGAACTGGCCCATCACCTCGGCGTGGAGACGGTTGCCGAATGGGTCGACGACGAGCTGCAGGCCTCGATGCTGTGCGATTGGGGCGTCACCTATCTGCAGGGACACCTGGTCGGGAAGGCCGAGATCAGCGCGCCAGCAGATGCAGAGCAGAACCCGCCGCTGCGCGCGGCGGGCTGAGAGATCGCTGTGATCAGCCCAGCAAGGGGCTGAGCCGCCTCACTTGCCCTTGGCCAGCTTGTCGAGCCGCTCGCGCATCTCGTTGAGCTCGCGCTTGAGGTCGCCGAGCTCGCCGTTCTCGCCCTGGGCCGGGGCTTCGCCCTTGCCTTTCGCGGCGGCGGCGGCCGCGAACGGGTTGAACAGGCGGAACGCCTCGGTGAACATCGCCATATTGGCGCGCGTCTGGGCCTGGAGCGCATCCATCGCGCCGGTGCCGAAGGCCTTGCTCATCTGCTCCCGGAACTTGTTCTGGTCCTGAGTCAGATTCTCCATCGAGAATTCGAGATAGCGCGGCACCAGCGCCTGCATGCTGTCGCCATAGAAGCGGATCAGCTGGCGCAGGAAGGCGATCGGCAGGAGGTTCTGCCCGTCCTTGCTCTCCTCCTCGAATATGATCTGGGCCAGCACCGAGCGGGTGATGTCCTCGCCGCTCTTGGCATCGTAGACGACGAAATCCTCGCCCTTGCGCACCAGCCCGGCCAGATCCTCCAGCGTCACGTAGGAGCTCGTACCCGTGTGGTATAATCGCCGATTGGCGTATTTCTTGATGACAGTCGGTTCTTTGTCGCTGGCCATCGACACCCACACGGCTAGTTGCGGCCAAGCCTCAGGGATCGGGCAAGGCCGGAGAACGGTCCCGAAAGGAACGATAACTCTTCGGCTGCTTGCTGCAAGTTTTTTGAGCGCGAGGCGAGATCGCGCCGAGTTTGCCTTGAAGATGAGCTTGGCCGCTTAGCCGTCTTGACGGCGTCGTTTCGCGCTTCGAAGGTGGGCAAGACAAGCCGTTCGGCCGTGTGGCCGGCGAGAGAACCGGAGGATGAGCCCCATGGCTGAGAATGACATCGTGATCGTCGGCGCAGCGCGCACGGCGGTCGGCTCCTTCAACGGGGCCTTCGCCAACACGCCGGCTCACGATCTCGGTTCGGCGGTGATCAAGGATGTGCTGAAGCGCGCCAAGGTCGACGCAGGTGAGGTCGACGAGGTCATCCTCGGCCAGGTGCTGACGGCGGCGCAGGGCCAGAACCCGGCCCGCAAGGCGGCGGTGGACGCCGGGGTCCCGCAGGGCGCGACCGCCTGGGGCCTCAACCAGGTATGCGGTTCGGGCCTGCGCGCGGTGGCGATCGGCATGCAGCAGATCGCCAATGGCGATGCCAGCATCATCGTCGCCGGCGGCCAGGAATCGATGTCGCTCTCGGCCCATGCCGCCCATATGCGCGCCGGCACCAAGATGGGCGATGTCAAGTTCATCGACACCATGATCAAGGACGGCTTGTGGGACATCTTCCACGGCTATCACATGGGCACCACGGCCGAGAACGTCGCGACCAAATGGCAGATCAGCCGTGAGGAGCAGGACGCCTTCGCCGTCGGTTCGCAGAACAAGGCCGAGGCGGCCAGGAAGGCCGGGCGGTTCAAGGACGAGATCGCGCCGATCACAATCTCGACGCGCAAGGGCGACATCGTCGTCGACACCGACGAATACATTCGCGACGGCGCGACGCTGGAGGCCATGGCCAAGCTCAGGCCGGCCTTCTCGAAGGACGGCACCGTGACCGCCGGCAACGCCTCTGGCATCAATGACGGCGCCGCCGCGCTCGTGCTGATGACCGCCAAAGAGGCAAGCAAGCGCGGCCTGACCCCGCTCGCCCGCATCGCCTCCTGGGCGACGGCCGGCGTCGATCCGGCGATCATGGGCTCGGGCCCGATCCCGGCGACCCGCAAGGCGCTGGAGAAGGCCGGCTGGAAGGTCGGCGACCTCGATCTGGTCGAGGCCAACGAGGCCTTCGCGGCGCAGGCGCTGGCGGTGAACAAGGATCTCGGCTGGGATCCCTCGATCGTCAACGTCAATGGCGGCGCGATCGCGATCGGCCATCCGATCGGCGCTTCGGGCGCGCGCGTGCTGGTGACGCTGCTGCACGAAATGGCCAAGCGCGACGCCAAGAAGGGGCTCGCGACGCTCTGCATCGGCGGCGGCATGGGTATCGCTCTTGCCGTGGAGCGCTGAGCCGCTTTCCGTCATGCCGAAGCAGACCACGCTCTACCGCTATCTCACCGGCCCCGATGACGCTTCGTTCTGTCATCGGGTCTCGGATGCGCTGAGCCGGGGCTGGGTGCTCTATGGGCACCCGACCCTGACCTATGACGAGAAGGTGGGGCGGGTGATCTGCGGCCAAGCGATCATCAAGGATGTGGACCGGACTTACGAGCCCGGTCTTGATCTCAGCAAAGAATAACGCGGCCTTCATAGCCGCGTCTAAGAGGGAGAAGACGACGATGGCTAAGGTTGCATTGGTGACAGGGGGCTCGCGCGGCATCGGCGCGGCGATCTCGAAAGGCCTCAAGGCGGCCGGCTACACTGTAGCGGCGAGCTATGCCGGCAATGACGAGGCTGCGGCCAAATTCACCGCAGAGACCGGCATCAAGACCTATAAATGGGACGTCTCGGACTATGAGTCCTGCGTGGCCGGGATCGCCAAGGTCGAGGCCGAGCTCGGGCCGGTCGACGTGCTCGTCAACAATGCCGGCATCACCCGCGACGGCATGTTCCACAAGATGACCAAGGAGCAGTGGGACGCCGTCATCAACACCAACCTCAACTCGCTCTTCAACATGACCCGCCCGGTCTGGGAGGGCATGCGCACGCGCAAGTTCGGCCGCGTCATCTGCATCTCGTCGATCAACGGCCAGAAGGGTCAGATGGGTCAGGTCAACTACTCGGCTGCCAAGGCCGGTGACATCGGCTTCGTCAAGGCGCTGGCGCAGGAGGGCGCGCGGGCCGGCATCACGGTGAACGCGATCTGTCCCGGCTACATCGCGACCGAGATGGTCAAGGCGATCGACCCGGCCGTGATCGAGAAGTCGATCCTGCCGCATATCCCCGTCGGGCGCCTGGGCGAGCCCGAAGAGATCGCGCGGGCCGTCGTGTTCCTGGCCAGCGACGATGCCGGCTTCATCACCGGCTCGACGCTCTCCGCCAATGGCGGCCAGTACATGGCCTGAGGCCATTCATCGGCCGATATGCGAAGGGTGGAGCCGACTGGCTCCGCCCTTTTTCGTTCTAATGACTGGTGTCGGCACCATTCAGCGGCGCGCTTCCTTCGGCAGCAGGAAGGTCAGCAGGCCGAAGGCCGGCAGCCAGGCGCAGAGCGCGAAGACCTGGGTGATGCCGATCCTGTCGGCCAGCGCGCCAAGCGCTGCCGCTGCCAGGCCGCCGAGGCCGAAGGCGAGGCCGTAGAACAGCCCGCCGACCAGCCCGACGCGATGCGGCACCAGGTCGATGGCGTAGATCAGGATCGCCGAGAAGGCGCTCGCCATGATGAAGCTGATGATCACGCTGAGGATCGCGGTCCAGAGGAGATCGGCATAGGGCAGGGCAAGCGCGAAGGGCAGGCAGCCGAGGATCGAGAGCCAGATCACGCGATGGCGGCCGATGCGATCGCCGATCATGCCGCCGATGATCACGCCGACGGCGCCGACCACGAGATAGAGGAAGAGCAGGATCTGCGAGAGCTGCAGCGAGACCTGAAAACGCTCGATCAGGTAGAAGGTGTAGTAGGAGGTGAAGGAGGCGGTATAGGCGTTCTTCGAGAACAGGATGACGATCAGCACCGCCATGGCGAGCAGGACCCGGCTGCGCGGCATGCCATGCGAGGCGACGTCTTCGGCATGGGTCTTAGAGGCGACCTGCTCGCGGCGGAAGGCCGAGTAGCGCGAGCCGATCCAGGCCATCAGCAGCATGGCGACCAGCACGATCCCTGAGAACCAGGACAGGCTCTGCTGGCCGTTCGGCACGACCACGGCAGCGGCGAGCAGCGGGCCGATCGCATAGCCGGCATGGCCGCCGACCTGGAAGACGCCCTGCGCCAACCCTTGCCGGCCGGCGGCCGCATGGCGGGCCATGCGGGTCGCTTCGGGATGGAATACGGCCGAGCCGGTGCCGACCAGCGCTGCGGCGACCAGCACCATCGGGTAGCTGTGGGCGAAGGCGAGCGAGAGCAGGCCGGCCAGCGTCGCGCCCATGCCGGCGACCATCGCATAGGGCCAGGGCTTCTTGTCGGTGACATAGCCGAGGAGCGGCTGCAGCAGCGAGGAGGTCACCTGGAAGGCCAAGGTGATCAGGCCGATCTGCACGAAGTCGAGCTGATAGGCCTCCTTGATCAGCGGGTAGACCGCCGGGATCATCGACTGGATCAGGTCGTTGAGCAGATGGGCGACGCTGAGGGCCGCCAGGACCGGCATCAGCGGGCGGGCGGCGGTCGGCAGGGGGAGCGTGGTCATGGCGCACGCATGCGCCTGCGCGCGAGCGCGGTCAATCGCCGCACGGCGCGCAGGTTGCATGGCCGCTATCGCACATGCGCGCGCCGAAGGCGCATCAGCGTGACGCCAGCAGCTTTGTCGCCAGCGCCTTGCCCGCTTCGAGGATGTGCGTTTCGAGCGCCTGGGCAGCGGGCTCGATCCGGCCTGTTCGGAGTTCGGCGAGGATCTGCCGGTGCTCCGCCTCCGAGCGCGGTTGCCAGTCGAGCTCCCGCCAGGTGGCGAACAGGAAGCGCGCGCTCGTCCGTTGCAGGTCCTCGATCGTCGCAAGCAGGCGCTGCATGCCACAAGGGGCCGTGATCGCGTGATGGAAACGGCGGTTGGCGGCCTCCCAGACCAGGACCGCGTCGCTCGTCTCGGACTCGGCGATCGCTGCTGCTGCTTCCTCCAGATCGGGTGCCGCGAGCCTCGGGAAGCCGCGACGCAAGGCGAGGACCTCCAGCGCGGCGCGCATTGCCGTCACTTCCAGCACCAGCCCCGGTTCCAGCGGTGCGACGCGCACGCCGCGCCGGGGCTCGCTGACGAGCAGCCCTTGCGCCTCCAATGTCCGGAAGGCCTCGCGCACCGGCACATGGCTGGCGCCGAACTCGGCCGCGACATGGTCCTGCCGCACGGCGGCCCCGGGCGCCAACGCCCCGGTTAGGATGCGCTGCGACAGACTCCTGGCGATGCGGCTGGTCAGCGAGGCGCCGGCCTCGTTCTCGTCTTGAAAGCTCATGGCTCGTATGATTTCATAGATAATATATGAAATGAGGTGTCACGATGTCACGCTCTCGTCCAGCCCGCCTACGCCATATCGCCGGAATCGGCGTGGACCGCATGGGATCAATCGCCGACGCCTCCGGCAAGGATTTCCTGCGGCTGGAAAACCTCGACACCGACATTCTTCCCGATCCAGAGGCGATTGCGCGCACGCTCCGCGCTGCCAGCGAGGATGCCGACAACAGCTATCTGCCCTTCATCGGCCAGGCGCGTTTGCGCGAGGTCGCGGCGCGGCATGTCTCGGCGCTTTCGGGCGTGAGCTATAGCGGCGAGCGCAACTGCGTGATCTCGGCCGGCGGCCTCTCCGGCATCCTCAACGTGCTGCTGGCGACGATCGAGGTCGGCGACGAGGTTGTCGTCACCGATCCGACCTATGCCGGGCTGATCAACCGCGTGCGGCTCGCCGGCGGCGTGCCGCGCTTTACGCCTTTCATCTTCGAACCGGGCGGCGAATGGCGGCTCGACCGCGAGGCGCTGCGTGCCAGCATCGGGCCGAAGACCACGGCGATGCTGCTGATGTCGCCCTCGATGCCCTCGGGAGGCTGCCTCGATGCCGGCGACTGGGCGCTCGTCGCAGAACTCTGCGTCGCGCACGACCTCTTGCTGATCCTCGACACGGCGATGGAGCGGCTGGTCTTCGACGGCAGGCCGGTGCTGCATCCGGCTGGCCTGCCCGGCATGGCGGAGCGGACGATCACCGTCGGTTCCTCGGCCAAGGAGCTGCGGATGATCGGCTGGCGCGTCGGCTGGATCGTGGCGCCGGAGGCGTTCATGCCGGATCTCGTCGCCGTGTCGCTCGCCAATGTCGTGGTGCCGGTCGGCATCGGGCAGGACGCGGTCGCGACCGCGCTGGAGAATTCCGCGACGACGCTGGCGCCTTATGTCGACGAACTGCAAGCCCGGCGCGATTGCATGCTCGAGGAGCTGCGCGGCCTGCCGGTCGGCGTCCCCGGCGGCGGCTGGTCGCTGCTGCTGCGCGTCTCGGATTTCGGGCTGGACGGCGCGGCGATGTCGGAGCGGCTGCTGGAGCAGGGCGTCTGCGCCACCGCCATGGCCGGCTGGGGCGAGACGCATGGCACGCAGCACATCCGCTTCGTCTATGCCAACGAACCGGTCGAGCGCCTGCGCAGACTTGGCGACCGCGTTCGTGCAGCGCTCGGCTTGTAGCTACTGGTTCAATCGGCGAAGTCGGTTACCTGTTCAGGCGGCGGCGACGCCGAAGCGGCGGCGGTAGTCGGCCGGGGCGAGCCCGGTGATGCGCTGGAACAGCTTGCGGAAGGCCGAAGCGTCCTCGTAGCCGACATCCCAGGCGATCTGCGCGACCGGGCGGCGGCTTAGTTCCAGCGCCTCGCGCGCCTTGGCGATGCGGACCTGCTGGGCGTATTCGGTCGGGCGCAGGCCGGTCGCCTTGCGGAAGCGGCGCAGGAAGGTGCGCTCCTCCAGCCCCGCCCGCTTCGCCAGCGCCGGGACGTCGTGATCCCTGGCGCCGCTCGCCTGCAGCCAGTGCTGCGCCTTGAGGATCGCGGCGTCGCCATGGTCGAGTCGCGGCACGAAATGGCTATAGGGCTGCTGCGTGCGCCCCGGCGGGTCGATCAGCAAGAAGCGGGCGGTCTCCAGCATCACGCTTGGCCCGAGCAGGCGCTCGACCAGGGTCAGGCCGAGATCGGTCCAGGCCAGGATGCCGCCGGCGGTGATGATGTCGCCATCGTCGATCACCATGCGGTCGGTATCGACCTTCGCAGCCGGGAAGCGCGCGGCCAGCTCCTCGGCGAAGGCCCAATGCGTCGTCGCCTCGCGGCCCTCCAGCAGGCCAGCCTCGCCGAGCAGGAAGGCGCCGGCGCAGACCGAGCAGAGCGTCGCGCCTTCGCCATGGCGCTCGGCAAGCCAGCTTGCGAGGCCGTTCATCTTCTGCATCTTCGCCGGCATGATCAGGCTCGGCGGCGCGATCAGATGGCTCGGATCGTGCAGGGCGCCGGGATGGCTGTCGAAGACGCACTCCACGCCGGCGCCGTCCGCCGACTGACGCCAATGGCTGACGCGGATGGCAGGCGCTTCCGGCCCACCGCTTGCTTGGCTCATCTCGCCGGCGATGCGGAACAGGTCGGTCAGGCCGTAGACGGCGGCGAGCTGCACATCCGGATAGAGCAGGAGTCCGATCTCTGCGACAATCTGCTTGCCTGTCGTCATGTTGTCAGTTTTGCCCTGCTGATTGTCGGTTCCGCCAAGCGGCAGCATGCAACGCCCCGCCTATAACCGTCCACATCGAAGGGCGACGCTCCCGCCGCCCGGAAAGCCGAAGGAAGCGACAGATGAGCACGATCACCACCAGGGACGGCACCGAGATCTTCTACAAGGACTGGGGGCCGAAGGACGCGCAGCCGATCGTCTTCCATCATGGCTGGCCGCTCAGTGCCGACGACTGGGACAACCAGATGCTGTTCTTCCTGCATCAGGGCTTCCGGGTGATCGCGCATGACCGCCGCGGCCATGGCCGCTCGAGCCAGACGGCGACCGGCAACGAGATGGACACCTACGCCGCTGATGTCGCCGAGCTCGCCGCGCATCTCAACCTGCGCAACGCCGTCCATATCGGCCATTCCACCGGCGGCGGCGAGGTTGCCCATTACGTCGCCCGGGCTGAAGCTGGCCGCGTCGCCAAGGCGGTGCTGATCGGCGCGGTGCCGCCGGTCATGGTCAAGTCCGAGGCGAATCCGGGTGGCCTGCCGATCGAGGTCTTCGACGGCTTCCGCGCCGCGCTGGTCGCCAACCGCGCCCAGTTCTATGTCGATATCCCCACCGGCCCGTTCTACGGCTTCAATCGCGAAGGCGCCAAGGTCTCGCAGGGCATCATCGACAATTGGTGGCGGCAGGGCATGATGGGCGGCGCCAAGGCCCATTACGACTGCATCAAGGCCTTCTCCGAGACCGACTTCACCGAGGATCTCAAGAAGATCGATGTACCGGTGCTGGTGATGCATGGCGACGACGACCAGATCGTCCCCTATGCCGACTCGGCCCCGCTTTCGGTCAAGCTGCTGAAGAACGGTACGCTGAAGACCTATGCCGGCCTGCCGCACGGCATGTGCACCACCCATCCCGACGTGATCAACGCCGACCTGCTCGCCTTCATCAAGGGCTGATGCGACGTAGAGGAATTCCCCTGCGAAACCAGATGGGGGGCACGCTAACCCCTCCCCCTTGTGGGGAGGGGCAGGGGTGGGGGGCGCAAAGTCGGAGCAAATTCGCCGGGAGTTGGGCCGGTCCACTGCTACCAGCAACCTTGCACCCGGTCGCTCGCCCCCCATCCCCATCCCTTCGCCACAAGGGGGAAGAGAGGAGCTTGGGCGATCAGCCTTTCGCATGAAATTGGGTTGCTGACCGGCAAAGAGTACCGAAACGCACTGGCGGGGACGCGGCGCAGCGCTTAACGGGTCTCCAGCCGTCACGCTGAAACTCGTTGTCATGACCTCCCGTACCGCCACCACGACCGGCTTCGCCGCCATCCTGCTCTGGTCGACGCTGGCGCTGTTCACTGCCATGTCCGGGCGGGTGCCCCCCTTCCAACTGGTCGGCATGACCTTCGTCATCGGCGGCATCTTCGTGCTGGCGATCGCCGCCGTTCGCGGCCGCCTGCATCTGGCGCGGCCGACGCCGGCCTCCTTCCTGCTCGGGCTCTACGGGCCGTTCGGCGACACCGCGCTCTACTATGCCGCGGTGAAGACGGCGCCGGCGGCGGAGGCCAATCTGATCCATTATCTCTGGCCGCTGCTGATCGTGCTGTTCGCGGCGCTGCTGCCTGGTGGTGGGCTCAAGGCCCGCCATCTGGTCGGGGCGCTGATCGGCCTCGTCGCGACGGCGCTGCTGATCTCCGGCAGCCTCGGCTCCGGCGCCGGCATCCAGCTCGGCCATATGCTGGCGGCGCTCGGGGCCTTCGTCTGGGCGAGCTATTCGGTGCTGTCGCGGCGCTTCGCCGGCGTGCCGTCGGAGAGCCTCGCCATCACCATGCTCGGCTGCGCCATTCCCGCCTTCGCCTGCCACCTCGCCTTCGAGACGACCCTGTGGGCGCCGAACGCAGTCGAATGGGGCGGGGTGCTCGGCCTCGGCCTGGGCTCGATCGGGCTCGCCTTCATCTGCTGGGACATCGGGATGAAGAAGGGCGACGTCGCCTTTCTCGGCGTCGCCTCCTATGCGGCGCCGGTGCTCTCGACCGTGATCCTGGTCATCGCCGGTTATGCGCCGGCGAGCTGGCTCCTCGCCGTGTCCTGCATCCTGATCGTCGTCGGGGCGCTGGTCGCGAGCTTCGGGTCAGCAGGACGAAGCACTGAGCCGAAAGCCGCCGGCAGCTAGAATTCAGATGTCGAGGATTCGCGTTTCGTAGGCGTAGACCGACCGGAAGCCGAGCCGCTTGTACATCTCGAAGGCAAGGCCATTGCTCTGGTCGACCTGGAGATAGGCCTGGCTGCAGCCCTGCGCCGCCGCCCAGCCCATCAGTCCCAGCATCATCTGCTTGCCGAGGCCTTTGCCGCGGAGGGCTTCGTCGACGATCACCGCGCCGATCTCGGCCATGCCGCGCTCGGCGACGCTCATCGCATAGGCGGCCGGGCGCCCCTCATGCAGCAGCGTCGCGAAGGCGGCGGGCACGCGCACGCCGGAGACGATGGCGGCAAGATGCTCGCGATTGCGCTTGTTGCCGGTCTGGTGAGCGCAGACGCCGTCGATCCAGGCATCCTCCGCCTGCGCGGTCGCGATCATGCCGGGAACGGGTGGGTGCAGATTGGGATCGAGCTCGGCGACCATGCCGAAGGAAGCGGTCTCGATGCGGTAGCCGCGCTCGGCGAAGCGGCGACGGGCGTCCTCGGCGACCAGCGGCGTGAAGCGGATGCGCGGCGGCAGGCCGGCCTGGCGATAGAGGTCCTCGACGAAGGCCAGGGTCGCCTCGTCCATGTCGCCGCCTTCGCGCAGCGATGAGGCCGAGTTGGCCCGGCCGGAATAGCCATTGGCGAAGCGTACCACCCATTGATCGACGACGAGCGTGGTCGGCGCCGGCCAGGCGTTGACGATGCGGGTCTCGCAGGCACTCACCAGCGCCAAGTCGATCGCAAGGATGTCGGTGACGGGCTTGTCCATGCTCAGCCTCCGGCCGGCCGCGGCGTCGGCCGCCAGTCAGGCGGAGCCATCTCGAAGCCGGAGAAGGCGAAGCCCGGTGCGACCGTGCAGCCGACCAATGTCCAGGCGCCGAGCGAGGTCGCGCTCTGCCAGTGCCCGGCGGGGACGACGATCTGCGGCCGCTGGCCGGCGGCAAGGTCCTTGCCGAGATGATGGGCCGAGGCGTCATGCCCATTTGGCGAGAGCGTGATCACCAATGGCGCGCCGGCATAGTGGTGCCAGATCTCGGCTGCGTCGACGCGATGCCATTCCGAGGTCTCGCCGACATCGAGCAGATAGTAGATCGCGGTCGAGAAGCCGCGCCCTTCCGGCCCGGCGGGGTCGCGGAAGGTCTCGCGATAGTGCCCGCCTTCCGGATGGGGCTTCAGCTCGAGCAGGCGGATGACCTCGGCGGCGCTGAGGCCGCTCAGCGTGTTCATGCGGTCAGAACCTGTTCTTGGCCTCGCGCAGCGCGGCGAAGACCTCGCCTGCCGGCTTGCCGACGATGCCGAGCGTCGCAGCCAGAGCCTGCTCGCCGGCGCGGAAGAACGGGTTGGTCGCCCGTTCCTCGCCGATCGTGGTCACGGCCCAGAAGCGCCCCTCGGCCTTCGCGGCCTCGGCTTCGGCGAGACGCGCCGCAACGGCGGCGTTGCTCGGATCCATCGCCGCGGCGAAGCGGGCATTCGAGAGTGTGTAGTCGTGGCCGCCGATCAGCGTGGTCGCGTCCGGCAGCGTCATGACCCGCGAGAGCGAGGTCCACATCGCCTCCATCCGGCCCGGCATGACGCGGCCGCAGCCCATGACGAAGACGACGTCGCCGACCAAAGCGAGCTTCGCCTTCTGGCTGACGAGGCTGACATGGCCCTCGGCATGGCCGGGCGTCGCCCAGGTCTCGAAGTCATAGCTGCCGAGCGAGACGCGGTCGCCTTCGCCGATGACGACGTCGACGGGAGCGCCGGCGCGCGCGGCTTCCGGAGCGAACACCTTGGCGCCGGTCGCCTGCTTCAGCTCCGCGATGCCCTGGACATGGTCGGCATGTTCATGAGTCACCAGCACCTGGTCGATCGTCCAGCCCTTGGCCCTGGCGGCGGCGAGCACCTCGCCGGCATCGGGAACATCGACAGTGGCGCAGGCGCCGGTGGCGGGATCGCGCAGCAGCGCGCCGGCATTGTCGCTGAGCGTGCGGAAGACATGGATGTCGAGAGGCATGGGAGGCTCCGGCAATCGGTCGGGACGCCTGCTTGAAGCAAGCCGGCGTCGGGAGCAAGACAATCTGCTCTCCCTACGGCCGTCCGGCGCCGCCCGCTCTTGCGCTTGCAAGGCTGCTGCGCCATCTCCGTCGACATGGCCTTGGACGTCGTCGACCTGCGCACCTTCTATGCCAGCCCGCTCGGGCATGTGGCGCGTCGGGTCGTTGGCAAGATGATTTTGCGGCTCTGGCCGGATTGT
The DNA here is from genome assembly GCF_050275675.1 of Allobosea sp. NPDC003192. Lineage (NCBI taxonomy): Bacteria > Pseudomonadati > Pseudomonadota > Alphaproteobacteria > Hyphomicrobiales > Alloboseaceae > Allobosea > Allobosea sp. NPDC003192. The sequence goes on from NZ_JBNNPK010000002.1 coordinate 49,070, forward strand.
CGACGCCAGCGCCTGCTCGGTCTCGGTTTTGCAACGCCCTATCTGCCGCTGCTCGGCGGCGAGGCGGAGCGCGTCATCGCCTTCATGCCGGCGGCGCAGGGCGTGGTGAACTGGCCCTTGCCCGGACTGTCCGCTTCGGCCCTGGTCGAGCCGACCCTGCTGCCGCTGCCAACCGCCTCGATCGACCGGGTACTCCTCGTGCACGCGCTGGAAGAGACCGAGAGCCCGGAGGATCTGCTTGAGGAGATCTCGCGGGTGCTGAGCCCAGGCGGGCGGCTGATCGTCGTCGTGCCGAACCGGCGCGGCTTGTGGGCGCGAATGGATACGACGCCCTTCGGCCATGGCCGGCCGTTCAGCCGCTCGCAGATCGAAGCGCTGATGCGCCGCGCCATGTTCTCGCCGGAGCACTGGGCCGAGGCGCTCTATGTGCCGCCGCTGCGCCGGCGCCTGTTCATGCGCTCGGCCATGGCCTGGGAGAAGGTCGGAGCCGGCCTGTCGCTGCCCTTCGCCGGCGTCTACGTCATCGACGCGACAAAGCAGTTCTACCGCCGCGCGCCCCTGCGCGCGACGCGGCGCAGCTTCGCCTTCCGGCCGGTGCTGCTGCCGCAAGCCCATCCTTCGAGCCGGCTGCCGCGGCAGGAAGAGACGAAGATGCCGGCGGGTTGACAATTTCGCCGGGGCGCGGCCAAGGTCCGCCGCCTTTTTTGACCGTTCCGTCGCCGCGACCCTGGGCGTGGCCTTTCCCCGAGGAAGCGGGACCAGATCTGGATGTCGATGCGAAGCTATCTCGATTTCGAAAAGCCGGTTGCCGAAGTTGAGGCGAAGGCGGATGAACTGCGCGCGCTCGACGGCAAGGGCGACGGCTATTCGCTGGCCGAGGAAATCGGCAAGCTCGAAGCCAAGGCCTCGCAGGCGCTGAAAGACCTCTACGGCGCGCTCACGCCCTGGCAGAAGACACTGGTGGCGCGCCATCCGCAACGCCCGCATTTCCTCGATTATTGCTCGGCCCTGATCGACGAGTTCACGCCGATGGCGGGCGACCGCGCCTTCGGCGAGGACGAGGCGATCGTCGGCGGCTTCGGCCGCTTCCGTGGCGAGCCGGTCTGCGTCATCGGCCAAGAGAAGGGCAACTCGACCGAGACCCGCATCAGGCACAATTTCGGCATGCCCAAGCCGGAGGGCTACCGCAAGGCGGTGCGCCTGATGGAGCTGGCCGACCGGTTCGGGCTGCCGGTGCTGAGCTTCATCGACACCGCCGGCGCCTATCCCGGCATCGAGGCGGAGGAACGCGGCCAGGCCGAGGCGATCGCGCGCTCGACCGAGACCTGCCTCGCCTTGCGCACGCCGAGCGTCGCGCTGGTGATCGGCGAGGGCGGCTCGGGCGGGGCGATCGCCATCGCCGCCGCCAGCAAGGTGCTGATGCTGGAGCATGCGATCTATTCGGTGATCTCGCCGGAAGGCGCGGCCTCGATCCTCTGGCGCGACACGGCGCGCGCGCAGGATGCCGCGACAGGCATGAAGATCACCGCTCAGGACCTGTTGCGCTTCGGCGTGATCGACAGGATCGTCGCCGAGCCGACCGGCGGGGCCCATCGCGATCCCCAGGCTGCGATCGAGCGCGCGGGCGCGGCGATCGAGGCCGCGTTCTCCGATCTTGCCGGCCTCAGCGCCGACGAGATCATCGACCGCCGGGCGCAGAAGTATCTGGCGATCGGCCGGGCCCTCTAGCCTGGGACTTGTGCGCAACCGCGCGCTCGGCCAGGCGGACGCTTTACCGCGGCTTCACCATATGGCCATCTGCAGACCCCCTGTGGTAAGGAACGGTCAAGGCTAACGGTCCTACAACCGGGCAACGGGCATAATTTGGCCTTGTTGCGTGGTGAATTGTCGGCTTGACGCGTCCGCGCGAGATGGGATTGACGACGTGGCTGTGAGACATTTCGCGCTGGCGGCGCTCCTCGGCCTCACTTTGGCAGCCTGCGAAGAGGACCGCTATCGCGGCTCCGCGCGCCACAATATCCCGATTCCGTCGGCGACCTACACGCTGATGTCCGAGAAGGGCATGAGCAAGAGCCAGCCGATCGTGATTCGCTCCTACAAGAAGGAGTCGGAGCTCGAGGTCTGGAAGAAGCGCGCCGACGGCAAGTACGCGCTGCTCAAGACCTACCCGATGTGCCGCTGGTCCGGCCAGCTCGGCCCGAAGGTGCGCGAGGGTGACCGCATGGCGCCGGAGGGCTTCTACGCCATCAGCCCGGCGCAGATGAACCCGAACTCGTCCTTCTACGTCTCGTTCAACATGGGCTATCCCAACGCCTATGACCGGGCGCATGGCCGCACCGGCGCGCATCTGATGGTGCACGGCGCCTGCTCCTCTGCCGGCTGCTATTCGATGACCGACGACCAGATCGGCGAGATCTATGCGCTGGTGCGCGAAGCCCAGAATGGCGGGCAGCGCGCCGTGCAGATGCAGGCTTATCCCTTCCGGATGACACCGGAGAACCTCGCCAAGCACCGAGCCGATCCGAACATCGCCTTCTGGAAGAACCTGAAGGAAGGCTCGGATTATTTCGAGGTTGCCAAGGACGAGCCTTCGGTTTCGGTGGTGAGTGGGCGCTATGCCTTCAACCGCGACGGCGTTCAGATCGATCCGTCGCTGACGCAGGCGATCGCGCAGAAGCGCCAGCAGGACGAAATCCAGGTCGCGGCTTTGGTGTCGAAGGGCACGCCGGCGATCAAGCTGATCTATGACGACGGCGACCAGCACTCCTCGTTCAAGCGCCAGTTGGCCCAGTCCGGCGCCGATTCGATGAACCGGTCGGTGGCCTGGGGCTCGCGCGATGTCGGCATCAGCCGCGTCGATTCGCTGATCGGCCCGCGCGTCGTCGTACTCGATGACAAGGGTCGCACCAAGGCGACAGTCCGGGCCGAATCGGCTGAGAACGACGCCGTGCTCGCTGCTGTCAGCAGCGCGCAGGCGGAGGAGGCCAAGCCCGTGGTCGCGGCCGCGCCGGCCAAGCCGGTGGCTGCCCAGCCTGCCGTCAAGCCGGCTGGCGATGCGGCGACGCAGGTCGCCAAGGCGACGGCCGGAGCCGCGACGCCGGAACCGATCCAGACGGCCTCGGCCGAGCCGGCGCAGCCTTCCTTCTATCAGCGGGCGCTGAGCTTCGTGCCGCTGCTCGGTGGCTCCTCCGAGTCGAAGGAGCAGGCGCCGGTTGTCTCGACCGCGCCGGAGACCCCGCAGACGGTGAGAGCGCCGCTGCCGCCGCGCCGGGCTTCGACCCTGCGGACCTCGCAACTGCAGCAGCCTGACGCCGCCTATGCGAGCCAGCCCACGGCGCGCTGACCGCCTCTCCATCAGCTGATGTAAAAATATCACGCCCGCGGCCAGCGATGGCCGCGGGCGCTTTTCTAGGCGCGAAACCCGCCGAAATCGGCGTCTTTGCCCATTGCCGCGGCAGGTTGCCGAAAAGCTCGTCTTGCCGATTTCGCGGTTGCGAAGGCTTCATCGTGACGAAGGCATGACGCGGTCATGCGGACCTTCGATGGAGTTCGTAATGGCTTTCAAGATTTCGGGTTTGCTGACGGGCCTGGCGCTGTCGACGGCATTCGCGGTCTCGGCGCTCGCCTCTGACCTGCCGAGCCGCAAAGGCGCGCCGCCGGCGCCGGTGGCGCCCAGCATCACCTGGTTCGACATCGCGGTCAGCGTGAAGGGCATGACGGATTATAACTTCCGCGGCATCTCGCAGACCGACCGCAAGCCGGCGATCCAGGGCGGCGCCGAGCTGCAATTCTACGACAACCTGGTCTATGCCGGCGTCTACGCCTCGAATGTCGACCTGGCGACCAGCCCGCCGGCCGAGATCGATTTCTACGCCGGCATCCGGCCGAAATTCGGCCCGGTCACCGTCGATGTCGGCGTCTGGCAGTACTACTACCCGGGCGAGAAGGCCTATATCGACACGGCCGGCGTGTTCTGGACGCCGAAGAACACCGACTTCACCGAGGTCTACGGCAAGCTCAGCTATAATTTCGAGGACAAGCTGATCCTTGGCGCCAACGTCTTCTACGCCTGGGATTGGCTTGGCACCGGCGCCTCCGGCACCTACGCCTCGGTGACGGCGAAGTACAACCTGCCGTTCCTCGAAGGCCTGTCGGTGTCCGGCGAGTTCGGCCATTACTGGCTCGGCACGACCAACCTCGCGATCTGGTCGACGGTGCCGCCGACCAACTTGCCCGACTATGCCTACTGGAACGCCGGCGTCTCCTACACCTGGAAGAACCTGACGGCGGATCTGCGCTATCACGACACCAATCTGTCGAAGAGCGATTGCTTCCTGCTGACCGCCGATCCGCGCGGCATCACCTCCGGTTCGGGCCGCTCGAAGTGGTGCAATCCGACCGTAGTGGCGACGCTCTCCTTCGACATCACCGCCAGCAGCGTCGGCATCTTCGCGCCGAAGTAAGCGCTCGGTCGCACAAAGTGCTTTGGATAGGGCCGCTCGCGAGAGCGGCCCTTTTCCGTTGTCGCGACCACGTATGAGGAAGCTAGGGCGTGCTGCCTTCGCCCGGAACCACTCCCGTCATCCTGGGCGAGCGAAGCTCGGCCCGGGAAGCATCGTAGAGCTCCGGAGCCCTATGATGGATCCCGGATCTGCGTGGCTTCGCCGCTTGTCCGGGATGACGGCGTGGTCCTGAGCAAATCCGCGCTCTATCGCGCCAGCGAAGCCTTCATGTAATTGCGCGGCGCCGTGCCCAGCCGTCGCCTGAACATGGTGGTGAACGCCGCGACATTGTCATAGCCCGCCAGCATGGCGACCTCAGTGACCGGTACGCCTTCAGCCAGCCTGGGAAGGCAGGCGAACAGGCTGGCCTGCTGGCGCCAGGCGACGAAGCTCAGGCCCGTCTCGCGCTGGAAAAGCCGTGTGAAGGTCCGCCGGCTCATCGCCAGCTTCGCGGCCCAGTCGTCGAGGCGCTCATTGACCGACGGGGCGGCCATATAGGCGCGGCAGAGGGCAGCGAGGCGTCTGTCGACGGGGAAGGGCAGACCGAGCGGCCGGATCGGCAGGGCGGCGATCTCCGCCGTCAGCAACTCCAGCACGAGCGCGAGCTTGCGGGTGCCGGGTGGCGTGTCGCTGAGGCGGATCGCCTCGACGATCAGTGCATGGGCGAGATCGGTGACGCCAAGCACCTGCAGCAGGCGCTGCGCCAGCTCCTCATGGCCGGTCAAGAGATAAACCGACTTGATGCTGACATCGCTCAGCATCTCCACGGAATGCTGCAACTGGGCCGGGATGAGCAGGCCATGGCCGGGCGGGATCATCCAGCTGCCGCGCTCGGTGTTGATCTGGACCACGCCGGAGAAGGCGCAGAGGAGCTGGATCTGGCGATGGCTGTGCAGGGGTATCGTATAGCCGGCGGGGTTGTCGGAGATGCGGACCAGGACATCGCCGTCGGCGTCGGCAACCGAGCCGTGAACCTTGCGATGATCGGCATGGAGCGTATCGACCTGTTGCTGCGGCAGCTTTCTCATCGAATGGCCCAAACTCGAAAGAATTCGACCGAAACACGAAAGCAGGTCATGGGCAAGCGCGGTAGAAGGAGCGCCGGTCGAGGTTTGCGCGCAGGGACATCGCAATGGTTGCCACGATGGAGGGGAGCCGTCCCCGCTTCGAGAAGACGACGATCTCCGTCCTGCTGGCGGTGAGCTTCTGCCACCTCTTGAACGATGTCATGCAGTCGCTGCTGGCCTCGCTCTATCCGCTGTTCAAGGCGAACTACGCTCTGGACTTCGTCCAGATCGGCCTTTTGACCATGGCCTTCCAGGTCACGGCCTCGCTGCTGCAGCCGGTCGTCGGCATGGTCACCGACCGCTGGCCGATGCCCTATTCGGCTCCGGTCGGCATGGCCTCGACCTTCGGCGGCCTGATCCTGCTCGGCAATGCCCACAACTTCGCGGTGCTGATCCTGGCGGCCTGCCTGATCGGGCTGGGCTCGGCGATCTTCCATCCGGAGGCGTCGCGGATCGCGCGACTCGCGTCAGGTGGGCGGCATGGCCTGGCGCAGTCGCTGTTCCAGGTTGGCGGCAATCTCGGCTCGGCGCTGGGGCCGCTGCTGGCGGCCTTCGTCGTGCTGCCCTTCGGCCAGGGCAGCGTCGCCTGGCTCTCGGTCATCGCCATGGCTGGAGTCATCGTGCTCAGCCGCGTCGGATACTGGTATGCGGCCCATCGTCGGACCCAGGCCGGCCGGCCGCCGGCGAGCCGTGCCTTGCCGCTGCCGGGGCGTCGTGTCGCTTTCGCTCTGTTCGTCCTGGTACTGCTGACTGCGACCAAGAACGTCTACATGGCGAGCATTTCCAGCTACTTCACCTTCTATGTCATCGAGCAGTTCCAGCTTGGCTTCCGCGACGCGCAGTTGATGCTGTTCCTGTTCCTCGGTGCGGCCGCGGTCGGCACCTTCGCCGGCGGGCCGATCGGCGACCGCTTCGGCGCGCGCTTCGTGATCTGGTTCTCGATCCTCGGCGTCATCCCGTTCGCGCTGCTCCTGCCCTATGCCAACCTGTTCTGGACCGGCGTGCTGAGCGTGATGATCGGCCTGATCTTCGCTTCGGCCTTCTCGGCGATCGTGGTGTTCGCGCAGGAGCTGGTGCCGGGCCGCGTCGGCCTGATCGCCGGCATGTTCTTCGGCTTCGCCTTCGGCGCCGGCGGGCTCGGCGCCGCCTTCCTCGGCGGCTTCGCCGACGCCTATGGCATCACCTTCGTCTACAAGGTCTGTTCCTACCTGCCGCTGCTGGGGCTGTTGACGATCCTGCTGCCGCGGCTGCCGAGGCGGGCGCAGGACTGACCCTTACGACGCAAGGGCGGCAAGGGATTCCTGCTGCTCCGTCGTCAGCAGACGCAGCGGGATCATGGTCGGCTGGCCAACACGCAGGTGCAGCAGGAACAAGCCGTCGCCGCTGCTCGTCTTGCGGATCGCGCTGCGCCCGATGAAGCTGCGCAGCCCTGCGCGCCGGAACCAGACACCGTTCCGCGTCGCCAGCAGGCGCGTGCCGTTCCATTCCGCGCGGAAGGCGTCATAGGTCGCCTGCCGCCGCCGTTTGTCGGCGATGCCGGCTGCCAGGCCCGGCGCGGTCATCCCGATCCAGTACGCCCCGAAGCAGAGCGCGGCGATGCCGGCGCCGGAGCGGGGTGCGACGATCCCGCCGGCGGTGGCGAGCAGGGTCGCGCCGATCGCCACGGCGACGCCCAGCCCGATGAAGGCGGGCCAGCCTTCCCAGACCGTCGGCTTGGCTTCGGCAATGGCTTGCTGCGCCAGCAGCGTGTCGAACCGGGCGAGCTCGTCATCGGTGTAGTCGAGGATGAGCTCGATACGGGCTTGTTTCGCGGTTTCGCCAGCAGCCGGCACAGCCAGATATCCTCGTGATCGGGCGCTCATGTCCCCTTGCTATAGCGAGACCGGATCTCGCTGGCATCGGTTGCGCCTGTGCTGGCCAGCGGAAGCCCTGGCATGGCAGGTTGCCTTATCCAACCTGCGGAGCCTTGCCTTGCCTGACACGACCATCGCCGCAGCAGCCGAACAGGTCAGCACGGCGCGGCTGAGCCTGATGCCTCTGGCGCCCCCGCCCGCCGGGGCCGCGCCGCGCGATCTTGCCGAGGCCTATGCGGTTCGCGACGCGGTTCATGTGCGCCTGGCTGGCAGCCGTTTCGGCGCGCGTATCGGCTGGAAGATCGGCTGCACCACGCCGGTGATGCAGGCCTATCTTGGCATCGCTCACCCGTGTGCGGCCGGGCTTTTCGTCGGTACGACGCATCGTGGCGACGCGGTGCTTCGGCACGGCGATTTCGTAAGGGTCGGTGTCGAATGTGAGATCGCGGTGCGGCTGGCGCGCGATCTGCGGGAAGGGCCGTTCACGCCGGCGAGCGTGAGAGATGCGGTGGGAGCGGTGATGGCGGCGATCGAGATCGTCGACGACCGCTATGTCGACTGGCAGAGCACGGGCACGCCGATGCTGGTCGCCGACGATTTCTTCGCTGCCGGAGCGGTGCTTGGCCGCGAGCACGATCCTGCGGCGCTGCCAGACCTCGCGACGTTACGCGGGCGAATCCTGATCGACGGGGTCGAGGTCGGCACCGGCATCGGCGCCGATGTGCTCGGCCACCCCTACGCCGCTTTGGCCTGGCTTGCCGAACACGCCCGCGAGCGCGGTCAGCCGCTACAGGCGGGCGAGATCGTCCTGCTCGGCAGCCTGGTCAGGACGCAATGGCTCAGTGCCGGTGCGACAGCGCGCATCGAGATCGATGCGCTCGGAGCCATAGAGGCTGGTTTCGCCTGAAGTCCGTGCTGGAGGAGAACTCCGGCGCCGCGGTTCAGACGAACTGGCCGTGGCAATGCTTGAACTTCTTGCCGGAGCCGCAGGGGCAGAGCTCGTTGCGGCCGACCTTGCCCCAGCTCGAGGGATCGGCCGGATTGCGCTCGGCGAGGGCGACGTCGCCATCGGTCGCGGCGAATTGCGGCTGGTTGGCGAAGAAGCCGGCGGGCGGGGGCGGCAGGGCGTCGTTGCCGCCCTGATCGATGACCTGGCCGTCCTCCGTCGGCTGCTCGAAGCGGACCTCGACGCGCATCAGATTGCCGGTGACCTGCTCGCGCAGGCGGCCGATCAGCCCATCGAACAGCTCGAAGGCTTCCTGCTTGTACTCGTTCAGCGGGTCGCGCTGGGCATAGCCGCGCCAGCCGATGACCTGGCGCAGATGATCGAGCGTGACCAGATGCTCGCGCCAGAGATGGTCGAGCGTCTGCAGCAGCACCTGCTTCTCGATATAGGTCATCACCTCTTCGGTGTTGCGCTCGATGCGCGCCGCATAGTCCTCGTCGGCGATCTTGCGGATGCGCTCGCGCAGTTCGGCGTCGGCGATGCCCTCTTCCTTGGCCCAGTCCTCGATCGGCAGCTCGAGGTTGAGATAGGTCACGACGTCCTGTTTCAGGCCGGCGGCATCCCACTGCTCGGGATAGGCGTCCTCGGGGATGCGGCGCGAGACGGTGTCCTCGACGACGCCGTGGCGCATGTCGTCGATGGTCTCGCGCACGCTATCCGTACGCATGAACTCGCGGCGCTGCTCGAACACGACCTTGCGCTGGTCGTTCATGACGTCGTCGTATTTCAGGATGTTCTTGCGGATGTCGAAGTTGCGCGCCTCGACCTTGCCCTGCGCCTTCTCGACCGCCTTGTTGATCCAGGGGTGGACGATGGCCTCGTCCTCCTGCAGGCCGAGCTTCTGCAGCATGCCGTCCATCCGGTCGGAGCCGAAGATGCGCATCAGATCGTCTTGCAGCGACAGGAAGAACTTGGAGCGGCCCGGGTCGCCCTGGCGGCCGCCGCGGCCGCGCAACTGGTTGTCGATGCGCCGGCTCTCATGGCGCTCGGTGCCGATGATGTAGAGACCGCCCGGACGGGTCATGGTCTTGGCTGGGCGCGAGCCCTTGGCCGGCTCGAGCTCGATCGTCTCGGAGGCGCCCAGGACGATCTCCTTGAAGCGGGCGACCTCGGCCTCGATCTCCTTGATCTTGGCCTGCTTCTCCGGCCCGTCATCCATGCCCGCCGTCTCGATCGCGACGCGCATCTCGACATTGCCGCCGAGTTTGATGTCGGTGCCGCGGCCGGCCATGTTGGTGGCGATGGTGATCGCACCGGGCACGCCGGCCTCGGCGACGATGAAGGCTTCCTGCTCGTGGAAGCGGGCGTTCAGCACGGCGAACTGCTTGGTGCTCTTGCCGGTGCGGGCGGCGGCGTAGAGGCTGTCGAGCGCATTCGGCTGGCTGAAGTCGATCTGCTTGAAGCCGGCGGCGACCAGCATCTCGGCGATCTGCTCGGACTTCTCGATCGAGGCGGTGCCGACCAGGACCGGCTGCAGGCGCTCGCTGGCGCGCTCCAGCTCCTTGATGATCGCCTTCACCTTCTCCGGGAAGCTGCGATAGACCTCGTCGTCGTCGTCGATACGGGCGACCGGGACATTGGTCGGGATCTCGACCACTTCGAGCTTGTAGATCTGCTCGAATTCGTCGGCCTCGGTGCCGGCCGTGCCGGTCATGCCGGCGAGCTTCTTGTAGAGGCGGAAATAGTTCTGGAAGGTGATCGAGGCGAGCGTCGCGTTCTCGGGTTGGACGGTGACGTGCTCCTTGGCCTCGAGCGCCTGGTGCAGGCCTTCCGAATAGCGCCGGCCGGGCATCATGCGGCCGGTGAACTCGTCGATGATCACGACCTCGTCGTTGCGGACGATGTAGTCCTTGTCACGCGTGAACAGGGTATGGGCGCGCAGCGCCTGGTTGACGTGGTGGACGAGGGTGACGTTGGCGGAATCGTAGAGGTCTCCTTCCGTGAGGAGGCCCGCCTCGCGCAGCAGCTCTTCGATATGCTCGTTGCCGGCCTCGGTCAGCGCGGCCGTGCGCTGCTTCTCGTCGACCTCGTAGTCGCCCTTGATCAGCTTGGGCAGAACCTTGTCGATCGCGACATAGAGATCCGACTTGTCGTCGAGCGGGCCGGAGATGATCAGCGGTGTGCGGGCTTCGTCGATCAGGATCGAGTCGACCTCGTCGACGATAGCAAAATGGTGGCCGCGCTGGCTCATCTGCGCGACCTCGTACTTCATGTTGTCGCGCAGGTAGTCGAAGCCGAACTCGTTGTTGGTGCCGTAGGTGATGTCGCAGGCATAGGAGCGCTGGCGCTCCTCGTCGTCGAGGCCATGGACGATGATGCCGACGGTGAGCCCGAGGAAGTTGTAGATCTTGCCCATCCACTCGGCGTCGCGGCGGGCGAGATAGTCGTTCACGGTGACGACATGGACGCCCTTGCCGGCGAGCGCGTTGAGATAGACCGGCAGGGTCGCGACCAGAGTCTTGCCTTCGCCGGTCTTCATCTCGGCGATCGAACCTTCGTGCAGCACCATGCCGCCGACCAGCTGGACGTCGTAAGGGCGCTGGCCGAGCACGCGCTTGGCCGCTTCGCGGACGGTGGCGAAGGCCGGCACGAGCAGGTCGTCGAGCTTGGCGCCGTCGGCGAGCTGCTGCTTGAAGGTTTCGGTGCGGGCGCGAAGAGCCTCGTCGGAGAGCTGGGAGACCTCGGCTTCAAGCGCGTTGATCGCGGCGACGCGGGGTTGGTAGCCCTTCACCCGCCGGTCGTTCGACGAGCCGAAGAGTTTCTTTGCAAGCGCGCCAAGCATGTCTGGCCTTTCAATGGCGAATCCAGCCGGCGCCGGGAGCGCGGCCGAAGCGGTAACCCTCAGAAATTCACGCGCGTGTTTAGACGGGCGCGGGCGCGTGGTCCAGCACGCGCTTGTCGCGCGGATGTGGGGTCCGGCAGGGCGTGTTCCAAGAGGCCCCGGCCATGGCGCCAGGTGCTGCGGCCGATTGAACCATGCCTGCCGGCTCGCGTTGATGTGCGAAGCCTCGTCTTGCCAACGCCGCGTTCTGCTGGCACTCAGCCGGCGAGATCGATCTCCGCGCCGTCCAGTTGAAAGGCCGCACCGATGTTGTCCTCCCGTCTCGCCATGCTGTCGCTTGGCTTCGCGCTGGCCGCCGCGCCGGCCCTCGCGCAGCAGGACAAGCCCGTCGCCAAGGTCGACGGCATCACCATCACCGAGGGCGACCTCAAGCTCGCGGAGGAAGATCTCGGCGAGCGCACCGCGCAGATGCCGGAGGAGCGCAAGCGCGAGGAACTGATCAACTATCTGGTCGACCTCAAGCTCGGCGCCAAGACCGCGACGGCCGCCAAGATCGGTGACGGGCCGGAGTTCGCCAAGCGCCTCGCCTATAACCGAGAGAAGCTGCTGCTCGACGAGTACCTGACGGTCGAGGCCAAGAAGGCCGCGACGCCGGAAGCGGCCAAGAAGCTGTTCGAGGACACCGTCAAGGCGATGAAGCCTGAGGAAGAGGTCCATGCCCGCCATATCCTGGTGCCGGAAGAGGCACAGGCCAAGGCGGCGCTGGAGCGTGTGAAGAAGGGCGAGGACTTCGCCAAGGTCGCTGCCGAGCTCTCCAAGGATCCCGGTTCGGGCAAGGAGGGCGGCGATCTCGGCTGGTTCGCCAAGGACCGGATGGTGCCGGAGTTCGCCGAAGCCGCCTTCAAGCTCGACAAGGGTCAGGTTTCCGAGCCGGTGAAGAGCCAGTTCGGCTGGCACGTCATCAAGGTCGAGGACAAGCGTAGCAAGCCGCTGCCGAGCTTCGACGAGGTCAAGCCGCAGATCGACCAGTACCTGGTTCGCAAGGCGCAGCAGGACATCATCGTGGCGCTGCGCGAGAAGGCCAAGGTCGAGCGCCTCGACAAGCCGGCCGCTCCGGCGACACCCGCACCTGCGACCCCGGCTCCGGCCGAACCGAAGAAGCCCTGATCGGCCGCGTTTTTCATCGTATCGTCGTGATGCGCCCGGGCCATGCCCGGGCGTTTGCTTTTGGAGGGGCTCGGACTCTTGTCTTCGCCCCGCCGCTGCGGCACATCGGGCCAACCATACGAGGAGACGCATGATGGCCGGCAAGGATGTTCCCGTTTCTCCGCTCGCGCCGAAGCGCCAGCCCAAGGTCCCAGCCGTGCCGGGCGTGCGCTTCGCCACTGCCGAGGCCGGCATCCGCTACAAGGGCCGCACCGACGTGGTGCTCGTCCTGCTCGACGAGGGCTCGCAGGCTGCCGGCGTCTTCACCCGCTCGAAATGCCCCTCGGCGCCGGTCGACTGGTGCCGTGAGAATCTGGCGCAGGGCAAGGCGCGCGCCATCGTCGTGAATTCCGGCAACGCCAACGCCTTCACCGGCCTGAAGGGCCGCGACTCGGTCGCCTTGACGGCGAAGATCGCGGCCAAGGCCGCGGGCTGCAAGGCGGAGGAGGTCTTCATCGCCTCGACCGGCGTGATCGGCGAGCCGCTCGATGCGACCAAATTCGAGGGCGTGCTGGCCGATTGCGCCAAGCGCGCCGCCGACGGCCCATGGTCGGATGCTGCCAAGGCGATCATGACCACCGACACCTTCCCGAAGGCGGTCTCGCGCAAGGCCAAGATCGACGGGCATGAGGTCGTCATCGCCGGCATCGCCAAGGGCGCCGGCATGATCGCGCCCGACATGGCGACGATGCTCTCGTTCGTCTTCACCGATGCGCCGATCGCCGCTCCCGTGCTGCAGGCTCTGCTGTCGAAGGGCGTCAAGGGCTCGTTCAACGCGATCACGGTCGACAGCGACACCTCGACTTCCGACACGCTGATGCTGTTCTCGACCGGCAAGGCCAAGGCCCGCGGCGTGCCGGAGATCACCGATCCCAGCGATGCCCGGCTCTCCGGCTTCAAGCGGGCGCTGAACGCCCTGCTGCTGGAGCTCTCGCATCTGGTCTGCAAGGACGGCGAGGGCGCCCGCAAATTCGTCGAGGTCCGCGTCGTCGGGGCACAGTCGGCGCGCTCGGCCAAGAAGGTCGCGCTCTCGATCGCCAATTCGCCGCTGGTCAAGACCGCGATCGCCGGCGAAGACGCCAATTGGGGCCGCATCGTCATGGCCGTCGGCAAGGCGGGCGAGCCGGCCGACCGCGATCGGCTCGACATCTCCTTCGGCGCGATCAAGGTCGCGGAAGCGGGCGCTCGCGCCGGCTCCTATGACGAGCAGGCCGTCTCCGACTACATGAAGGGCGAGCACATCGTCGTCACCGCCGATCTCGGCCTCGGCCGCGGCAAGGCCACCGTCTGGACCTGCGACCTGACCAAGGCCTATGTCGAGATCAACGGCGACTATCGCTCCTGAGCCCTCGGGGCCGATTGGCCCCAGCAAGGCCTTCATCGTCGGCAACCTCGCTGCCTGCTCTTTCCTTTGGGGGAGCAGCTACCTGTTCATCAAGCTGATGGCCGGCGAGGTCAGCCCTTGGGCGATCGCTGCCGGGCGCGGGCTGCTTGGCGCTGCGACGCTTGCGCTTTACGTCGCCATGCGCGGCCAGAGCCCTCTGCCGCGTCGCCATGAGCTTCGCCACTGGCTGGTGCTCGGTACATGCAATGGCTGGTTGCCGAATGTGCTCGTCGCCTATGCGCTGATTCAGCTCGCCAGCGGCCCGGCGGCGATGATCCAGGCGGCGGGGCCGCTGGTCACGGCGCTGTTCGCGCATGTCCTGTTCTCCGAAGAACGCCTGAGCCGGCGCCGCCTTACAGGCATCCTCGTCGGCATGGCCGGCGTCGCCATCCTGATCGGGCCGCGCCTGCTCGAGGGCGGCGGCACGGCGCTCAGTCTTCTCGCCATGGTCGGCGCGACGCTGTCCTATGCCTGCGCCAATCTCTATACGCGCGCCGTGCCGCCGCGGGCGGGTGACCCGATCCGATTGGCGCTCGGCCAGCAGATGGTCTCGGGCTCGGGCGCACTGCTGCTGACGCTTACCTTCTCCGGCGGTGCGGCGCTCGCTGCTCTTGTGCCGCACTGGCAGGCGGTCCTGGCGCTCGGCGTGTTCGCGACGGCGCTGCCGGTGACGTTCTTCATGCGATTGATCCGCGCCGCCGGTCCAACGCGCGCGGCGATGACCGGCTATCTCGTTCCGGCGGTCGCTGCCGGAATGGGTGTATTCGTGCTCGGTGAAACGCTGGAGTTGCGGCAGATTATCGGAGGTTGCATCATCCTCGCAGGCGTCTTCCTGGTATCGACGGCGCCTGCGGGGGGACGAACCAGATGACGAGGATCGCATATGTGCTGGGCCTTGCGGCCCTGCTAGGTGCCTGTGTGCAGCAGCCGGTGACGACGACGTCGTTCTCGGCCGAGGAGGCGGGGTTCATCCGGAAGACCGGGACCGGCGTCATCGCGGGTCATGCCTTCCGTACGCGCTCGAAGGGACAGGTCGTCAACGCCGCCGGCGAGGTCGTCAGGCTGATCCCGGCGACATCCTATGCGCGCGAACGCTTCAGCAGCCTCTTCGAGAAGACCAAGTTCCTGCCGCACTGGCGCTATCCCAACGGCCAGGTCGATCCGCTCTATGCTCAGTTCACCCGGACGACCAAGACAACGGCCAGAGGGCGCTTCAGCTTCGACAAGGTCGCGCCTGGTACCTACTTCGTCTCGACCCAGGTGATCTGGGGCGAGGAGGATGCGATTTTCCGCGAGGGCGGGACGGTCTATGACGAGGTCACGCTGACCGGCAAGGAAACCGAGCCGGTCGAGGTCATCCTCTCGGGACATTAGTTCTTGCCGTGAAACTGCTGCTCGTCGTCGCCTGCGCGCTGGTCGATTCCGACAATCGCGTGCTCGTCACCCAACGTCCCGAGGGCAAGGCACTCGCCGGCCTCTGGGAGTTCCCCGGCGGCAAGCTGGAGGCCGGCGAGCGGCCGGAGCCGGCGCTGATCCGCGAGCTCGCCGAAGAACTCGGCATCGAGGTGAAGGAGGCGTGCCTCGCGCCGCTGACCTTCGCCAGCTACGCCTATCCCGAGTTCCACCTCCTGATGCCGCTCTATATCTGCCGGCGCTGGGAGGGGACGGCGATGTCGCGCGAGGGGCAGGCGCTGAAATGGGTGCGGCCCGGCAAGCTGCGCGATCTCGCCATGCCGCCGGCCGACGAGCCGCTGATCCCGCCGCTGGTGGATTTGCTGGGGGCGTGAATCTCAGCCGTCATTCTCGGGTGAATGCGTAACTGAAAGGCGCCGGGAACCCTTCTCCCGTGTGGGAGAAGGGCAGGGATGAGGGCCTGCCCGACCCAGAGAAGGTGCAACGGCGCCGCCTCCCTAACAATCAGCGGCGGTCCCTCACCCCTGCCCCTCTCCCATCCGGGAGAGGGGTTCCCCGCGTTTGTCTCAATCGCTCAACGCGGCAGGATGGTCTCGCCCATCAGGTGCTTGTCGATCGAGTGCGCCATCTGGCGGCCCTCGCGGATCGCCCAGACCACCAGCGACTGGCCGCGACGCATGTCGCCGGCGGCGAAGACCTTCTCGACCGAGGTCTTGTAGGCCAGCATGTTGGCGTCGACATTGCCGCGCCCGTCGATCTTGACGCCGAGCTTGGCGAGCAGCCCGTCATGCACCGGCGAAACGAAGCCCATGGCGAGCAGGACGAGATCGGCCTTGAGCTGGAACTCGCTGCCCTCGATCGGCTTGAACTGGGCATCGACCTTGGCGCAGTGCAGGGTCTTCACCTTGCCGTTCTCGCCGGTGAACTTGACGGTGCCGACGGCGAAGTCGCGCTCGGCGCCTTCCTCATGGCTGGAGGAGGTCCGCAGCTTCAGCGGCCAGTTCGGCCAGGTCAGCGCCTTGTTCTCCTTCTCCGGTGGCTGCGGCATGATCTCGAGCTGGGTGACCGAGAGCGCGCCCTGGCGGACCGAGGTGCCGATGCAGTCGGAGCCGGTGTCGCCGCCGCCGATGACGACGACATGCTTGCCGCCGGCAAGGATCGGGCGGGCATTGCCCGTGGTGTCCGGCTCGCCGCCATTGCGGCGGTTCTGCTGCGGCAGGAAGTCCATGGCGAACTGGACGCCGTCGAGGTCGCGGCCCTCGATCGGCAGGTCGCGCGGCTTCTCGGCGCCGCCGGTCAGGCCGATCGCGTCGTACTGGGCGAGCAGCTCCTGCGGATCGATGTCGATGCCGACATTGACGCCGTAGTGGAAGACCACGCCTTCGGCCTCCATCTGGGCGACGCGCCGGTCGACATGCGACTTCTCCATCTTGAAGTCGGGGATGCCGTAGCGCAGCAGGCCGCCGGCGCGGCCCTGGCGTTCATAGACATGGACCTCGTGACCGGCGCGGGCGAGCTGCTGGGCGGCGGCGAGGCCGGCCGGGCCGGAGCCGATGATGGCGATCTTCTTGCCTGTCTTCGTCGAAGCCGGCTCGGGCTTGATCCAGCCTTCCTGCCAGCCCTTGTCGACGATCGCGCATTCGATCGACTTGATGGTGACCGGGGTGTCCTCGAGGTTCAGCGTGCACGATGCCTCGCACGGGGCAGGGCAGACGCGGCCGGTGAACTCCGGGAAGTTGTTGGTCGAGTGCAGGTTGGTCAGCGCCTCCTGCCACTTGTCGTTGTAGACGAGGTCGTTCCAGTCGGGGATCTGGTTGTTGACCGGGCAGCCATTGTGACAATACGGGATGCCGCAATTCATGCAGCGCGCCGCCTGGTCGCGGGTCGCCTCCCGGCCGAGCGGGATCACGAACTCCTTGTAGTTCCTGATCCGGTCGGACGCCGGAAGATACTTCCGGTCGCGACGGTCGATCTCGAGAAAACCGGTTACCTTGCCCATCGTCTCATCCGCCTGTTCGATTACTCGGCCGCGACCGAGACGCCGGCCTGGGCCCGCTCGATTTCCAGTAGTGCGCGCCGGTACTCGACCGGCATGACCTTGACGAATTTGGGCAGGTAGTCCGCCCAATTCTCCAGGATCGCCTGCGCCCGCGCCGACCCGGTGTATTTCAGGTGGTTGGCGATTAGCTGGTGCAGGCGCTCGGCGTCGTAGCCGGACATGTTGGCCATGACGTCGATGCGACCCTTGAACTCGAGGTCGCCGCCATGGTGGTAGAGGCGCTGGGTCAGCTCCTCCTCCTCCGGCACCGGCTCGAGATCGACCATGGAGAGGTTGCAGCGCTTGGCGAAGCTCTTGTCCTCGTCGAGGACGTAGGCGATGCCGCCCGACATGCCGGCCGCGAAGTTGCGTCCGGTCTGGCCGAGCACGACGACGACGCCGCCGGTCATGTATTCGCAGCCATGGTCGCCGGTGCCCTCGACCACCGCGATCGCGCCGGAGTTGCGCACCGCGAAGCGCTCGCCGGCGACGCCGCGGAAGTAGCATTCGCCGGAGATCGCGCCGTAGAGCACGGTGTTGCCGACGATGATCGCCTCTTCGGCCAGCGCGCGTGACTTGGCATCGGGCCGGATGATCAGCTTGCCGCCCGACAGGCCCTTGCCGACATAGTCGTTGGCCTGGCCGGTGAGGTCGAGCGTCAGGCCGCCGGCGACCCAGGCGCCGAAGCTCTGGCCGGCGGTCCCGGTGAGCTTCACCGTGATCGTGTCCTCTGGCAGGCCGGCTGAGCCATGCCGCTTGGCGATTTCGCCCGAGAGCATCGCGCCGGTCGAGCGGTCGACATTGCGGATCGCGCTCTCGATCACCACCGGCGCAGCGGTGTCGAGCGAAGCACCGGCCTTGGCGATCAGCGTGCGGTCGAGCACCGACTCGATCGGGTGGACTTGGCGCTCGACATTGCGGATGGCGACGCCCTTGCCGGGCTCCGGCTTGTGGAAGATGCGGGCGAAATCGAGCCCCTTGGCCTTCCAGTGGTCGATCGCCTGCTTCTTGTCGAGCCAGTCGGAGCGCCCGACGAGCTCGTCGAAGCTCTTCACGCCCATCTCCGCCATGATCTCGCGCACGTCCTCTGCGAGGAAGAAGAAGAAGTTGATGACGTGCTCGGGCTGGCCCTTGAAGCGCTTGCGCAGCACCGGATCCTGCGTCGCGACGCCGACCGGGCAGGTGTTGAGATGGCACTTGCGCATCATGATACAGCCGGCGGCGATCAGCGGCGCGGTGGCGAAGCCGAACTCGTCGGCGCCGAGCAGCGCGCCGACGACGATGTCGCGGCCGGTGCGCAGGCCACCGTCGACCTGCAGGGCGATGCGGCCGCGCAGCTTGTTCATCACCAGGATCTGGTGGGTCTCGGCGAGGCCGATCTCCCAGGGCGAGCCGGCATGCTTGATCGAGGTCAGCGGCGAAGCGCCGGTGCCGCCCTCATAGCCGGCGATGGTGATGTGGTCGGCCCGCGCCTTGGCGACGCCGGCGGCGACCGTGCCGACGCCGAGTTCGGAGACGAGCTTGACCGAAACGTCCGCGGCCGGGTTGACGTTCTTCAGGTCGAAGATCAGCTGGGCGAGATCCTCGATCGAATAGATGTCGTGATGCGGCGGCGGCGAGATCAGGCCGACGCCCGGGGTCGAGTGCCGGACCTTGGCGATGCGGGCATCGACCTTGTGGCCCGGCAATTGCCCGCCCTCGCCGGGCTTGGCGCCCTGCGAGACCTTGATCTGCATCATCTGCGAGTTGACGAGGTATTCGGTGGTGACGCCGAAGCGGCCCGAGGCGACCTGCTTGATCGCCGAGCGCATCGAGCGGCCATCAGGCAGCGGCTTGAAGCGCTCCGGCTCCTCGCCGCCCTCGCCGGTGTTCGACTTGCCGCCGATCGCGTTCATGGCCAGCGCCAGCGTCGAATGCGCCTCGTGGCTGATCGAGCCGAAGGACATGGCGCCGGTGGAGAAGCGCTTGACGATCGAGGCCGCGCTCTCGACTTCGTCGAGCGGTACGGGCTGACGGCCGAGCTCCCCGGCCATCTTGACGTGGAACAGGCCGCGGATGGTCGAGAGCTTCTCGCTCTGGTCGTTGACCAGTTCGGAATAGGCCTTGAACTTGTCGCGGGCATTGCCGCGCACGGCGTGCTGGAGCAGCGCGATGTTCTCCGGCGTCCAGGCATGCGCCTCGCCGCGCAGGCGGAAGGCGTATTCGCCACCGATGTCGAGCGCGTCGCGGTAGATCGGCGATTCGCCGAAGGCGTCGCGATGACGGCGCACGCTTTCCTCGGCGATCTCGGCGAGGCCGACGCCCTCGATCGAGGAGATGGTGCCGGTGAAGTACTTGTCGATGAACTCGGTGCGCAGGCCGACGGCGTCGAAGATCTGGGCGCCGCAATAGGACTGATAGGTCGAGATGCCCATCTTCGACATGACCTTGAGCAGGCCCTTGCCGATCGACTTGATGAAGCGCTTGACCACCTCGTAGCGGTCGACCTCCGGCGGGAACTCGCCGGCCTCGAGCAGCGCCTCCATGGTCTCGAAGGCGAGATAGGGGTTGATCGCCTCGGCGCCGAAGCCTGCGAGCAGGGCGAAGTGATGGATCTCGCGCGGCTCGCCGGATTCGATGACGAGGCCGACCGAGGTGCGCAGGCCCTTGCGGATCAGGTGGTGGTGGACCGCTGCCGTCGCCAGCAGCGCCGGGATCGGGATGCGGTCGGGCCCGACCTGCCGGTCGGAGAGGATGATGATGTTGTAGCCGCCGTGGACGGCGGCTTCCGCGCGCTCGCACAGGCGCTCGATCGCGCCTTCCATGCCGCCTGCGCCCTCGCGCGTCGGATAGGTGATGTCGAGGGTCTTGGTGTCGAAGCGGTCCTCGTAGTGACCGATGCAGCGAATCTTCTCGAGATCGTCATTGGTCAGGATCGGTTGGCGCACTTCCAGGCGCTTGCGGCGCGAGGTGCCTTCGAGGTCGAGGATGTTCGGCCGCGGCCCGATGAAGGAGAGGAGGCTCATCACGAGCTCCTCGCGGATCGGGTCGATCGCGGGGTTGGTGACCTGGGCGAAGTTCTGCTTGAAATAGGTGTAGAGCAGCTTCGACTTCGAGGAGAGCGCCGAGATCGGGGTGTCGGTGCCCATCGAGCCGACGGCTTCCTGGCCGGTCACCGCCATCGGCGCCATCAGGAGCTTGGTGTCTTCCTGGGTGTAGCCGAAGGATTGCTGGCGATCGAGCAGGGCGACGTCGGTGCGCGAGGCCCGCGCCTCGACTGGCGGCAGCTCCTCGAGGACGATCTGGGTGCGCTTCAGCCAGTCCTTGTAGGGGTTGGCGAGGCAGAGCGTGCTCTTGATCTCGTCGTCGCCGATGATGCGGCCCTCTTCGAGGTCGATCAGCAGCATCTTGCCGGGCTGGAGCCGCCACTTCTGGACGATCTTCTCCTCCGGGATCGGCAGCACGCCGAATTCCGAGGCGAGCACGACCAGCCCGTCATCGGTGACGAGATAGCGCGCGGGGCGCAGGCCGTTGCGGTCGAGCGTCGCGCCGATCTGGCGGCCGTCGGTGAAGGCGATCGCAGCTGGGCCGTCCCAGGGCTCCATCAGGGCGGCGTGGTATTCGTAGAAGGCGCGCCGGCTCTCGTCCATCAGCGGGTTGCCGGCCCAGGCCTCGGGCACCAGCATCATCATGGCGTGGGCGAGCGAATAGCCGCCCTGGACGAGGAATTCGAGGGCGTTGTCGAAGCAGGCGGTGTCGGACTGGCCCTCATAGGAGATCGGCCAGAGCTTGGAGATGTCGGCGCCGAAGAGATCGGAATCGACTGAAGCCTGGCGAGCCGCCATCCAGTTGACGTTGCCGCGCAGCGTGTTGATCTCGCCGTTATGGGCGACCATCCGGTAGGGGTGGGCGAGGCGCCAGGACGGGAAGGTGTTGGTGGCGAAGCGTTGGTGGACGAGGGCGAGCGCGCTCTCGAAGCGCTCGTCGGTCAGGTCCTTGAAGTAGTCGCCGAGCTGGGTGACCAGCACCATGCCCTTGTAGACGATGGTGCGGCAGGAAAAGGAGACCGGATAATAGGTCGCGGTCGCCCGGTCATGGCGCTTGTAGACCTTGTTCGAGACCGACTTCCGGAGGACATAGACCTGCCGTTCGAACTCGTCCTCGCCGGTGATCTCGGCCGGGCGGCCGACGAAGATCTGGCGATGGCAGGGCTCGGTCTCCTTGACCGCCTCGCCGAGGTCGCTGTTGTCGACCGGCACGTCGCGCCAGCCGAGGAAGATCAACCCTTCCTCCTCGACCGTCTGGGCGACGATCTCCTCACAGACGGCGCGGTTGTCGGCCTCCTGCGGCATGAAGAACTGACCGATAGCGTAATGGCCGGGCTCGGGCAGGTCGATGCCGACCTTGGCGCATTCTTCCTTGAAGAAGCGATGCGGGATCTGGGTGAGGATGCCGCAGCCGTCGCCGAGCTTCGGGTCGGCGCCGACCGCGCCGCGATGGTCGATATTGTGCAGGATCTGCAGGCCCTGCGCGACGATCGCATGGCTCTTGCGGTTCTTCATGTCGGCGATGAAGCCAACGCCGCAGGAGTCCTTCTCATAGGACGGATCGTAGAGGCCCTGGCGCTCCGGCATGGCGGGGTCACGCACCTCCGGAAAACGCTCGACAGCGGTCGTCGTCGTGGTGGCAGCTTTAGCAGTGGTGTTGGCCATCGCGCTCGCCTTCCTGCCTTCGCTCATCGTCACCTCCGCCCATCCGCCTTGGGCTCCGAAGCATCTGCTTGGAAGCCAGCCAAAGTCCACACGGCGTGTCAGCGCCGCTGCCGCGCCGGCCTTGGTCCTTGCCGAGCAAGGATCGGGCCGGTCCGGCTTTAGTCTCGGTTTGCGAAGGTTGCTTGCGCCGGTCTTCTCTTGCGCCCGCGTCCTCCGCAGGCGCCTCGGGCTCTATCTTGCCCTGTCGCGCCTGGTCACGCCGCCGTTTTGCGGGCGGCGCGCGTCGTACGGTTGGCTTTGGCTTTATTCGCCGTACCTCCCGTCATCGTCCGCTCCGTCCGCTCGCGCCAGGGCCTCGGCGAGGCCCACTCTGAAAATGGGACAGCATAGCTGTCCTATTGCCTTGACCTTGCCAGAATTCCAATCTGGGCACAAGCGGCGATTTTGCACTGCGGCGACATTTTATTGCTATCTACATAGACGTCTGGACATTTTCGCATCGTGCGGCCCTGTGAGCCAAGCCGGAAGTTGTCGGTCGCAGGAATCGGGGCTGTTCTGCGTCGCCACCGATTGCGCTGCGGCAGGAGGCTGCTTATCCGTCAGCGACCACTCAGCGCCCGCCGGATATGAGCCTGCCATGAATTTCGTCAGCGACAATCTGGCCGGGGCGAGCGCGCCGGTGATGCAGGCGATGGCGGCCGCCAACGACGGCTTCGCCGCCGCCTATGGCAATGATGCCTGGACGAAGCGGGTCGAGGACCTGTTCGGCGAGTTGTTCGAGCGCGAGGTCGCGGTCTTCCTCGTCACGACCGGCACGGCGGCGAATTCATTGGCCTTGGCGAGCCTGGTCCAGCCCTGGGGCGCGATACTCTGCCATCACGAGGCGCATATCGCTTCCGATGAATGCGGCGCGCCCGAATTCTTCACCGGCGGGGCCAAGATCGTCGGCCTGCCCGGCGATGGCTGCAAGCTCGCGCCGGGGGTCGTAACCGAGCAGCTCGCGCGCATGCGAGCGGGCTCGCTGCACCAGGTGCAGCCACAGATGCTGTCGATCACGCAGGCGACCGAGTGCGGGCTGGTCTACACGCCGGCCGAGATCGCGGCACTGAAGCAGGCGATCGCGTCGCGAAGCCTCAGGCTGCACATGGACGGCGCACGCTTCGCCAATGCGGTTGCGGCGCTCGGCTGCACGCCAGCCGAGATCACCTGGAAGGCGGGCGTCGACGTGCTCTCCTTCGGCGGCACCAAGAACGGTGCCTTTGCCGCCGAGGCGGTGATCGTCTTCGATCCGGCCAATGCCGGTGAGATGCCATGGCGGCGCAAGCGGGCCGGGCACACTTTGTCCAAGGGCCGGCTGATCGGGGCGCAGTTCGAGGGACTGCTGGCCGGCGGCCATTGGCTCGACCTTGCCCGCCACGCCAATGCGATGGCCAAGCGCCTGGCCGATGCGGTCGCGGCTGCGGGCAAGCTCCAGCTGGCCTGGGCCTGCGAGGCGAACGAGGTGTTCCTGGTGCTGCCGCCACAGGCACAGGCCACGCTGGCGGCGCAAGGCGTGCAGTATATCGCCTGGTCGGGCGACGCTTTGCCGGAACGGGAGCAGCTGCAGCCCGGTGAGGTGGTCGGCCGCTTCGTCTGCTCCTTTGCGACGCGGGCAGAAGAGGTCGATCGGCTTGCCGCCGTGCTGGCTGACGTCTGAGCCTCAGAAAGCGCCTGTTTCGCAGCGGATTCACGCCGCAAGCGCGCCGCAATCCTTACCGAGAACTGAAGGCTGCGAATTTCGTCTGACAGAGGACAGACCATGGCAGTCTTCGTTTCGCCCGCCGCCGCGCCGCGTCCCCTGCGCCGCCGCCTGGCCGGCCTCACCGTCCTGGCCGTCATGGCCGGTGCGAGCGGCCCGGCCCTGGCGCAGATCGACGACTATGGCGGCGGCTATGCTCGCTACGGCTATGGCTACGACTATGACGACGGTTACGGCCCGCGCTACGACTATGCGCCGCGCCGGGCGGCGCCGATGCCGCCGCGGACGGTCGAGCGGATCGCCGTGCAGGAGTTCGGCCTGCGCGACGTGCAGCGCACGATGCGGACCCGCTCGGCCATCATCGTCGACGGCCTGGCGGCGAACGGGTCGCGGCTGCGGCTCATCATCGACCGGTTCAGCGGCGAGCTGATCGACCGGATCGTGCTGCAGCCGCCGCCACGGACCGTCAGGCTCGATCCGCGCGAGGAGGAGCGTCCGGCTCAAAAGAAGCTGACGCCGCGTCCGCCGGAGCGGCCGGCGGCGCTGAAGCCGCCCCAGCCGCCAGCGGAGGCGAGCGCGCCGGCGACCACCGTTCCGCCGTCGCCGGCCGTGCCGAAGCCCGATGCACCGGCGGCGAAGCCTGCTGCGGTGCCCTCGGTTGCGCCGAGCGACATCGGCAAGCCGAAGCTCGTCAATCCGCAGGATGTCCGCGGGACCGATGAGCCCGATCGCCTGCCGCCGTTGGCGCGAGCGCATCCGAGCGGCATTCCGGTGCCGGATACGACCTTGCCGCCAGTGCAGATCGAGGACATGAAGACGGCACAGCCCAAGTCGGAAACGGCGATCGCGCCGGTCAATCCGCCGAACTGAGCTCGCGCGGCTCTAGAACGCCGCGCGTCCTACCGGACGCAAAGTGGCGATCTAGCTTTTTGTTTCGGCATCGGATTTCTCCGAAAAGTGGATTCCACTTTTCGGTTCGATGCTCCGGACAAGAAAAGAGCCTCCCGGGCTTCCCAGGGAGGCTCTCCCGCTTCAGGCCGGCGATGGTGTCGCCGAGCTGGAGATTAAGCGGCCTTCTTGGCCTCGATCACCTTCGGCGCGCCGCCGCCGATCGGTATCAGGCGCGGCTTCTTGGCCTCGGGGATCTCGCGGACGAGGTCGATGTGGAGCAGCCCGTTCTCGAGGCTGGCGCCGGTGACCTGAACGTAGTCGGCGAGCTGGAAGCGGCGCTCGAAGGCGCGGGCAGCGATGCCCTGATGCAGGACTTCGCGCTTCTGCTCGTCATCGGCGACTTTCTTCTCGCCGCGGACGGTCAGGGCGTTCTCCTTGCTCTCGATCGAGAGGTCGGCTTCACCGAAACCGGCGACCGCGATCGAGATGCGATAGGCGTTCTCGGCGGTGCGCTCGATATTGTAGGGCGGATAGCTCGGGGCGTTGTCGACGCTGCCGGCCTGGTCGAGCAGCGAGAACAGGCGGTCGAAGCCGACGGTCGAGCGATAGAGCGGGGAAAGATCGTAGGAACGCATGATTGTCCTCCAAAGGAAGCGACATTCGTGTCAGCCCGCCTCGTCATGAGCGCGGGCCAGGTTTGGCTTTGCACAGCCGCTTGACGGCCTGCGCAACAATGATCTGGGTGGCGTTTCCGGCTTTTCAAGAGCCGGGCCCGACGGGCATAACGAGGCCATGAGTCTGCCGGAGCGCCGATGAGCGAGGCCGAATTCTTCCATCAGCCGGATTACCCGGTGCCAGGTCATGGCAAAGTCTGGTTCGCCGCGACCAGCGACGGGGCGCGCCTGCGGCTGGCGAGCTGGCGCCCGAGCGTGCGGCGCGAGAAGGGCACGATTCTCCTCGCGCAGGGACGGGCCGAATTCATCGAGCGCTACAGCGAGACGATCGCCGAACTGCGCCGGCGCGGCTTCCATGTCCTGACCTTCGACTGGCGCGGGCAAGGTGGTTCGCAACGCTTCACCGACAGGAAACGCAAGGGGCATGTCGGCCGCCTCGTGCACTACGAGCGCGACCTCGCTCTCGTCGTGGCGCAGATGCAGGAACGTTTCCCGCCACCCTATTTCGCTCTGACGCATTCGATGGGCGCGGCGCTCTGCCTTGATGCTGCCAGGCGCGAGGCGCTGCCGGTGGCGCGGCTGGTCGCGATCGCGCCGATGCTCGGCATCAGCATGATCGAGAATCCGCGTGGGGCGCGCTGGCTGGCGCGAGTGCTGTACTGGCTCGGCTTCGGCAAGGCCTTCGTGCCCGGCGGCGGCGACACCGCGATCGGGACCAAGCCGTTCGAGGGCAACCGGCTGAGCTCCGATCCGGTCCGCTATGCCCGCAACGCGGCCCTGTCGGCGGCGGCGCGCGAGCTCGCGATCGGCGACCCCAGCGTCGGCTGGATCCATGCCGCCTTCCAATTGATGGACCGGCTCGCCATGCCGCGCGCACCGCTGGAGGTGCGCGTGCCGACGCTTATCATCGCTGCCGGGCAGGATCCTGTCGTGTCGACGCCGGCGATCGAACGCTTCGCGGCGCGGCTCAAGACCGGCTCGGCCCTGGTGCTTCCGACCGCGCGCCACGAGATCCTGATGGAGAGCGACGCGATCCGCGCGCAGTTTTGGGCGGCATTCGACGCCTTCATCCCGGGCGAGGAACTGCCGGACGAAAAAGCCGGCGAATCCGCTTCAGCCGTTGAGCAAAGCGAGGGCGGCCTGGTGCAAGGCCTTGTTGCCGGCGGCGAGGATGGTGCCGCCCTGGGCGGCACTGCCGCCGTCCCATGAGGTGACGATGCCGCCGGCGCCCTCGATGATCGGGATCAGCGCGACGATGTCATAGGGCTTCAGCCCGCTCTCGATGACGAGATCGACATGGCCGGCGGCGAGCATGCAGTAGGCGTAGCAGTCGCAGCCATAGCGGGCCATGCGCACGGCGCTTTCGACGCGGCCATAGGCCGCCTTCTGCCCCTCCACGAAGAGATGCGGGCTGGTGGTCATCAGAGTCGCCTCGGCGAGGTTCGTGACCTGGCGCGTATGCAGCGTGCGCGGGCCGTTCGGCCCCTCATAGCGCGCCATGCGGCCGTCGCCGGAATAGCGCTCGCCGGTGAAGGGCTGGTTCATCATGCCGTAGACCGGAACGCCCTTGCGGGTCAGCCCGATCAGCGTGCCCCAGACCGGGATGCCGGAGATGAAGGCGCGGGTGCCGTCGATCGGGTCGAGCACCCAGACATAGTCGGCATCGGCATTCTCGGAGCCGAATTCCTCGCCGAGGATGCCATGGGCCGGGAAGGTGCGCTTGATCAGGTTGCGCATCACGTCCTCGCCGGCGCGATCGCCCTCGGTGACCGGGTCGAAGACGCCGCCGCCGGATTTGTCCTCGGTGGTGTGCCGGGCGCGAAAGAAGGGCAGGATCGCCTGCCCCGACAAGGTTGCTAGCTGGGAGACGAATTCCGTGAAATCGACCGCGCTCATCAGGGTTCCCTTGGCTGCATCCGCCGCTTTCATGCTGTGCGGCGGGCGGGAAGACAAGCGTCGCGGGCTGGAGTCCGATCAGGCCAGGACAGTTCAGCTTCATTCAGTTCTGCAAAATCGGACGAACTGCGGATAATGCGTCGTCTGTCATGCAAATTTTGCATGGCTGGATTTGCGTTTGGACTTGCGTTTTTGCAGCGCAATGCGCTATTGTGCACTGCGAAGGGGAGATGACCTCAAACCTTCGTTGCCCTCCTTGGGCGTTTCCTCCCTAGACTTCGGGCCGCCACGAAAGTGCGCGGCCCTCTTTCTTTTGCATCCCAGGGAGTTGGCGGCGTTCGGAGGTCCTTACTCCGCCGCCTGGCGCCAGTCGTCACTCCAGCCGCTCCAGCGCGCGAAGCACTCGGCCATGGCGGCGCTGATCACCTGCTGAAGCGCCGGGAACCCGCTGTTCGGCTCGAGCGTCGCCTCGTTCATGTAAAGGCCGCGGCTGACCTCGATCTGCAAGGCATGGACGCCGGAACCAGGCGCGCCGTAATGCTCGGTGATGAAGCCACCGGCATAGGGGCGGTTGCGGGTCACGGTCAGCCCGGCGCGCGTGAACGCTTCTTCGGCCGCATCCACCACGAAGCTCGCGGCACTGGTGCCGAAGCGGTCGCCGAGGATGATGTCAGCCTTGGCGATGCCGTCACGGTCGAGCCCGGTCGACGGCATGGAATGGGCATCGACCAGGATGCAGCTGCCGAAGCTGGCCTGGGTGCGGTTCACCAGATGGCGCAGGCCGGCATGATAGGGCCGGTAGAGCTCCTCGATCCGGCTGAGCGCGCTCTCGACCGGGATGCGGCCCGAATAGATCTCATAGGCTTCGCCGACGATGCGCGGGATGGTGCCGAGCCCGCCGGCGA
Source organism: Allobosea sp. NPDC003192 (assembly GCF_050275675.1). Lineage (NCBI taxonomy): Bacteria > Pseudomonadati > Pseudomonadota > Alphaproteobacteria > Hyphomicrobiales > Alloboseaceae > Allobosea > Allobosea sp. NPDC003192. The sequence continues at coordinate 77,116 of NZ_JBNNPK010000002.1, forward strand.
CGCGCAGCGAGCGGGTGTTGGCGAAGCCGGGCAGGCGGCCGTCGAACATGCGCGGGTCGAGCTCATAGGGCTCGCGATTGGCGTCGAGGAAGGCGCGCGGGAACTCGGCGACGAGCAGGGGCGCGCCGAGCGCGACCGCATGGGAGAAGAGCAGGTCGACATAAGCGTCCTCCGAGCGGCGCAGCGCCCGCAGCGGCAGGCGCGAGCCCTCGACGAAGGCGCGCGGATAGCGCCGCCCGGCATGCGGCACGTCGACGATGACGGGAACGACCTGCAGCGCCGGCTGATGGAGCGTGAACGGCCGTTCGATCTCGGCGATCACGTCGTCCGGGCGAGGAAAGGAGAAACTGGGTGTCGGCGTCATGTCGCCGGACTCAAGCACAAAGCCGATCCCGGTTGAAGGGCCTGACCTTTCGTCATTTGGCTTGCGGGGCTTCACTGGTTGTTTACCGTAATGTCGCCAAATAGAACTGGCTGATCTATCAGGGTGTGTGCGAGCGATGAACTCGCCTCACGCCGGGCTGGACCGGCGAAGCCCGGAATGGCAGGGACGGCCACCCGGTACGAGGGACGACGAGGCGAGCGAATCGGCTTCCGGCCAGGCGGGCAGGTGGCGTGGGCTCGGCGCAACATCACGGACGAAGCAAGGCGCCATGACGAAGATTCTCCTGGCCGAAGACGACAACGACATGCGCCGCTTCCTGGTGAAGGCGCTGCAGAATGCGGGCTACGACGTCGCCTCGTTCGACAACGGGCTATCGGCCTATAACCGGCTGCGCGAGGAGCCGTTCGAGCTGCTGCTGACCGACATCGTCATGCCCGAAATGGACGGCATCGAGCTGGCGCGCCGCGCCACCGAGCTCGATCCCGACATCAAGGTGATGTTCATCACCGGTTTCGCGGCGGTCGCGCTCAATCCGGATTCGCAGACACCGAAGGATGCCAAGGTGCTGTCGAAGCCCTTCCATCTGCGCGAACTGGTCAACGAGGTCGAGAAGCTGCTGGCGGCGTGACGGTTTCCTGCAAGGAAGCCGATTAAGCGCCTTGCAAGGCGCGCACGCCTCCGCTATAGCCCCTCCACCTCGCAGCGATGCCGCCCCCGGGCCGGTGTCGTTCCGGACGCCTTCGGGCGAAACGGGCGCGTAGCTCAGCGGGAGAGCACTACGTTGACATCGTAGGGGTCACAGGTTCGATCCCTGTCGCGCCCACCATTTTCCTCCTTGGATCCAAGGACAGACGGCCGCCCTACCGGGCGGCCGTTTTGCTTATGGCGGGTCAGTCCGCTGGTGGTGCGGCCTCTTTGCGGCTTTCATCCGTCAGCCAGTCGCGGAAGGCCAGCATGGCCGGCGTCAACGAACGCGATTGCAGCCAGGTCAGCCAGTAGCTGCCGAGCGAGACCGCGATGGGAAAGGGGCGGACCAGCCTGCCATCGTCGAAATAGCGCGAGAACAGCAGCGCCGGCACGAGGGCGACGCCTTCGCCGGCGGCTGCGACCTCGGCCAGGGCGATCGAGGTGTCGAAGACCGGTCCGCGCGCCTGCAACAGCTCGATCCCGGCCGCTTCGCTCCACAGTTTCCATTCATCGGCGCGATAGGAGCGCAGCAGGACCTGTTCGGCGAGATCGGACGGGCGCCTCAGGACGCTTGCCGTGCCTGGCGCGCAGACGGGAGCCATCGGCGCCTCGAACAGGCGCAGTGCCGCCGTGCCGTGCCAGGCGCCGTCGCCGAATCGCAAGGCATAGTCGAGCCCCTCGGCCGCGAGGTCGACGCGGTTGTTGTTGGTGGTGAGCCTGAGGTCGATCTGCGGATGGGCCTGGCGGAAGCCGGCCAGGCGCGGCAGCAGCCAGCCGAGCGTGAAGGTGCCGACCGCGCCGACATTCAACACCTCGACAGGGCGCCCGATTTCGAAGCGCTCGAGCAGCCCGGCGATGCGGTCGAAGCTGTCGCGCAGCGTCGGCAGCAGGCTGCGGCCTTCATCGGTCAGGGCAAGGCCGCGCGGCAGGCGGCGAAAGAGCTCGACGCCGAGCCGTTCCTCCAGCCCCTTCACCTGATGGCTGATCGCGGCCTGGGTGACGCAGAGCTCGATCGCAGCCTTGGTGAAGCTGAGATGGCGGGCCGAGGCTTCGAAGGCGCGCAATGCGTTCAGCGGCAGATGCGGTCGGAGCATGAACGAGCCTTAGGAAATCTAATGGCTCCGTCAAGATATCATCGTTTGCGATTAGGCAAGCCCGCGGCGAGAACAGCGGCGGGCATCGCCCCCACTGCGTGGAACGCGGCGTCCCCACCAGAACCGATTTCCGCTTCCCGCGCCGGCATGCCGCTCGTGAGCGATGGCTGGCGCATGGAGACAACCGATGATCCGACGCCGAGAGCTGCTGATCGGCTCCCTGATGGCCGCGCCCATGCTGGGCGGCCTGCCTGCTTTGGCGCAGGAACGCGAAGACAAGGTGCGCGAAGCGCTGTTCGCGCTCGATCGTAAGCATGGCGGGCGGCTCGGCGTCGCCATCCTCGACAGCGGCACTGGCCGCATCGTCGCCCACCGCGGCGAGGAACGCTTCGCCATGTGCAGCACGTTCAAATTCGTCGCAGCTGCGTTTGCACTGGCGCGGGTCGACCGCGGCGAGGAGGAGCTCGAACGGCGTGTCAGCTACAGCAAGGCCGATCTCATCACCTATTCGCCGGTGACCGAGAAACATGTTGAGAAGGGCCTGACCGTGGCCGAGCTCTGCGATGCGGCGGTCACACTGAGCGACAACACCGCCGGCAATCTCCTGCTGGACTCGTTCGGCGGTTCGAAGGGGCTCACGGACTATATGCGCTCGCTCGGCGACGAGGCGTCGCGGCTCGACCGGCGCGAGCCGGAGCTCAATGAGGCCAGGACCGGCGATCCGCGCGATACGACGACGCCGGTTGCCATGACCGGCGTGCTGCGCCAGATTGTGCTCGGCGGTGCATTGTCGCCGGCGTCGCGCCAGCAGCTGACGGCCTGGCTGGTCGCCAACAAGACCGGCGACAAGCGCTTGCGGGCCGGCGTGCCGAAGGGCTGGCGCATCGGCGAGAAGACCGGGACCGGCAACAACAATGCGACGAACGATATCGGCGTGATCTGGCCGCCCGGCCGAGCACCACTGGTTGTCACGGCCTATTATGCGGAATCGTCTGCAGCCTTCCCCGAGCGCGAAGCCGTGCTGGCGGAAGTCGGGCGGCTCGCCTCCTCGCTCTGAAAAGCAGCAAAAGCCTCAAAAACAGAAGGTCGTTACAGGCCGCCCGTGAGAACTAGCGTCAAAGCGCCGCTTTCATGGCATAATCCCAGCGAATCCCGCACGGCCTGGAGGATCTGACGATGCGTGCGACCTGGCTCATCGCATTGGGGCTGGCAGCTGCCCTCGGCGGCTGCATGACGGCGGCTGAGCAGCGCAGCGCCGATGAAGCGCGCTGCCGTTCCTACGGATTCAAACCGGGAGCGGAGAGCTTCGCCAATTGCCTGCTGGAAGTCGATCTCGACCGTTCGGCTGGCCGGCGGGCAAGGCTGGAGGCGTCCGGCTTCTATGGGTCTTATTGGGGGCCGTGGCCGTATCGGCGCTGGTGAGCGCCGCTACTCGGCGTCGGCCTGACGATCGGGTGCCGCATCGCGGAAGGCGGCGAGTTCCATCGCGGCCGCTTCTGCCTGCAACAGTCGCGGAAATTGCGCGACATCGACCTTGAAGCGCCGGGCGTTGCCGAGCTGCGGCATGAGGCAGATGTCGGCGAGGCTGGGTTCAGAGCCGAAGCAGAAGGGACCGGGATTGTTCGCCGCGAGCCGCTCGCAGGCTGATAGCCCGTCGACATTGACACCGGCTGCCCAGGCCAGCGCCACCGCACCGTCATGGCCGAGCTCGCGCAGCCGGTTGAGCACTTTCAGATTCTGGACCGGATGGGTGTCGCAGGCGATCGCCTGGGCGAAGGCGCGGACCTTGGCCCGCTCCAAGGGCTCCTTCGGCAGCAGCGCCGGGTCCGGGCGGGTCTCGTCGACCCATTCGATGATGGCGAGCGACTGGGTCAGCACTGTGCCATCGTCGAGCTCCAGCGTCGGCACCAGCCCCTGCGGGTTGAGGGCGAGATAGGCGGGGTCGCGCTGCTCGCCATGGCGCAGATGGTGCGAGACGTGCTCGACGTCGACGCCCTTGAGATTGAGCGCGATGCGCACGCGCCAGGCGGCGGAACTGCGGAAATAGCCATGCAGCTTCATTGTGCCGCCTCCCGGGAAGGCCGGCTCGAGCGACCGGCCGTTTCTTGCTACGCAATTCCGGACGCGGAACCGCTGCACACTTCTGCTGGAATTGCTTCTAGAACGTATAGCCGAGGCGGGCGCCGAAATTCGAGGGGCCGCGCGGATTGCCGGCATTGGCGAGCGGATTGTCCGAGCAGCCGGTCGTGCTGAAATGCTCCAGCGTCGCGATCAGGCTCCAGCGATCGCTGAGGCGGAAGCCGAGGGCGGCGGCGCTGCGCGCGCCGGTATTGCAGCCGACATTCAGGCGGTTCTCGGGGATGACGGCGCCGGTCTTGCCGTTGTTGACGGCAGCGCCGAGGCTGGCCTCGAGGAAGACCGATTGCGAGACGTCGAAGGTCCAGGTCGCGCCGGCATAGGCGTATTGCGTGCCGTTGACGTTGAGGCTGGAGCCGAGATGGAAGCGCGGCACGAAGGCGTTGGCGAAGCGGTCGTTCAGCGTGGCGATGCGTGGCGTCAGGATCTCACCGCCGAAGTTCACAAGGCCGCTCTCGCGCCCGCCGGGATTGGCAGCACCCAATCCGAAGCGTGCTTCCCAGGCCGGGGCGGGCGCTTCCGTGGCGGGGGCGTAGCCGAGCGCGCGGGTGCCGCCGCGGTCGCCCTGCGCCAGCGCGGGCGCAGACAGGACCGAGAAGGCAACGAACAGCGACGCGACGCGAACCATGGCGGTGAGTTGGGCTTTCGGCGGAGGTTTTAAAGGTTAGAGAGGCGCAGAGAGTGGTGGCCGCAATGTGACGACGCCAGCCTTACGCACCGCGGAACGATCAGCCAGAGCGCCACCAGAGCACGCCGAGGATCACCAGGATCGCGACGAATTGCAGCACCACGCGTAGCCGCATCAGCTTCTGCGAGGTGTTGGAGCTGCCGCCGCGCAGCATGTTGACCAGGCCGAGCAGCAGCACGACGGCGACGGCACCGACAGCGATCGGGACGATGGCGGAGGAGACGTTCATCGCCGTGCTTTAATCCTCGCGGGGGCGGTTGACCAGCATGGCCGTGGCGGCGAAGCGCCACAGCCGTGGAGAACAGCCAGGCTAGCGATAGCGCCGCTGCACGATCAGATTGGCGGCGATGGTGAGCAGCAGCGTCGCCGTCATCAGGATGAAGGAGATGGCGCCGCCGAAGGGCCAGTTGTTCTGCTGGGCAAACTGGCCGTAGACCAGCGGGCCCATGGTCTGGAATTTCGGGCCGCCGAGCAGGACCGGGGTGGCATAGGCGTTCATCGCCAGGATGAAGGTCAGGATCGTGCCGGCGAGGATGCCGGGCATGGCGAGCGGCCAGAGCACGCGGGCGAACATCGCGGCCGGGCCGGCGCCGAGGCTGAAGGCGGCCTCCTCGACATTGCGATTGATGCCCTCGATCACACTCTGCAGCGTCAGCACCATGAAGGGCAGGTTGACCGCGATGATGCCGATGATCACGGCGGTCTCGGTGAACATGATCTCGAGCGGCTGGTCGATGACCCCCAGGCCCATCAGCGAGGCATTGAGCGCCCCCTTGCTGCCGAAAGCTGTCATCCAGCCGGCGGCGCGCACGGCGTTGCCGACGAAGAGCGGCAGCACCACCAGCATGATCAGGAGGTTCTTGAAGCGGCTCTCGGTGCGCGCCAGCACATAGGCGAGCGGGAAGCCCATGACCAAACAGACGACGGTGCAGATCACCGCGACGCGGACGGTCCGCCAGAGCACGTTGAGATAGAAGGCGTCGGTGAAGAACTTGACGTAGTTCTCGATCGTCAGCCCGTCGACCATGAACTGGCCGGGAATGAACTGGTTGAGCGAGTAGCGGAACAGGATCGCGATCGGGCCGATCAGCCCGATCGCGACGAAGATCGTTGCCGGGACGACAAGCATCCCGGCAAGGCTGGTGCGTGCACCCGCGACTGGTTCGGGAGCTGCGCTCACCCCTTGAACACCTTGTCCCACCATTCCTTCATCGCGGAGTCGTTCTTGGCGAGGAAGGCGTAGTCGAGATCCTTGATGCGCTTCTCCTCGTCCGGGGTGAAGCCGATACGCTTTTGCAGGTCGGGTGCGACGGAGAGGCCGGAGACGGTGCCGTTATAGCCCATGTCGACCGCGAAGGCCTCCTGCGGCTCCTTGGCCAGCATCGCGTTCATATAGGCGTAGGCGTTCTCCTTGTTGGGCGCGTTCTTGGCGATGACGAAGCCGGAGACATAAGCCGGGATGCCCTCGACCGGGGAGACGGCCTCGCAGGGGATGCCGGCGTTCTGCCATTGCACCACGCGCGCCTTCCAGATCGCGCTGATGCCGACTTCCTCGTTCTTCATCGCTTGGGCGAAGGCCTCGTTGGTCGGGTAGACGCGCGCGCCGGCCTTCTTGACCGCGAGCAGGACCTCCTTGGCCTTGTCGATGTCGTTCATGCTGGCGCCGTTGGTGGCGGCCATCGAGGCGGCGATCATGATCGCCTGGTACTGGATGTCGATGAAGCCGATCTTGTTGCCCCATTTCGGATCGAGCCAGTCCTTGAAGCCGGTCGGGGCCGGGCTGATCAGCTTGGGATTGTAGATGACGACGTTGCCGGAATAGATGTGCCCGATGCCGTACGGATACTTCATCGTTGGCAACAGGTTCTTGGCGTTCGGGATCTTGGCGTAGTCGAGCGGCTCGGTGACTCCCGCCTCGTTCATCTCGAACATGTTGGCTGCCGAGAAGCCCTGGATGTCGACCGTGCCGCGCGGCAGGCGGCGCTCGGCCACCATCTTGGCGCGGCGCGGCGCGTCGCCGGCCTGATCCTGCACCACTTCGAGGCCCTTGGGCTTCAGCAGCGGGTCCTCGATGTTCTTCGTCAGCAGGCGGGCATAGTCGCCGCCCCAGGTGCCGACCACGACCTTGCCGCCGGATTGTGCCTGCGCGGCGCCACCGAGCGCAGGCATAGCAACCGCTGCACCGGCCAAGCCCTTCAGGACATCGCGTCTGTCGATCTTTTTCATGTTCGTTCCCCTGTTGGACGCCCGTCGAGCTGGTTCAGGGCTCGCGCGGATAGACGAGCCCGGCGTCTTCGGCCCAGCCTATCGTGATCATGTCGCCCGGCTTCGGTTCGGCCGCGCCCGGGCGGTTGGGTACCTGCAGCAGGATGCGATCCTGCTCGCTCAGCCGGACGTCGATGTCGAGCAATGCACCGAGATAGGAGACGTGCTCGACCCGCGCCGGGAAGCGGTTGGCGCAGGCCGCAGCGTCCGTGCCGATGGCGAGGCGCTCGGGCCGGAGCGCCAGCGTCGCCGGGCCGGTCGTGGCTGCCTTGCAATTGATGTCGAGGCCTCCCTCACTGCGGAAGCGCCCGCCGGTCGCTTCGCCTTCGAGAAAGGCGCTGCGGCCGATGAAGCCGGCGACGAAGCGGTCGGCCGGCTTCTCGTAGAGCTCGCGCTGCGAGCCGATCTGGCGGACCTTGCCCTTCTCCATCACCACCAGCCGGTCGGCCATGGTGAGGGCCTCTTCCTGATCGTGCGTGACCATGATCGTGGTCAAGCCGAGCTTGCGCTGCAGGTCGCGGATCTCGACGCGGACTTCCTGCCGGAGCTTGGCGTCGAGATTGGAGAGCGGCTCGTCGAGCAGCAGCACGTCCGGTTCCATGGCGAGGGCGCGAGCGAGCGCGACGCGCTGCTGCTGGCCGCCGGAGAGCTGGCGCGGATAGCGCTCGTCGAGGCCGGTCAGGCGGACGAGCCGCAAGGCCTCGGTAACCCGCGGCGCGCGGTCGGCCGGCGCGATCTTGCGCATCTCCAGGCCGAAGGCGACGTTCTCGGCGACCGTCATATGCGGGAAGAGCGCATAGGACTGGAAGACCAGGCCGCAATTGCGCTTCCAGGGCGGCAGATTGGTGACGTCGCGCTCGCCGATGGTGATCTTGCCGGCGGTCGGCTGGATGAAGCCGGCGACCATGCGCAGGGTCGTGGTCTTGCCGCAGCCGGAGGGGCCGAGCAGGACGAGGAACTCGCCCTCGGCGATGTCGATGCTGCAATCGTCGACGGCGGTGAACTCGCCATAGACCTTGCGCAGGTGGCTGATCGACAATCTGGCCATCAGACCACCCGGCTCAGCTTGACGTAACGGTCTGTGACGATCATCGCCGCTCCGATCAGGACGATCTGGATGACCGAGGCGGCGGCGACCGTCGGATCGATCTTCCATTCGAGGTATTGCAGGATCGCGATCGGCAGGGTCGTTCGGCCGGGCCCGACCAGGAACAGGCTCATCTCGAGATTGCCGAAGGAGGTGACGAAGCCGAAGAGCGAGCCGGCGACGAGGCCCGGCCTGATGCTCGGCAGGGTGATGCGGCGAAAGGTCGTCCAGGGGCCGGCGCCGAGATTCTGCGCGGCTTCCTCGATGGTGCGATCGAAGCCGGCGAGGCTGGCGGTGACGAGCTTCACCACCCAGGGGATGACGACGAGGCTATGGGCCGCGACGAGGCCGCCGAGCGAGCCCAGTACCGGCAGGCCCGTATTGATCTCGGTCTCGATCTGGAAGACGTAGAGCGAGGTGCCGAGCACGATGCCGGGCATCACCAGCGGCAGCAGCAGCAGGGTATTGATCGCAGGGCCGAGCGCGATGCGATGGCGCATCAAAGCGAGGCTGGCCGGCACACCGAGCAGGAGCCCGATCAGGGTCGCGAGCACCCCGACCTGCAGGCTGAGGATGAAGCCGTCGACGAAGGGCTTGTTGTTCGCCGCCGCCTGGAACCACTTGAGCGAATAGCCCTCCGGCGGGAAGGACGGGATTTCCTGGCGGAAGAAGGCGAGCCAGACGACGAAGAACAGCGGCATCAGGATGAAGCCGAGCGAGAGCGTGGCGGCGCCGTTCAGCGCGAGACGTCCCAGGCTGGGTCGCGCGACGCTCAAATTGCTGCCCTCTTCATAACCAGCTACCCGCTCTCAGTGGAGCGTATTCTTGTGGAACGCGCCACCCTTCATGATCACGGGCAGCTTCGCGCCCTGATCCTGGAACAGCTCCAGGCTCTTCAGCGGATCGCCGTCGACCAGGATGATGTCGGCATAGGCCCCTGCACGTAGCGTGCCGAGCTTGCCTTCCATGCGCAGCAATTGCGCGCCGACCGAGGTGGCCGAGCGGATGATCTCGATCGGCGACAGCACCTCGCGGCGCAGCAGGAATTCGCGCGACTGGTCGACCTGGAGCTGGCCGAGCAGGTCGGAGCCATAGGCGACCGGCACGCCGGCGCGCTTGCAGATCTCGAGGGATTTCAGGCCGCCATCGATGACGAGGTCGTTCTTGGCCAGCATGTCGGCATTCATGCCGAACTCGGCGGCACGTTCCCGCATCGCATAGTAGGCGACGAGATTGGCGGTCAGGAACATGTTGTTCTGCGCCATCAGCTTGGCTGAGGCGTCGTCGATCAGATTGCCATGCTCGATGGCGCGCACGCCGCATTGCGCGGCGCGAGTGATCGCTTCGGGCGTATAGGCATGGGCGCAGACATAGCGGCCGAAGGCCTTGGCCTCGGTGACGGCGGCGGTGACCTCCTCGACCGTGAACTGCATGGAGTCGAGCGGGTCGTAAGGGCTTGCGACGCCGCCGGACATCATGATCTTGATGTGGTCGGCGCCTAACCGCATCTGCTCGCGCGTCGACTTGATGACGGAGGAGACGCCGTCGGAGATGTTCATCGAATAGGCCATGGCGTTGCAGCAATGGCAGCGCGAGCCGAAATCGGTGCGCCGGCGCGGATCGCTATGGCCGCCGGTCGGGCCGATCGCGGCGCCGGCGATGAACAGGCGAGGGCCGGGGACATCGCCCTTCTCGACCGCTTCCTTGATGCCCCAGTCGGCGCCGCCGGTATCGCGCACCGAGGTGAAGCCGCGGTCGATCATGCCCTTCATCAAGCGTGCGGCGCGGGCGGTGGCCAGCGTCAGCGGCACCTTCTCCAGCAGGGGAATCGAGACTTCCGACAGCATGACATGGACATGGCTGTCGATCAGGCCGGGCATCAAAGTGCGCCCGCCGCAATCGATCACATCAGCCTTGTCGGCCTTGATCGACTTGTCCGAGACTTCGCGGATCAGCTCGCCTTCGACGAGCAGCTCATGGCCCTTGCGCAGCTCGCCGTGATCGGGCTCCAGCATCGCGAAATTGCGGAACAGGACCTGCGTCATGGCGATGTCTCCCGGCAAAGCTCCTGATATATTATGAGCTTCGCCAGCGGTGTCCATCGCGCCTTGCGCGTAATGGAGCGGCAGAGTCGCCTTTTCTGATCAGCCAGCGGCGGCGTTCTGCGCCAGCGCCCGCCCGCGGACCGGCAGCGAGAGATCGTCGGCGAGGGCGCGATTGATCGCCGGCAGCCCATCGAGCAGGTCCGGCAGGAAGGCTTGCGAGGGCGGCAGGCGCTTGGGCAGCGCGTGCAGCGCCTTGGCCATTTGCATCGGGTCGCGCGTGCTGGCGCCTGTCTGGGTCGGGTCGAACAGCACGTCGATCAGGCGCAGGCTGTCGGCGCGCTCGGCCCGGATCGCCTGCTCAAGGCGCGGCCGGACGCGCGGCACGATCAGCGCCGGCTTGTCGAAGGAGAGGATTTCGCAAAAGGTGTTGTAGCCACCCATGGCGACGACGCAGTGAGCGCGGTTCATCAGGAGTTCGAGGCGCGGCTCGAAGCCGATGCTCTCCAGCTTCGGCAGCTTGGCTATGCGCTCGGTGAACTCCTTGCGCTTCTCGCGCGACATGAACGGGCCGAAGACGATCAGCGCCGGCAATTCGATGGTCGGATCGGCCTCATAGGCAGAGATCACCCAGTCGATCACACCGGCGCCGTCGCCGCCGCCGCCAGGCGTCACCAGGATGAATGGGCCCTTGGTGATGCGCGGATGCCGGTTCGGCGGCATCGGCGAGGGCACGGCGCGCTTGAGATAGCCGGTATAGCGGATCTTGTCGGCGAAGAGATGCTGGTTCGGCAAGCCGTCGAGCGGCCGGTAGATGCTGTCGAGCCCGTAGACCCAGATGTCGTCATAGGTATTGGCGAGCACGTCGAGCGCACCGCTCTGGCGCCATTCCTCGTGCAGCTTGGTCGGTTCGTCGAGCACGTCGCGCAGGCCGAGCACGATACGGGCACCGCGCCGGCGCAGGATCTCGAGCGAGGGGATGAGCTCGCCGCGCAGGCCGATCGGCTCCTTGTCGACGATGACGATGTCCGGGTCGAAGGAGAGCACCGTCTGCTTGATCAGGTCGGTGCGCAGCCGGATCGTGTCGGCGAGCTCGAGGTTGAGATGATGCGGCAGATAGCGGCCGTCGCTCTGCTTCTCGATGCCGGGGATGCGGACATAGTCGACGCCGTCGCCGAACTGGAAGCTCGAGATCATCGACGAGCCGGAGACGATGATCACTGATATATGAGGGTAGCTCGCGACGAGCGAATTGGCGATCGCCCGGCAGCGGCGGATATGGCCGAGACCGAAGGTGTCGTGGCTATAGATCAGGACGCGCGGTGCATGCGGGCTGCATGGCGGGCGGCGCACCCCGCTATCGTCGATCAGACTGAGCCCCATGCGTCCGTCGCGTCCTCTGCTTGAAGGTCAGATGGCCTTCGGGGGACGCAAGAACGCACCCGAACTGGCCAAAACCATAGCGCTGCCGGCGCGTCAATCCAAGCCCATTGCCGAGTAGGTTGTCGCGCCGAAGAGCGTATCGGGACCGGAGAATGCGACGGCTGCATGACCGGACAGCCGTGACAGCAGATTCGTGAGGAAGCTCCACGTGGTGCTGTCGTGATCGTGATGGTGCAGCAGCAGGCCGAAAGGTTGGCCTGGCTCGGGCTTCGCCTGGTTCTCGGCGAGCAGTCCAACCATCTCGGCCAGGAGGTCGGCGGGCTGCCGTCCGACACGGCCATGATGCCAGTCGATGAGGTCGAGATCGGTGTTGACTAGGCGTGGGCCGCTGGCGGGACCGAGCCCGAAGTTGCGAAAGCAGGACAGGCCGGCGAAGCCGAGCCCTGGAAGCTCCGCCGCGACATCCGGATGAATGCGGTTCCATGGCGGCACGAAGACGGGAAGGACAGCATCGCCGAACAGCTGGCGCAGGCGCTGCTGGCCTATGGCGATCTCGGCGAGGATGTCTGGGAGCGGCCGATGCAGGCCGAATTCGCTCTTCTTTTCGCCCGCCGGCGCATGGTTGCGATGCCAGGAACCATGCTGGCAGGGCCGCAGAAGCGGCGCGGTTTCGAGCCGCCGCGCCAGCGCCTCCTGCGCCAGCATCGGGATCGAGGCCAGCAGGACCGGGACCGCGAAGCGCTCGGCGAGAGCGACGAGCCGGTCGAGCTGGTCGCTGGGCACGGTCGCGTCGTCGTCGCGCAGCCAGAGCTCGAGGCGCCTGCCGGCTTCCGCCCAGCGATCGAGCTCGGCGAGCAGGGCGGCCCAGGCGGCTTCCTCGGTCACGGTATCACCTCCGAGGTCCTGCGATCATGCCGGGCGATGGCGGCGTCCAGCGCCTCGGCGAGGATCATGCGCGCGCTGTCGCCATTGCGCTCCCCGCGGGCAAAGCTCCGGGCGGCCGCGCCCATGCCGACGCGCAGTGCGGGATCGCCGATCAGACGAGCGATGGTCTCCGCCAGCGCGTCGTCGTCGCCATGAGGCGCGAGCAGGGCGGTGCGGTCGCGCGCGACCACGGCAGGCACGCCGCCGCTGTCCAGCGCCGCGACGGGGAGCCCCGCCGCCTGCGCTTCGAGATAGACCACGCCATAGGCCTCGTTCAGGCCGGGCCAGACGAAGAGGTCGTGCGTCGTGAGTTGGCCGAGGATGTCGGCGCGAGCCTGTTTCCCGAGGAAGCTGACCCGGCCAGGCGAGAAACCTGCGAAGGCATCCTCGACGGCGGCACGTTCTGGTCCGTCGCCGATCAGGGTCAGCGTCCATGGCAGGTCGGCGATACGGGCCAGCGTGCGGGCGAGGAAGTGGTAGCAGGCGGCCTTGTTGCCCTGACGCATCATTGCGACGGCGATCAGCCGGACAGGTTCTTCGTCTGCACGAAGTGCGGCGGTACGCTCAGGAATCTTGTCGACGCCGAGCAGGAAGGGGGGCAGCTCGACTATGCGGTCCGGCTCCGGGATGAGCCGGCTCAGGCCTTCGCGGTCGCGTCGGGTCATGCACAGATGCAGATCGGCGCGCAGGATCGCGGTGCGGGCGAGGGCGGCGGCCTCGGCCCAAGGCCCGTCGAAGCGCTTCTGCGCATCGCTGGCCTCGGCGACGAGATAGGGCAGGTCAAAGCGCTCGGCGAGGGCAGGGCCGATCAGATCCGGCGCGCGATAATGGCAGTGATAGGTGAAGATGAGGTCGGGTCGAGCCTCCGGCGCCCGCCAGCGTTCCGTCAGGGAGGCGATCACGCCCCGTGCGACGCCCTTGTGAGCCGCGAGCAGCGCCGGATCGGGCTGGCGCATGAAGCTGCGTTCGGCGGGGACGATCGCGACGGCGTGGCCGAGGCTTTCCAGCAGCGTTACCAGCTGGCGCGCCATCAGCCGGTCGCCCGAGGGAGCACCGTCGCCATAGCGGTTCAGCGGCGTGTGGAAGGCGATCTTCACGACTGGTTTGCGATGGGGCGAGCGGGCCTCAGCGATACGGATCGGCCGCGTCGCGCAGGCCGTCGCCGAGGAAGTTGAAGGCGAGGATGATCACGATGACCGGAACGCAGGGGTAGAGCAGCCAAGGGTAGAGCGCGACGACGTTGATGTTCTGCGCCTCGTTCAGCATCACGCCCCAACTGGTGATCGGAGGCCGCAGGCCGAGGCCGAGGAAGGAGAGCGCGGTCTCGCCCAGAATGGTCTTGGGGATGGTGATCGTCGCCGCGGCGATGAGATGGCTCATGAAGCCGGGCACAAGATGCAGGCCGATGATGCGGGCCGGCTTGGCGCCCATCAGCTGGGCGGCGACGACATAGTCCTCCTCGCGCAGCGCCAGCAGTTTCGAGCGCACGGCGCGCGCCAGCCCGGTCCAGTCCATCAGGCCGAGGATCACGGTGATGCCGAAATAGACCAGCAGCGGACTCCAGGATGGCGGCATGATCGCGCCGAGCGCCAGCCAGAGCGGGATATGCGGCAGCGATTGCACGATCTCGATGATGCGCTGGACGATCAGATCGACCTTGCCGCCATAGTAGCCGGCGATGCCGCCGATGATGATGCCGAGCACGAAGGAGACGCTGACGCCGAGCAAGCCGATGGTGAGCGAGATCCGCCCGCCATAGAGGATGCGCGAGAGCATATCGCGGCCGAGCCGGTCGGTGCCGAGCAGATAGAGCGTGCCGCCTTCAGGTGGGCAGACCAGATGGAGGTTGCCGGGGATGAGGCCCCAGAACTCGTAGGAATCGCCGCGGCAGAAGAAGCGCAGCTTCTGCGGCTTGCTCTCGTCCACGTCGTATTCGCGCTTCAGGTTCTCCATGTTGAGGCGCTGGGTATACGGGTAGACGAAGGGCCCGACGAAGCTGCCCTCGTGGAAGAGATGCAGCTCCTGGCGCGGGGCACGGATGAAGTCGGTGTTGCGCGTCGTGTAATGATAGGGCGCGAGGAATTCGCAGATCGCGACCGACAGATACATCAGGAGGATGACGACGCCGGAGATCACCGCGAGCTTGTGCTTGCGGAACTTCCACCACATCAGCTTCCATTGCGGCGCAAGATAGACCCGTTCCTGCTCGGGCGACATCTTCTCGATCGCATAGGGCTCGAACGGCGCGGTCGACCAGCGATGCGGCAGCGGCTCGGACGGTGGCGGGGCGGAAGGCGTCGTCACTTGGTCGCCGTCCCCTGCAGGCGGATGCGTGGATCGAGGAGCGCGAGCGCGATGTCGGAGATCAGCACGCCGATCACGGTCAGGAAGGACAGGAACATCAGGAAGGAGCCGGCGAGATACATGTCCTGGCTCTGCAAGGCTCGGATCAGCAGCGGGCCGGTGGTCTGCAGCGAGAGGACGATCGCGACGATCTCGGCGCCGGAGACGATCGATGGCAGGATGTCGCCGATATCCGAGATGAAGAAGTTGAGCGCCATGCGCAGCGGGTATTTGCGCAGCGCCTTGCCCGGCGGCAGCCCCTTGGCGCGGGCGGTGACGTAATACTGCTTCTGCAGCTCGTCGAGCAGGTTGGCGCGCAGCTTGCGGATCATGCCGGCAGTACCGCCGGCGCCGATGATGATCACCGGGATCCAGAGATGCTCCAGCACCGACTTGAACTTTGCCCAGCTCATCGGCTGGTTGAGATATTGCGGATCGACCAGGCCGCCGATCGAGGTGCCGAACCAGATATTGGCGAAATAGAGGAAGATGAGCGCCAGCAGGAAATGCGGCACGGCAAGGCCGAGCAGGCCGATGAAGGTGAGGCCGTAATCGCCCCAGCTGTACTGGTGCGTCGCTGAATAGATGCCGATCGGGAAGGCGACGATCCAGGTGAAGATGATGGTGAAGAAGGAGACGATCATCGTCAGGAGCAGGCGGTCGCCGACGACGTCGCGCACCGGAAGCTGGTACTCGAAGGAATAGCCCATGTCGCCACGGAGCAGGCCGGTGGCCCACCAGAAGTAGCGTTCGAGCGGTGGCTTGTCGAACCCGTACTCCTTCTTGAGGAACTCGACGCGGCTCATGTCCGCCTTCTCGCCCTGGGCCTGCATCTCGGCGACCATCGTCTCGAAATAGTCGCCTTCGGGAAGATTGATCACGGTGAAGATCAGGACGCTGGTGACGAACAGCGTCGGGATCATCACCAGGATGCGCTTGAAGATGTACTTCAGCAGCACGATTACTTCCCCTCGAACCAGAACGTGTCCGGCATATAGCGGCCGAAGAAGGCGCCCGGCTCGAAGCTGTAGAGACCGTTTTCCGGCAGGTTGCGCAGCGACTTCGCTACCACGATCGGCTGCAGCGTGGCATTGACCACGCCGATCGTGAACAGCTGCTCGGCGTTGATCCTCAGCATGGTCTGCCAGATCTCGCGGCGCTCCTGATGCGTCGTCGAATGGCGCCAGGCCCTGTAAAGCGCGACGAGCTCCTTCGCCTCGGGAATGTCGGGCGCCTCGCCCTCGCGGCCGCCGCTTTCGAGATACTGCCCCCAGCGCGGCCAGTTGAACTGCGCCGGCGAGGTCGGCGCCAGCGCGTCGGGCTCCATTTCGGCCGCGACCAGCGCATTGTCCATGCCGGTCCAGCCCGACATGATCGTCTGGCCGGCGAGGATGCGGCGGCGGAAGACGTCGAGCTGGCTCGAGCGCGGGTGGATCTTGATGCCGATCGCGACGAAATCCTGCTTGATCAGGTCGAGGATGTCGGTCTCCTCGGTCGAGGCGCCGGCGGTCTCGACGGTGAATTCCAGGCGACGTCCGTCCGGGAAATGGCGGATGCCCTCGCCGTCGCGCTTGGTGAGGCCGATCTGGTCGAGCAGGCGGTTGGCCTCGGCGAGATCGGGCGTCATGTAGAGCCCGGCCAGCGTCTCGTCATAGAGCGGGCTCTCGGGCAACGCGGTGTTGCCGCTTTCCTTGGCGAGGCCGAAGAAGATGACGCGGTTGATGTCGCGGCGGTTGATCGCCAGCGAGAGCGCGCGGCGATAGCGCACATCGCGGTTCAGATCGCGCCAGACCGGGTCGATCGCGTTGAGATTGGGCATCAGCGCGAACCAGGCGCCTTCGCCCCGCTTCCACAAGCGAACCTCGAAGTTCATCCGCTTCGCGGCGTCCTTGAGGAAGGTGTAGTTGTCGAAGCGCAGATAGCGGGCCTGCAGGTCGGCGTCGCCGGCAGCGGTTTTTGCCGGGATCAGGGCCGAGCTGCCGATGGTCATGGTGACCTCGTCGACATAGGGCAGTTGCCGGCCGTTCTCGTCGATCCGGTGGAAATAGGGGTTGCGGACGAAGCTGAACTGCTCGGCCGGGATCGCCGTGGTGTTGCGCCAGGGGTCGAGCGTCGGCAGGTCGGGATTCTCGGGCCGGTACTGGCGCGAGAAGCGCTCGTGCAGCGAGCCCCAGTCCTTGACGCGGGCGTTCTTGACCTTCTGCTCAAGCTCCTCCTTGCCGGCATAGCGCTGGTGGAACTGCTTCAGGTAATGCGCCGGCATGGTGATGTAGAGCGGCTGCGCGCCGGCCAGCGCCGGCAGGAAGACCGGGTTCGGCTCGGTCCAGCTATAGCGCAACGTGAATTCGTCGAGGATCTCGAAGTGGCAGGGCTGGCCGGAGATCAGCATCGCCTGCGGCGGGCCGCCCGGCGAGAGCCGCTTGTTGTTGGCGACGTCCTCCCACCAGTAGCGGAAGTCCTCGGCGGTGAAGGGGTGCCCGTCCGACCAGCGATGGCCGGCGCGCAGCCGCAGCGTGAAGACGCGGCCCCGCTCGACCTCGTAGCTCTCCAGCAGATCCGGCGCCAGTTCGAGCTTGTCATCGTAGACGACGAGGCGGGTGTAGCCATAGATCGTCATCATGCGGATGTCGCGCTGGTCGCCCATCAGCATGCGGATATTGCCACCATGCCGGCCGGGCGCGCGCCCCATCGCGGCGACATTGATCAGCCGCGGCGATTTCGGCAGGCGCTCGGCTAGCGGTGGCAGTTCGCCGGCCGTGACCTTGGCGGCGAACGCCGGGCTGTCGATCAGCGTCTCGACGCCGGCGCGGACGAGCCGCGGCGCGAGCAATGCGGCGCCCGTTCCGATCAGGAAGCTCCTGCGTGCGATCCGCATCAGGCGAGCTCCCTGACATCGGCGCCGGGCTTGGCGAGGACGAGATGTCCGGCGCCGAGATCGAGATGGGCGAGCGCCTCGCCGGCAGGATCGGGCTTGAACGAGGCCGGCCAGTGGCGCGTGTCGGAGGCGCCGCCGGGGGCCGCCAGCTTGAAGTCGAGCTTGCGGTCGAGATCGGCGAAGGGCACCGATTTCAGCAGAGCCTTGGTGTAGGGGTGGACCGGCGCGGTGAACAGGGTATGGCGCGGCGCGAGCTCGACGATGCGGCCGTTCGCCATCACAGCGATGCGGTCGGCCATGTAGTTCACTACCGCCAGATTATGCGAGATGAACAGGAAGGTCAGGCCGCGCTCGGCCTGCAGGTCCTTGAGCAGGTTGAGGATCTGCGCCTGGACGGAAACGTCGAGCGCCGAGACCGGCTCGTCGCAGATGATCAGTTCCGGATCGAGCGCGAGCGCCCGGGCGATGCCGATGCGCTGGCGCTGGCCGCCGGAGAAGGAGTGCGGGTAGCGCGAGAGGAAGCGCTGATCGAGCCCGACATCGTCCATCAGGGCCTTGACCCGGGCCTTCTGCTCGGCGCCGCCGCCGCGCTCGTGGATGACGAGCGGCTCGCGCAGGATGTTCATCACGGTCATCCGCGGCGACAGCGACGAGACCGGGTCCTGGAAGATCATCTGCAGCTTCGGGCGAAAGCCACGCAAATCCTCGCCCTGCAGCGAGAGGATGTCGAGGCAATCCTTGCCGTCGTCGAAGCGGATCTCGCCGGAATCGGGCGTCACCGCCCGCATGATCACCTTGCTGAGCGTGGTCTTGCCGCAGCCGCTCTCGCCGACCAGGCCGAGGCACTCGCCGCGCTCGATGTCGAAACTGACGTCGTTGACGGCGGTGACGGTCGAGGTCGTACCCTTGCCGAAGAAGCGGCTGGAGTGGGTCGTATAGGTCTTGGTGACATTCCGCACGGCGAGCAGCGGCGCCCGCTGGTCGCCATTCTGCAAAGCAGGAGCCGGCGCCGGCTTCGGCGCCGCCGGTGTCCGCGGCCTCGCCTCGCGCAGGGCGACCAGCCTTTCGCCCTCCTGCATGTCGAAATGCGGCGAGGCCTTGAGCAGGGCCTTGAGATAGGGGTGCTGCGGGCGGCGGAAGATGTCCTCGGCCGGGCCGCTTTCCATGATCTCGCCATGATAGATCACCACGACCTCATCGGCCATGTTGGCGACGACGCCGAGATCATGGGTGATCAGCAGGATCGCCATGCCCATCTCGGCCTGGAGATCGCGCATCAGGTCGAGCACCTGGGCCTGGATGGTGACGTCGAGCGCCGTGGTCGGCTCGTCGGCGATCAGCAGCGCGGGCTGGCAGATCAGCGCCATGGCGAGCATGGCGCGCTGGCGCAGGCCGCCGGAGAGCTCGAAGGAGTAGAAGTCGTAGGCGCGGGCCGGGTCCTTGAAGCCGACCCGCTTCAGCATCGCCTCGATCAGCTCGCGCGCCTGCGGCTTCGGCATCGGCCGGTGCAGCTGCAGCGCCTCCTCGATCTGGTTGCCGATCGTATGGACCGGCGAGAGCGAGGACATCGGCTCCTGGAAGATCATGCCGATCCGGCCGCCGCGCAGGTCGCGGATCTCCTGGCCCTCGGCGGGCAGGGCGGCGATGTCGATCACCGCATCGGGCGTCTGCGGATCGCGAAACAGGATGCTTCCGCCGGTGACGGCGCCGGCGCGCGGCAGCAGGCCCATGATCGCCTGCGAGATCACCGATTTGCCCGAACCGGACTCGCCGACGAGCGCCACGGTCTTGCCGGCTGGAATCCGAAAGTCGACGCCCTTCACGACATCGCGAGCGAAGCCGTGAATGGTGAAGCCGATCCGCAGGTCGTTGATCTCGAGAATGTTCATCTGCGGCCGCTGCCGTCGTCCCCTGATGTTCGCATCGCCGGAGCAACGGCCGATCCCGCCATCCGGATCCGTTTGCCGCCGAAACTTTGCTTTTGCCGCTACGTGCTGCGTTCGTCTTCCCGTCCCGTCGTCCTTGTCCCGTCTCGATGACGATCTTGCAACAAGGCGAGCGCTCCCGACGCGTCGCCTCACCCGACCGAACTTGAAATCGCCGGACTTGTCGAGTCCCGCGGCGTGTTGCGCGCCGTCGTGAACTGCCCACATATGGGAGCGAACCGGCGCAGTGTCCGCTCTGCCGGATTCGGGATGGGAAAGCCCCTTGGAGAGAAGTCTCTTCCGTTATGTCTGGCAGAAGAGCCGCCGGGAGCAGATCATCGTTCTGCTGGTGATCCTCGTCTCGATCCCGTTCAACTGGTTGTCCTTCGACGTCCCCAAGCGCATCGTCAACGACGCCATCCAGGGCGGCGCCTTCAAGGACGGCAGAACGACGGCGACGGTGTTCGACTGGACATTGCACTGGCCGGAGTTCCTCGGCGGCGGCAGCGTCCAGCTCTTCGAAGGCTTCAAGGTCAACCAGCTCGGCCTGCTGCTGACGCTGAGCTTCTATTTTCTCGCTCTCGTCCTGATCAATGGCGGCTTCAAATACATCGTCAACCTGCAGAAGGGCGTGCTCGGCGAGCGCATGCTCCGGCGTATGCGCTACGATCTGTTCGGCCAGCTGATGCGCTTCCGGCCGGAGGATATCCGCTCGGTCAAGCCGGCCGAGGTCGCCAGCATGATCAAGGACGAGGTCGAGCCGATTGGCAGCTTCGTCGGCGACGCCTTCATCCAGCCGGCCTTCCTGCTCAGCCAGGCGCTGACCGCTCTCGCCTTCATCATGATGCAGAGCGTCTGGCTCGGTTCGATCGCCCTGGTCATCGTGCTGATGCAGGCGGTGATCATCCCGATCCTGCGCAAGGAGCAGCTCCGGCTCGGCCGCGAGCGCCAGATCGCCTCGCGCCAGCTCGCGGGGCGGATCGGCGAGATCGTCGATGCCGGGCCGACCATCCAGGGAAACGGCGCGACCACCTATATCCAGTCCGACATTGCCGGGCGGCTGGGTGCGCTGTTCGACATCCGCTATGCGCTCTACAAGCGCAAATTCGCCGTCAAATTCCTCAATAACCTGATGGCGCAGGTCACGCCCTTCTTCTTCTACGCGGTCGGCGGCTTCTTCGCCCTGCAGGGCAGGCTCGACATCGGCCAGCTGGTCGCGGTGATCGCGGCCTATCGCGACCTGCCGCCGCCGATCAAGGAGCTGATCGACTGGGAGCAGCAGCGCAACGACGTCACCATCAAATACGAGCAGGTGATCGCCCAGTTCAGCCCGAGCGAGGTGGTGACGCTTGAGGAAAAGGGCGAGATCGCGCCGCTGCCGCTGCGCGGCGAGATCAGGCTCGACAAGGTCGAGATGATCGACAATCGCGGTCAGCCGCTGCTCGCCCCGCTGATGACGACGTTCCAGCGGCCCGGCCGGGTCGCGTTGATCGGGCCGGCCGGCAGCGGGCGCGACACGCTCGGCCGCATCCTCGGTCGGCAGACGATGAGCTATGGCGGGCGCGTCCTGATCGATGGCGAGCCGCTCGCGGCAATCAGCGTCGAGCGCGCCAGCCACGTCATCGGCTATGCCGGTTCCGAGGTCGAGATCATCAATGGCTCGCTGCGTGACAACATCCTGTTGCCGCTGAAGCGCAGGCGCCCTGTGGTGAAGCCGGACAGGACCATCGACCAGGAGGAGCATCGCCGCTTCATCGAGGCGCTGCGCGCCGGCAACACGCCCCTGCCGTTCGTGGCCGACTGGACAGACTATGAGGGGGTGGGCCTCGACGGGGAGGAGGCGCTGGAGCAGCGCATGCTCGCCGTGCTCGACACGCTCGGCTGCGCCGACGAGGTCTATGAGCTCGGCCTCGACGCCAAGGTGATCGCTCCGCTGCCGGAAGGGGCTGCCGAGCGTATCATCGAGGCTCGCAAGGTCGTGGCGGCCGAGCTGACCAAGGGAAAGCTCGGCGGGCTGATCGAGACCTTCGACCTCGATCGCTACAACGCCAATGCGACGATCGCCGAGAACCTGGTCTTCGGCGCGATGCGTAATGGCCGCCAGCCAGCCGATTTCCTGCTCGATGACGCCTATGCCCGCTCTGTGCTGCAGGCCGAGGCGCTGGAAGAGCCGCTGGCCGAGATTGGCGGGCGCATCGCCTCGACGCTGGTCGAGATCTTCGCCGGCTTGCCGCAGGGCCATGTCCTGTTCGAGCGCTACGCGTTCGGCGGCGAGGTCGATCTGGAGAAGCTCGGCGAGCTCGCCGAGGCACTGCGACGACACGACCGGCGCAGCCCGCTCGACCCGACGGTGCAGCGCGAGCTCGTTGCGCTCGCGCTCGGCTATATCGAGCCCAAGCACCGGCTCAATCTGCTTGACATCGCCCTGCGGCGCAGGGTCTTGCGGGCCCGGCACAGCTTCAAGACCTATCTGCCCGGCGAGAAGGCCGACGAGATCGAGTTCTACGATCCGGCCGACGTCATCCATGGCGCGAGCGTGCGCGACAACCTGCTGTTCGGGCGCATCGGCTTCGGCGTTCCCGATGCCGCGCGCAAAGTGGCGGAGATCGCCCGGACGGCGCTGTCGCGCGCCGGGCTCGATTCCTCCGCCTATCGTCTCGGGCTCAACACCGATGTCGGCCTGCGCGGCCGCTATCTGCCGCTGCGACTGCGGCTGATGGTGCCGCTGGCACAGGCGTTGATCAAGCGACCGGACATCCTGGTGCTCGATCTCGACGCCTTCGCCGTCACCTGTTCCGATCCCGGCAGTTTGATCCGGCGAATCGGCGAGTATTGCCAGGACAGAACGGCCTTCCTGCTCTTGACCGACCCGGGGCTGGCTGCCGATATCCATGAGAAGGTCGTATTCAACGGAGCCGTGGCCCGGGTGAGCAGCAAGGGCGGATCCGCCGACGAGGCGGACGAGCTGCCGATCCGCAACCGCGCGGTTCCGATCGAGGCAAGGACATGACGCTCGAGAGCGATATAGGCTGCCTGAAATCGATCCCCCTGTTCCGCGGGCTGCCGGGGCCGCGGCTGAAGCTGCTCGCGCTGATGGGCGAGCGGCTCTATTTCCCGGCGGGCACCGTCATCACCGAGGAAGGCGACAAGCCCGAAGAGGTCTATTGCGTGCTGGAGGGCGAGGTCGAGTTGTCGCACGATTTCTCGGACGGGAGGCGGAAGACGTTCCGGCTCGCGACCGGCAGCATCATCGGCGACGTGCCGCTGCTCTGCAATCAGACCAATGCCGCCCGTTCGACGGCGAAGACCGATGTGGTGGCGCTGCGGTTGCCACGGACATTGTTCTTCGAGCTGCTCGACAACATTCCGGAGTTCTCGGTCGCGCTTTCGCGCGACCTCGCCGGACGGCTCTACCGTCTGGCGGACTCCGTGCTGCATGGCGAGAAGACACATTGAAGCGGCGGGTGCGCCGATGACTGCGGTTCCGAGCACGCCAGCGGGAGGCAGGCCTGTGAACTCCGGCTTCGACCAGATGTCGTCCTGGAGCCGCGATGTGCGCTTCGCCTCCGGCTGCATCCTGATGGTCTTCGCGACCACGCATTTTCTCAACCACGCGCTCGGCATCTTCGGCGTCGCGGCGATGGAGGCGGCGCAGGAGTGGCGCTACTGGTTCTGGCACAGCTGGATCGGTACGGTCGCGCTCTACGGCTCGCTGATCGTCCACCCGGTCTTCGCCCTGCTGCGCGTCGCACAGCGGCGCACCTTCCGCATGCCCGGCCGCGAAGTGATCCAGATCGTGCTCGGCGTCGCGATCCCGCTGCTGCTGATCGACCATATCGTCAGCACGCGGGTGCAGGGCGTGCTGTTCGGACAGGACGAGAGCTATCACGCCGTGCTGCGACGGCTCTGGCCCAATCTCGCTCTGTCGCAAAGCCTGCTGCTGCTGCTGGTCTGGGCCCATGGCGTGATCGGCCTGCATTTCACCTTCCGGGCGCGCGACGCCTATGCGCGCTGGCGCGACCCGTTCCTGCTAGCGGCGATCCTAGTGCCGCTGCTGGCGCTGATCGGCTTTTCGGTGGCCGGGCGCGAGGCGCAGATGATGGCGCTGCCGCCCGAACTCTATACGGCCCAGCAGGTCGACATGTTCAACCTGAACGTGACCTGGGCCAAGCGCGCCTTCTTCGGCCTGATCGGTGGCTTCGCCGGCTTCGTCGTGCTGCGCGAGCTCCGGGCGCGGGCGCTCGGCGCCATCGCCGTGCGCTTCGTCGGCCACGGCGTGCGCCGCGTCGTTCCGGGCCCGACCCTGCTCGAGATCTTCCGCCGCTTCGGCATTCCCCATGCGGCGCTCTGCGGCGGGCGGGCGCGCTGCGCCACCTGCCGCGTTCTGGTGCTCGACGGCGCCGACGATCTGCCGCCGCCCGGCCCGAACGAGGCGCGGCTGCTGCGCCGGATCTCGGCCGGCGACCATGTCCGGCTCGCCTGCCAGATCAGGCCGAAGCGCGACCTCCAGGTTCAGATCCTGCTGGCCGCCAAGCAGCGCGGCGCCGGCCCGAGCGGCACCATCGATCCCGACGACAGGATCGGCAAGAAGGGCCTCACCGTGATGGTCGCGGACCTCAGGGCCTTCACTGCGCTGTCCGAGCGGCAACTGCCGCATGAGCTGATGAATCTGCTCAACCGCTTCTATGACGAGATGTCCCAGGCGATCGCGGCCCATGGCGGTCGGATCGAGGCGATCTATGGCGACGGGCTGATGGCGGTGTTCGGGCTGGAGACGACGCCGGCACGGGCGAGCGTGGCGGCGATCGCGGCGGCGGGCGACATGGTCCGTGCCGTCGAAGCGCTCAACCGCGAATACGCCAACGCCCTGCCATTGCCGCTGCGTATCGGCATCGGCATCCATGGCGGCCAGGCGATCGTCGGCGCGGTCGAGAACGAGAGCATGGGGCGGCGCGAGATCACGGTCGGCGAGACCGTGATGATCGCGAGCCAGCTCGAGGCGGCGACGCGCCGGCTCCTCTCGGACATCGTCGTCTCGGCCGAGACGGTGAGCGCGACCGGCCGCAGCTATCGCGACACCGTCCCGCACAAGATCTCGGTCAAGGGACGCGACAAGCCGATGCAGGTCTACGGCTTCGGCAGCACGCCGGCTGGCGAGGCCAAGGCTGATGCCGGACAGGCGGCGCAGGCCAAGGACGGAACCGGGGGGTGGGTCTCGGCAGCGAAGGACGCCACGCCCGACTTGGCCGATCCGGGCCCGGATCGCGGTTAGGGTCCGGCTGGCAATTCCCGGTCTGCCTGCCTATGGTCCCGCCGCGACCGACCTCCCGATTACCAGAGTTTCGATGACCGACGAGATTTCCCGCGAGGCGCTGCACGACATCCTGCGCGGCGTCGCGGCGCTGACCGACAACGCCATCGTCGCCGATCTCGCTCGGCTGGTCGGCAATGGCGTGCGGGCCGACATCTCGATCGCCTTCAATCCCAAGCAGATCGCCTCCAAGCGCTGGCTGGTCGAGATGCTTGCCGAGGTCTTGCCGAAGCCGGACGGACCTGTCTGGGTGCTCGGCGCCTGGCATGGCGTCCTCGGCGCCATGCTGCTGGCCGATGAGCGGCTCGTGGTCCCGCAACTGGTCAGCCTCGACATCGACCCCGACTGCGCGCCGATCGCAGAGATTCTCAATCACCGCCATGTGGCGACGGGACGCTTCCGTGCATTGACGGCTGACATGATGAGCCTCGATTTCGAAGGAGCCGAGGGCAGGCGGCCGGGGCTGGTGATCAACACGAGCTGTGAGCATCTCGACGATGTGCCAGGCTGGATCGCGAGCCTTCCGGCCGGGTTGCCGCTGCTCCTGCAGTCGAACGACTACTTCCGCGAGCCGGACCATCGTAGCTGCGTGCCTTCGCTCGATGCCTTCAAGGCCCAGGCCGGGCTGTCTGACTTATGGTTCGCCGGCGCGCTGCCGACCAAGAACTACACCCGCTTCATGCTGATCGGTCGCAGATGAGCACGGGTGAGTCCGAGGGGCCGGCGATCGCGATCGCGATGAAGGGCTATCCGCGCCTGTCGGAGACCTTCATCGCGCAGGAATTGCTCGGGCTGCAGAGGCTCGGCCTGCCCTTCGCGGTCTGGTCGCTGCGCCATCCGACCGATGGGGCGCGGCACATGATGCACCAGGAGATCACGGCGCCGCTGCACTATCTGCCGGAGTATCTGCACGATGATTGGCCGCGCGTGCTGCGCGGGATCATCAGGGCCTTCGCGAAGCCCAGCATCGTCAGCCTGCTCGGCGTGTTCCTGCGCGATCTCTCCCGCGATCGCACGCGCAACCGGCTGCGCCGCTTCGGCCAGGCCTGCGTGATGGCGCGCGAACTGCCGGCGAGCACCCGCCATCTCCATGTCCATTACCTGCACACGCCGGCCTCGGTGATCCGCTATGCGGCGCTGAGCCGGGGGCTGACCTGGTCGTTCTCGGCCCATGCCAAGGACATCTGGACGACGCCGGACTGGGAGAAGCGCGAGAAGATCGCGGATGCGCGCTGGGGCGTGACCTGCACCCGCGACGGCCATGCCGAGCTTCAGCGCTTCGCCGACCGGCCGGGCAAGGTCGCGCTGCTCTATCATGGGCTCGATCTGGCGCGCTTTCCGGCGGCGCCGGAGACGCGCCCGGCGCGCGACGGCTCCGACCCGGCCGAGCCGGCGCGATTCATCACCATCGGACGGGCGGTGGCGAAGAAGGGCTTCGACGACCTGCTGGCGGCGCTGGCGATCCTGCCGGCGGAGCTGAACTGGCGGCTCATCCATATCGGCGGCGGCGAGATGCTCGCCGCCTTGAAGGCGCAAGCCGAGAAGCTGGACCTCGCGGCGCGGATCGAATGGCGCGGACCGCAGGCGCAGGATGCGGTGATTGCGGCTTTGCGCGAGGCCGATCTCTTCGTGCTGCCCTCGAAGCAGGCGGAGAACGGCGACCGCGACGGCCTGCCGAATGTGGTGATGGAGGCGGCGAGCCAGGCCCTGCCGATCGTCGCGACCGATTTCGCCGGCATCCCGGAATTCGTGCGGCATGGCCGAGAAGGGTGGCTGCTCCGGCCCGGTGACGTCACGGCCCTGGCCAAGGCACTGGACGGACTGGCCCGCGATCCGCAATGGCGGGCGACACTGGGTGCGGCTGCCTTCGACAGGTTGAAGGCGGAGTTCTCGGCGCAGGCCGGGGTGGAGCGGGTCCACCGGGCGCTGCTGGTCGCGGGCGCCGGCAAGGATGGCGGGGCGCCATGAACGCGCGCATCCTGATCGCGGTCACGCATCTGCTCGGGATCGGGCATCTGGTGCGGGCGCGACAACTGGCGCGGGCGCTGGCTGGAGCGGGCCATGAGGTCACGCTCGCCAGCGGCGGCATGCCGGACGGCAAGGACGCGGCGGATTATCGCTTCGTGCAAGTGCCGCCGGTGCGCACGCAAGGCACGGATTTCCGCAACCTTCTCGATGAGGACGGCGTTACGGCGGCACCTGAGCGGCTTGCGGCACGACGTGAGCAATTGGTTGCGCTGGCGGAGGAACTGTCTCCGGATATCGTGATTACCGAGCATTTCCCGTTCGGGCGGCGCCAGCTCGCAGGGGAGTTCCTGGCGCTGATCGCGGCGACGCGCGCAG
This sequence comes from Allobosea sp. NPDC003192, assembly GCF_050275675.1. Lineage (NCBI taxonomy): Bacteria > Pseudomonadati > Pseudomonadota > Alphaproteobacteria > Hyphomicrobiales > Alloboseaceae > Allobosea > Allobosea sp. NPDC003192. The sequence continues at coordinate 104,604 of NZ_JBNNPK010000002.1, forward strand.
CCAACTCGCGCGCGCTCGTGCTCGCCTCGATCCGTGACGTGCTGGTCGCGCCGCAGCGGTCGGAGCGACTGGCTGAGACGGCCGAGCGGGTCGAGACGCTGTTCGACGCTGTGCTGGTTCATGGCGACCCGCGCGTGCTGCCGCTCGAAGCCTCTTGGCCGGTGACACCGGAGATCGCGGGCAAGCTGGTCTATACGGGGTATCTGGCGGAGCTCCCGTCATTGCCGGGGGGCTCGGAAGGCTCGTCGAAGACGATCCTCGTCTCTGGCGGCGGCTCGGCGGCGGCCCTGCCGTTGTTCGAGATGACCCTCGCGGCGGCACGCCTCTTGCCGGAGCGAACCTTCCATCTCCTGATCGGCCGCGGGATCGCCGAAGCTGAATTCGCGAGGCTGCGACAATCGGCGCCGGACAATGCTCGCGTCGAGCGGGCACGGCCGGATTTCCCGGCTTTGCTCGCCGCCTGTGCGCTGTCGATCAGCCAGGCCGGCTACAACACGGCGCTCGACCTGCTGCAGGCGGGGCGGCCGGCGCTGCTGGCTCCCTTCGACGCCGGCAGCGAGACCGAGCAGGGTTTGCGCGCCTCGGCGCTGGAACGGGCGGGGCTGGCGCAGGTCGTGAAACTTGATGGACAGCCGCAGACACTGGCTGCGGCGATCGAAGCAGCGTTGGCGCGAGGTGTCCCACCAGCCGCAAAGGTCGATCTGAATGGCGCGAAGGGCACCGTCGCGGCGGTTGCGAAGCTGCTCGCGAACCGCGCCTGAGCCGTGCGTGAATGCATGCCGGCGAAGGGACGGCATGCCTCTTGCGAATTGCTGCTCCGCTGCTTTCGATCTAAGGAGGTTCTACACGCCTCCCTTTCGGTCGGCTCACAAGGACACCCGGCTCTTACCGGCCCCTGTCCTGCGCCCGGAGAAGAATGATGACAACGACGACTGCCTCCGCCCCCGGCATGCCGGACATGAAATTGTCCGTGCGTCAGGTCTTCGGCATCGAGTCCGACATGGAGGTGCCGGCCTATTCGAAGGCCGAGGCGCATGTGCCTGACTTCGACGCCGACTATCGCTTCGACCGCGACACGACGATCGCCATCCTCGCCGGCTTCGCCCATAACCGCCGCGTCATGATCTCGGGCTATCACGGCACCGGCAAGTCGACCCATATCGAGCAGGTCGCGGCCCGGCTGAACTGGCCCTGCGTCCGCGTCAACCTCGACAGCCACGTCTCGCGCCTCGACCTCGTCGGCAAGGACGCGATCGTGCTGAAGGAAGGCAAGCAGATCACCGAGTTCCAGGACGGCATCCTGCCCTGGGCGCTGCAGAACAACATCGCGCTGGTCTTCGACGAGTACGATGCCGGCCGCCCGGACGTGATGTTCGTGATCCAGCGCGTGCTCGAGCAGTCCGGCAAGCTGACGCTGCTCGACCAGAAGCGCGTGATCCGTCCGCACGCCGCCTTCCGCTTGTTCGCCACCGCCAACACGGTCGGCCTCGGCGATACGTCCGGCCTCTATCACGGCACCCAGCAGATCAACCAGGGCCAGATGGACCGCTGGTCGATCGTCACCACGCTGAACTACCTGCCGCATGACAACGAGGTCGCGATCGTGCTCGCCAAGTCGAAGCACTATCAGGCCTCGCCGGAGGGCAAGGACATCGTCAACAAGATGGTCCGCGTCGCCGATCTCACCCGCAACGCCTTCATGAACGGCGATCTCTCGACCGTGATGAGCCCGCGCACGGTCATTACTTGGGCGGAGAACGCGGCGATCTTCGGCGGCGATATCGGCTTCGCCTTCCGCGTCACCTTCCTCAACAAGTGCGACGAGATGGAGCGCACGCTGGTGGCGGAGTTCTTCCAGCGTTCCTTCGGCAAGGAGCTGCCGGAGAGCGCGGTCAACGTCGTTCTGAGCTGAAGCATGGTCCGCGAGGGCGGGCCCCGCCTTCGCGATCGGAGCGTGCTCAATTAGCAGGAGGCCGGCCATGGCTCGGTATGAAGGTTCCTGTCACTGCGGGCGGGTCGCCTATGAGGTCGAGGCCGACCTCTCGCGGACGATCACCTGCAACTGCTCCTACTGCCAGCGCCGCGGTTCGGTGCTGGCCTTCAGCCCGGCGACCAGTTTCACCCTGACCAAGGGCGAGGACGCGCTGACCGAATACCGCTTCAATTCGCAGAAGATCCAGCATCTGTTCTGCGAGACCTGCGGCATGGAATCCTTCGCGCGCGCCAACGCACCCGACGGTACGCCGACCGTGGCGATCAATGTGCGCTGCCTTGCCGGCGTCGAGCCGACCGAGCTGAGTCCGACGATGTATGACGGGCGGGCGCGCTAAGGGAGCGCGTTGATGAGCGCCGTCGCCGACAGCAAGCGGGCCACGATTCAGCGCGAGGCGGATTTCGCCGCGACGCGCGAAGTCGTCGTGCGCGGGCTTTCTGCCCATAACGAAGCCAGGGTCGGGCCGCGCAATGCGGAACCCCTGGCGCTCAGCCTGCGCGACGAGAGCGGCGTGATGGTGGGCGGCCTCGTCGGCGAGTTGAAATGGCAATGGCTCTATGTCGATCTGTTCTGGATCGACGAAGCCCATCGCGGCGCCGGCCATGGCGAGGCGCTGCTGGCGATGGCAGAGCAGGCGGCGCGCGATTATGGCGCGCGCGGCGTCTATCTCGGCACGATGAGCATCCAGGCGCCGGGCTTCTATCCCCGCATGGGCTATCGCGAATGCGGCCGCATGGAGGGCTATCCGGTCGCCGGGCAGACCTTCCACCATTTCATGAAGGCGCTATGAGCATCTCCAACCGCAAGCCCGGAACCCCGAAGGAAGCGCCGGCCGAGCCGCTGAAGCGGGCGGTCTCGGGCGCGATGAAGGCGATCGCACGCAAGCCCGAGATGGAGATCGTCTTCGCCGCCGACAAACCCTCTCTGGTCGGCGAGCGTGCCCGGTTGCCGGAGCCGCCGCGCAAGCTCACCGCAGGCGACGTCGCGATCCTGCGCGGCCATGCCGATTCGATGGCGCTGCGCCTCGCCTGCCACGACGCCGCGGTGCATCGCCGCGCCGCGCCCGAGGGCGATGCGGCGCGCGCCGTCTTCGACGCGGTCGAGCAGGCACGCGTCGAGAGCGTCGGCTCGCGCCGGATGAGCGGCGTTTCCGGCAACATCTCGGCGATGCTGGAGGACCGCTATCATCGCGGCGGCCGCTATGAGGAGATCACCGACCGGGCCGATGCGCCGCTGGAGGATGCGCTCGCCCTCATGGTGCGCGAGCGCCTGACCGGCCTGAAGCCGCCCAAGGCGGCCGAGAAGCTGGTCGATCTCTGGCGCGAGCAGATCGAGGCCAAGGCGGGCGACGATCTCGACCGGCTGGCGAAGTCGATCGAGGATCAGCGTGCCTTCGCCCGCACCGTGCGCGACCTCCTCGTCTCGCTCGACATGGCCGAGCAATCGAGCCAGGGCGATGATGCCGAGGAAGATGAGGACGACCAGGACCAGTCCTCGGACGAGCAGCAGCAGGAAGAGGGCGAGGCCGAGCAGCAGAGCCAGGGCGAGCGCTCCGAGACCGAGACCAGCGAGGACGCCGCCGAGGAACTGCAGGAGGGCGCCTCCGAGGCTGCCGATGCGCCGGCCGGCGACTGGGACGAGGAAGACGAGAATTCCGAGGCCGAGGAAGCTGGCGAGGCGCCGCGCCCGCGCGACAGCCGCGCCAACGACCGGCCACAGACTGACTACAAGGCCTATACCCAGAAGTTCGACGAGATCGTCACTGCCGAGGAACTCTGCGACGCCGAGGAATTGACGCGCCTGCGCGCCTATCTCGACAAGCAGCTGGCGCATCTTCAGGGCGTCGTCGCGCGCCTCGCCAACCGGCTGCAGCGCCGCCTGATGGCGCAGCAGAACCGCTCCTGGCAGTTCGACCTGGAGGAGGGCGCGCTCGATCCGTCGCGCCTGCCGCGCATCATCATCGATCCGTTCCAGCCGCTCTCCTTCCGGCAGGAATCGGACACGAATTTCCGCGACACGGTGGTGACGCTGCTGATCGACAATTCCGGCTCGATGCGCGGCCGGCCGATCACGGTCGCGGCGACCTGCGCCGACATCCTGGCGCGCACGCTGGAGCGCTGCGGCGTCAAGGTCGAATTGCTCGGCTTCACCACCCGCGCCTGGAAGGGTGGGCTGTCGCGCGAGGCCTGGCTGCAATCGGGCAAGCCGGCCAATCCCGGCCGTCTCAACGACCTCCGCCACATCATCTATAAGGCCGCGGACGCCCCTTGGCGGCGGGCGCGCAAGAATCTCGGGCTGATGATGCGCGAGGGGCTGCTCAAGGAGAATATCGACGGCGAGGCGCTCGACTGGGCCCACAAGCGCCTGCTCGGCCGTTCCGAGCAGCGCAAGATCCTGATGGTGATCTCGGACGGCGCGCCGGTCGACGATTCCACGCTCTCGGTCAATGCCGGCAGCTATCTGGAACGGCATCTGCGCCATGTCATCGCCGAGATCGAGACGCGCTCGCCAGTCGAGCTGATCGCGATCGGCATCGGCCACGATGTCACCCGCTATTACCGGCGTGCCGTCACCATCGTCGATGCCGAGGAACTCGGCGGCGTGATGACCGAGAAGCTGGCGGAATTGTTCGAAGAGGATGCCGGTGGGGCGTCCTCGCGGGGCTCGCGCCGCCTGCAATGAGCCCAAGCCGGCGCAGCGTTCTCGCCGGCCTCGGCGCGGCGGCTGTCAGCCTGCCTGCGCGGGCGCAGAGCCTCGAGCCGGGACGCATACCCGTCAGCATCTCGGCCCGACCGATCGCGAGCTTCGAGGCCAGCAATTCGACGAAGACCCGCTTCGGCCAATTGGTCTTCCGCGGCGGGCTTCAATTGACCGGGAGCCATCCCCGCTTCGGCGGTTTCTCGGGGCTGTGGCGCTCGCCTGACGGGGTGCGCCTCATCGCCATCACCGATAATGGCTTCTGGCTCACGGCAAAGCTTGTTCGAGGCAACCAGGGCAAGCTCGCCGGGCTGGAGGAGGCCGAGCTCGCGCCGATCCTGGGTGCTTCCGGCAAGCCGCTGCATCGCTCGCGCTACTACGACACCGAAGCGCTCGCCATGCAGGGCGGCACCGCCTTCATCGGCGTCGAGCGCACCCATGACATCCTGCGCTTCGACTTCGCCCGCCATGGCGTCGAGGCGCGGGCGCAGCTGGTGCCGACGCCGCCGGCTGCGAAACGCCTGCCGAGCAATCGTGGTTTCGAAGCGCTCGGCGTGATGCCGACCGGCCACCCGCTCGCCGGTGCGCTGATCGCGATCTCCGAACGCTCGGGCCGGGAGGATGAGCCAACGGCGGGCTTCATCATCGGCGGTCGCCAGCCCGGTACCCTGCAGGTGGTCCGCCGCGACGGCTACGACATCACCGATCTCGCCTTCCTGCCGGGCGGCGACATGCTGCTGCTGGAGCGCTGGTACAGGCCGCTGCGCGGCGTCGGCATGCGCATCCGCCGCATTGCCGGCGCCACGATCCGGCCGGGCGCGAAGCTGGATGGGCCGCTTCTGATCGAGGCCGATCTCGGCCAGGAGATCGACAATATGGAGGGGATGGCCATCCACCTGGAAGGGGGGCGGACCATCATCACCCTGATCTCGGACGATAATTTCTCGACCTTCCTGCAGCGGACGGTGCTGCTGGAGTTCGAGCTGGCGCAGTAACAGTGCGCGTCATGCTCGGGCTTGACCCGAGCATCTCAGGCCGGATGAGGCTCCGATCAGCGCCTTCTCATCAGGAGATTCTCGGGTCTGCGCTTCGCTCCGCCCGAGAATGACGGACCAAGTTCAAACGAAAAAAGCGGCCTTGCGGCCGCTTCATCCAATCCCGAGGGAAGCCCGCGCTCAGTTGGCGGCGAGCTTCTTCTCGATGTCGCGCTTCAGGGCCAGCGCGCCGGTCGACAGGTCGCCGGCCGGAGCCTTGACCAGGAAGGCGTCGAGGCCACCGCGATGGTCGACGGTGCGCAGCGCATTCGCCGAGACGCGCAGGCGGACCGAACGGCCGAGCGTGTCCGACTGCAGCGTGACGTTGACGAGGTTCGGCCGGAAGACCGTCTTGGTCTTGCGGTTCGAGTGGCTGACGAGGTGGCCGGTCTGGGTGGCTTTCCCGGTCAGTTCGCAACGGCGGGCCATGATCGTGTTCCCAAAATCTCCGAATGCTCAACGCAAATTGCCGACACGCGACGTGCCGGCAGGCAAGCACCGGAAGTCAAATTGAAGTGGCGGGTCTATAGCTGCCGGCTGGCGGGCCGTCAAGGCACGTGCGTGGAAACGCCTGCGGAAACATCTCGGTAACCATTATCCCGCCAAGCTGACGCAAAGCCAGTCACGATTCGGACCGAATCTCAGTGCATGCGACGATCTCGCTCGCGCCCGGAGCCTCCAGATGAAGCTCGCTCTGTCGTCCGCCAGCAGCGCCCTGATCGCGGCGCTGATGCTCGCATTGCCGGTTCCGGCCGCGCAGGCGGCCTCGCTCGACGCGACCTATGACGTTTCGCTGCTCGGCCTCTCGCTCGGCAAGGCCAATCTCTCCGGCGGCATCGACGGCGGCAGTTACAAGCTCGACGCCAATGCCAAGCTGACCGGCCTTGTCGGCAGCTTCACCGGCGGGCGCGGCTCGGGCGCTGCCACAGGCAATCTCAACGGCAGCAGGCTTTCGCCTGCGACCTTCGCGGTCTCCTCGGCCAATTCCAGCGAAAGCCGGACTGTGCGCATGGCGCTCGGCGGCAATGCCGTGCAGGCGCTGGCGATCGAGCCGCCGATCGACGCCAAGCCCGATCGCGTCCCGCTCAAGGACGAGCACCAGCGCAACATCATGGACCCGCTGAGCGCCTTCCTGATGCCGGTCGAGGCCTCCGGCCGCAGTGGCGGCGCGGCCGCCTGTAACCGCACGCTGGCGATCTTCGATGGCGCGGCGCGCTACGACATCAAGCTGAGCTATTCCGGCACGCGCGAGATCAAGATCGACGGCTATAGTGGACCGGTCTCGGTCTGCCAGGCGCGCTATGTGCCGATCGCCGGCCACCGCTCCCTGCGCCCTTCGACCAAGTTCATGGCCGAGAACAAGGAAATCTCGACCTGGCTCGCCCCCGTCGCCGGGACGAACATGATGCTGCCGGTGCGCATCTCGGTGAAGACGATGATCGGCACCGCGGTGATCGAGGCCTCGAGCTTCAAGGTCGATCCGGGCGTGACGGCGACCGCGACGCGGAATTGAGGTCAGGCCCTGGCCGCGAGTTCGAGCGGGAAGGGCGTGGGTTCGTAGATCGATTCCAGGCCGCGTTCCTTGATCAGTTCGCGCTCCCATTCGTATAAAAGGGCGGCCAAGGCGGGTCGATCGTCAGCTTCGAGCAGGGGGCCGGCGCGATCGGTGGTCTTGCGCCAGATGCGTCCCCAGTATGATTCCGGGTCACGGGCACAGCGTTCATGCAGCGCGCGGCATTTTATTCTGGCGGTGTCGAGATCGCCGCGAGCGATGTCGACGCGGATGTCGGTGTCGACGTGATCGACCAGCCGCCTTGCTGAAAATTCCGGCTCCGAGACGTGCTGGAAGAAGCCGTCTATCGTCTGTGCGGCCTGCATTCGTGGTAAAATCTCGTTATTGACGCGGGCAATGAAGATTTCGTGGACGCCGGATGTAGACCAACGCCAGAGTTGGTGTTGCGCCTGCAAAAAAGTGACGTCCCATCCGGCCGCGAACTTCTCCGAGAATGCCGGGCAGCAGCGCCAGTTTACTTCGAAATGATCGGCCTCCGACGTTCGCCAGACGATCAACTGATTAACGACGTGGTGCAAAGGTCGCAGAGTAAGGGTTCCAGCCTTCTGCACCAAGGGGCCAGAGGCGCTGATGAGAGGCGCGACGAGCTTGTTGATCTGGCGGATCGTCGTCATCGTCTCGGCCTGACCTCCGTTACGATGATGCGGCGAACACCAAGGAAGCGCTTGTAGACGGTTCCAGCAATCTCAGCCGCGCGTGCGGGAGACAGGCCAGCCTTGCCGGTCTTGATATCGTAGACGCACACGATTCCGTTGTTGCGCTGCTCATAGACGTCGATGCGAAGGGAGTTCGGCGAGCCGTAAGGGGCTTCGTCGCGCGGCCCTTCGTAGTAGCTTTTAAGATACGATCGCTCTGCGCGGAAGCTGGGATCGCCAAGGTTCTCCACCTGTGATTTCAAGTTCGTGTGAACCGCTGTTCCGAATTCTGCGGGTGAGCGATAGTCGCTGCGCGGTCCGACGGCATCAACGGCCGCGTCTGTGCGGCTGCGGACCTCGGGGAAGCGTGGGCAAGCGCGATCGACTTCGTCCTCGCGAAGCTGGCCGACGAAGCTCAGATCGATCGCATCGGCACTGGGCGCATAGTCCCCGGCATTGAAGCCGGCGACCGCCTGCAGACCATCGAGCTTGTTGCGGGCCGAGAGCCAGTTGAACAGCGTCAGAGCGGAATTGATCGTGGTTTCGGCAAGGGCCGGCCCGTTGGGTCGCGATGGGTTCCGCGCCTCCTGCACCGTCGCCTCGCGCTCCGGCCCGCGCTCGGTCCAGGTCGAGCGTGAGACGATCTCGCCATCCGGGCCGCCCTCCCGGATCGTCTGGGTGCGGTCCGCGGTTTCGAAGGTGGTCTTGCCGCCTTCGGGCAGGGTGACGGTGTGGCGCTCGTCCCAGTCACTCGGCTTGCCGGGCTCGGCAAATTCGGACTGGATGGTCGAGCCGTCGCGGTTGACGACGGCGCGCTCGGCAAGCGAGCCGTCAGGGCGCGTGGCATCCTGATAGAAGGCCCAGCTCTCCTCGCCGCTGGTGTCAGCGACGACATCGCCAAAGCTCAGCGCGCTCGACAGGGCAGTGCCGAGGTCGCCGATCCAGTCGGTTCCGGTCAGCGTCGGATCGCCGCCTCCGCCGCTGGTCCATTGCCCGCCCCCAGCATTGCCGGCCGGCACGCGCGGTTGATCGGGATTGTATTTGCGGGCGAGTTCATGCCGGAGCAGGCGTGTCTGCGCCTTCAGCGAGACGAGCCGGCGGCGCAGAAGGACGATCTCGTGCCAGCGCGCGCCGTCATGAGATGAGTGATGTGGCAAGATCGGCATGACGTGCTCCTGGTTGTGGAGTGCGTCATTCTGAGGCCGCCGGAAGCACCGGGGATAAGATTCCCCGCTATCCCCGCCTACACTTGATGCTCCCTCCGCCTCACAGCGCATGGAGCCTTTGCCATCAGGCGGATTGCCGGAGGTTCATGCGAGGCGCTAGCCTTACCGGCGATTCGCTCCCGGAGCCGCCATGTCCAGCGATTTCGCCTTGCCGCCAGGCCTCAGGCATCGCCAGGTCGTCGTGCGCGATACCGTGCTTCATCTCGCCGAAATCGGCGACGGGCCGGCGGTCCTGCTGCTGCATGGCTGGCCGGAATTCTGGATGAGCTGGCTGCCGGTGATGAATCGGCTGCACGGCGAGTTCAGGCTGATCGCGCCAGATCTGCGCGGTTTCGGCGAGAGCGGGAAGTCACCAGCGCCGCGCAGCGATGTCGGCGCCAACGCCCATGCCGACGACATGGCGGCGCTGCTGGAGGCGCTTGGCGCCGGCCCGGTTGGCGTCGTCGGCCACGATGTCGGCGCCTATGTCGCGCAGGGGCTGGCGCGGCGCCATCCGCAGCGGGTCGAGAAGCTGTTGTTCTTCAATTGCCCGACGCCGAGCGTCGGTTCGGCCTGGGTCCGCGACGGCCATGTCAACGAGATCTGGTACCAGTCCTTCCAGCAATTGCCGCTGGCCGAGCAGCTGATCGGCTCCAGCCGCGAGGCCTGCGCCCTCTACCTCGGGCATTTCCTGACGCATTGGTGCCATCGCAAGGATGCCTTCGCGCCGGTCTTCGACCTTTGGGTCGAGAACTTCATGAAGCCGGGCAATCTGCGCGGGGGATTCGACTGGTATCGCAGCCAGAATGCGGCGCGGATCGCCGCGATCGACGGCCACCCGGCGCCGTCCGTGCCGATCCACCAGCGCACCCGGGTGCATTGGGGCCGACACGACCCGATCCTGAAGTCGGAATGGTCTGTCTTCCTGTCGCATTATTTCGACGATGTCGAAGTGACCTTCTGCGAGAACGCCGGCCATTTCGTCCATGTCGAGGCGCCGGACGAGGCGGCGCAGGTTCTCGCCGAGGTTTTTGCGGACTGAGCGGGCGGCGCTTGCCTGCCGCGATCTTCGCCGGTCCCCCTCGTCTTCCAGCCCGGACGCCCTACATCAGCGAAAGCGGCCCTCGCGCGCGCAAGCCGGCGAAGGATGGACAATGAGGGCGATTCAAAATCTTGTGGTTTTTGAATCGCTTGCCGCCATATCTCGCCGTGAACGAAACCTGATTCTGCTGGAGTCAGCGATTCGGCCTCGCTTCGTTCCGGACTCGTTCTGTTCACGGATCAGGTTGCCTTCGGGTGGCCTGAACCGGTAGGGCTTGCCCCGCCCGGACTGCAGGAAAGCTCCAGCGTCTTGATTCAGCCCCGTTCCCTTCCGCCTTCGCTCCGCGCCCGCGGTGTCACGGCGGTGCTCGGCCCGACCAATACCGGCAAGACCCATCTCGCCATCGAGAGGATGGTGGCGCATCCGACCGGCATGATCGGCCTGCCGCTGCGCCTTCTGGCGCGCGAGGTCTATCAACGCGTCGTCGACAAGGTCGGGCCCCACGCCGTCGCGCTCGTCACCGGCGAAGAAAAGATCAAGCCGGAGCGGCCGAGCTTCTGGGTCTGCACGGTCGAGGCGATGCCGCGCGACCTTCCCGTCGATTTCGTCGCCATCGACGAGATACAGCTCGCCGCCGATCTCGACCGCGGCCATGTCTTCACCGACCGGCTGCTCAATCATCGCGGCCGCGAGGAGACGATGCTGATCGGCGCCGGCACGATGAAGCCGCTGGTCGAGCAACTCATCCCCGGCGTCAACGTCGTCTCGCGCCCGCGCCTGTCGAAGCTCTCCTTCGCCGGTGACCGCAAGATCACGCGGTTGCCGCGGCGTTCCGCGATCGTCGCCTTCTCGGCTGAGGAGGTCTATGCCATCGCCGAATTGATCCGCCGCCAGAAGGGCGGGGCGGCGGTGGTGCTGGGAGCGCTATCCCCACGCACGCGCAATGCCCAGGTCGAGATCTACCAGTCGGGCGATGTCGATTATCTTGTCGCCACCGATGCGATCGGCATGGGGCTCAACCTTGATGTCGACCACATCGCGTTCGCCGGCGACAGCAAGTTCGACGGTCATCATTATCGCAAGCTGCATCCGGCCGAGTTCGGCCAGATCGCCGGCCGGGCCGGACGGCATCTGCGTGACGGCACCTTCGGCACGACCGGCCGCGCCCCGCCCTTCGAGCAGGAGCTGGTCGAGGCGATCGAGGACCATCGCTTCGAATCGGTGCGGCAGGTGCAATGGCGCAACTCCGACCTCGATCTGCGCTCGATCGCCGGGCTGCTCGACAGCCTCAATGTCCTGCCGCAGGAGCAGGAGCAGGGGCTGACGCGGGCGCTGATCGCCGAGGATATGACGACGCTGGAGATTCTGGCGCGCGATCACGACGTGGCGCGGCTGGCGCAGGGCAAGCCGGCGGTGTCGCGGCTCTGGGAGGTTTGCGGTCTGCCGGATTATCGCAAGATCGCGCCGATGCAGCATGCCGAGCTGGCGACGACTTTGTATCTGCGATTGATGCGCCATGGCCGGCTCGATCCGGACTGGTATGCCGGCCAATTGGCGGCGCTTGACCGGGTCGATGGCGAGATCGATACCCTTTCGGCGCGCATCGCCCAGGTGCGGACCTGGACCTATGTCGCCAATCGTCCGGACTGGTTGCCTGATCCTGAGCATTGGCAGGGGGTGGCTCGTCTTGTAGAGGACAGGCTGTCGGACGCTTTGCACGAACGGCTCGCCAGCCGTTTCGTCGATCGGCGCACGAGCGTGTTGATGCGTCGCCTGCGGGAGAATGCGATGTTGGAGGCCGAAGTCACCGCGACCGGCGATGTCCTGGTCGAGGGTCAGCATGTCGGATTGCTGCAAGGCTTCCGTTTCACGGCGGACCCGAAGGCGGGTGGTCCGGAAGCGAAAGCACTGAACGCGGCGGCGCTGAAAGCACTGGCTGGCGAGCTGGAGGCGCGCGCCTCGCGCGTCGTGCTGGCAGGTGACGAAGCCTTCGTGCTCTCGCATGACGGGCTGATCCGCTGGATCGGCGAGCCGGTGGCGCGTCTGACCGCCGGCGAGAAGGTGCTTGAGCCGCGACTGCGCCTGATGGTCGACGATCATCTGCCGGCCCAGGCCCGCGAGCAGATCGAGACTCGCCTCGGCGCCTGGTTGAAGCATCACGTCACCAAGCTGCTCGGGCCGCTGCAGATCCTGGAGAACGCCGAGAGCGTCACCGGCATCGCCCGCGGCATCGCCTATCAGGCGGCCGAGGCGCTCGGCGTGCTCGAGCGCAGCAAGGTCGCCGAGGAGATGAAGACGCTCGACCAGGAGGGGCGGGCGGGCCTGCGCCAGCTCGGCATCCGCTTCGGCGCCTTCCACCTCTATGTCCCGGCCCTGCTGAAGCCGGCGCCGCGTGCGCTCGCGGCCCAGCTCTGGGCGCTGAAGCACGGCAATCCGGAAGCTGCCGGGCTCGACGACATCTCCCATCTCGCCTCCTCCGGCAGGACCTCGTTCCCGGCGAACAAGGATGTCCCCAAGGGGCTCTATCGCGCCGCCGGCTATCGCGTCTGCGGCGAGCGGGCGGTGCGTGTCGACATTCTGGAGCGCCTTGCCGACCTGATCCGCCCGGCGATCGCCTATCGTCCGGGCGTGACGCTCGGCCAGCCGCCGGTGGGCGCCGCCGATCAGGACGGTTTCGTCGCCACCGGCGCGATGACCTCGCTCGTCGGCTGTGCCGGCGAGGACTTTGCCTCGATCCTGCGCTCGCTCGGCTATGTGTCCGTGAAGCGTCCGGGACCGGCGATCACCGTCGCGCTCGCTGTCGCTCCCGAGCCGGCCGCGACGACACCGGCAGTTCCGGCGGAGACGGTCGCTGAGGCGGCTGTCGCACTGAACGAAGCGCCTTCCACTGAGGTCGAAGCTGCTGCTGAAAACGCGGACAGCGCTGCGCCAGCAGGTGAGACCCCGGATGCTCCGATCCTGACCGATGCGGAGATCGCTACGGCTCCGGCCGAAGAGGAAGCCGCAACTCCGGTTGAGCCGGTTCCTGCCGATGCGATGTCGACGCTGGCGCTGCCGAGCGATGAGCCTGCGACGGAGGCTGTGCCCGAGGCCGAAACGACGGCGGCTGAGATCGCTGCCTCTGTCGAGGCGGCTGCACCGGCCGAGCCGGAGCTGATCGAGATCTGGCGCCCGCACCGCCATCAGGGCGGGCGCCGTCCCGAGCAGGGCCAGCGTGGCCGCCGGCCCGAGCGTCGCGCCGGTGCGGCCGATGCCGCCCCTGCTGCAGAGGGTGGCGAGAGCAAGCCCGGTGGGCAGCGTTCGCCGAACCGCAATCGCTGGCGCGAGGGTGGCTGGAATGGCCCGCGCCCGGCTGGCGGCGAGGGCGGCAGGCCTGCTGCGGCACAGGATGGCGCTGGTCGCAATGCCCAGGGGCGCGACGGGCGTCCCGAGCGCGGCCCGCGGCCGGAGTTCAAGCGCGATGCTGGCCGCCCGGGCGGCGGTCCGCGTCGTGACGAGCGCGGCGGCAAGGAGCAGCGGTTCCAGCAACCGGCGCGGCCGCGTCCGGCCGAGCGTCAGCCCGATCCGGATTCGCCCTTCGCCAAGCTGCTCGCCCTGAAGGCCCAGCTCGAGGGCAATGACGGGCGCAAGGGCTGATCGCGACGACAAGGAGGCTGCTTGCGGGACGATCGGCAACGCCTCGACAAATGGCTCTGGTTCGCGCGCTTTGCGCGGACCCGCCCCGCCGCCGTGCGGCTGGTGGAGGACGGGCATGTCCGGGTTGCAAGCAAGCGCGTCGAGAATCCGGCGCTGGGCGTGAAGCCCGGCGACGTGCTGACGCTCGCTCTGCCGCATGCGACGCTGGTCGTCCGGATCACGGCTTTTGCCGAACGTCGCGGCTCCTATGAGCAGGCGCAGACGCTCTACGCGGTGCTGAGCGGCGGCGAACGCGGCGATCAGTCGCTTGCGCCGGAGGAGCCGAAGGGATAACGCGGAAGCTGCGCGGCACGCGTCAGCATGCCTGCAAAAAATCTTCTCGAAACTGTTGTTTCGATGGAAGTTTGATCTCGTTTCCGGTCGTGACAGGGCCTTGAAACATTCTCTCGACCGGCTCTAAAGAAGCGCCGGCCGATTGGAAGGACAGCGCCATGACCTATGTGGTCACCGAGAACTGCATCAAGTGCAAGTACATGGACTGCGTCGAAGTCTGTCCGGTCGACTGTTTCTATGAAGGCGAGAACTTTCTCGTCATCCATCCCGACGAGTGCATCGATTGCGGCGTCTGCGAGCCGGAGTGCCCGGCCGAGGCGATCAAGCCGGACACCGAGCCGGGCCTCGACAGCTGGCTGCAGCTCAATGCGAAGTTCGCCGCGAGCTGGCCCAACATCACGCAGAAGAAGGACTCGCCGGCCGACGCCAAGGAGTTCGACGGCGTGCCGAACAAGCTCGAGCTTCTCTCGCCAAATCCCGGCGAAGGCGACTGAGCTTACCCTTCGTCAGGGCCCGATCGAGGTTAACCATAGCCGGCCGCAACGCGGCCCGGCGGTGTTTGCATTCCGTTTACCTTTGATTCGGCGCGATTTTTGTGGTATCCACAAGCCACAGTCGAGTTCGTTCCGCCTGCCCCTGCGAGGTCACACAAACGGGGCACCCCCTGAGACGACAGCAATGCACCGCCGGTCAGAATGTCCGGTGTGTCGTTGTCTTCGTGTCTGGTGGTTCGCAAGAAACAATCGGCTGTGGGAGCGTGTTGCGTCGGGACAAGGGCCAGAAGGCTCATCCGACGTGTCAGGCAGAGTGCCGCCGGCCATCCTGGCCAGCGGCTGAAAGTCGCGTCTCCGCCCCCAGCGGAGAAATCAGGAGTCGAAACGGCATGTCCACTGCGAAGAAGACTGTTGTGCGCCAGGGCTTCAAGACGGGCGAGTTCGTCGTCTACCCGTCCCATGGCGTCGGTCAGATCACGGCGATCGAGGAGCAGGAAGTCGCTGGCTTCAAGCTCGAGCTGTTCGTCGTCAGCTTCGCCAAGGACAAGATGACCCTGCGTGTGCCCACCGCCAAGGCGGCGAGCGTCGGCCTGCGCAAGCTCGCCGACACCGACATCGTCGGCAAGGCGCTCTCGACCCTGACCGGCCGTGCCCGGATCAAGCGCACCATGTGGTCGCGCCGCGCCCAGGAATACGAAGCCAAGATCAATTCGGGCGATCTCGTCGCCATCGCCGAGGTGGTGCGCGATCTCTATCGCTCCGAGGCGCAGCCCGAGCAGTCCTATTCCGAGCGCCAGCTCTACGAGGCGGCGATCGACCGGATGACCCGCGAGATTTCGGCGGTCGAGGAGATCACCGAGACCGAGGCGCTGAAGAAGATCGAGGGCCAGCTCGCCAAGTCGCCGCGCCGCGCCGGCAAGGCCGATGCCGCCGAGGCGGCCGATGGCGAGGATGGCGACGACGACCTGCAGGAAGAAGCTGCCTGAGGCAGCTTTCTTCACCGAATAGAAGAGCCCGGCGGAGCGATCCGCCGGGCTCTTTCGTGTCAGGTAGCCCCCGTCTCCGCCGCGAGGAAGGCGACCGTCCGCTCCCAGGCGAGCTTGGCTGTCGCGGCGCTGTAGCGCTCGGCGCTGGTGTCGTTGTGGAAGGCGTGATCGACGTCGGGGTAGACGATCGCCTGATATGGGATGCCCGCCGCCTTCAGCGCTGCCTCATAGGCTGGCAGACCCTCGACCAGCCGCGTGTCGCGGGCAGCCTGCTGGATCAGCAGCCGGGCCTTGATCTGCGGGACCTTGGCGAGGTCGGGCGAACGACCATAGAAGACCACGCCGGCATTGAGTTCCGGTGCGCTGACGGCGAGGTCGTTGACCGCGCCGCCGCCCCAGCAGAAGCCGACGGCGCCGACTTTTCCGGTCGCATCCGGCCGTGCCTTGAGGATGGCGAGGGCCGCACGGCCCTGCGCGATGACATCCTCGGGCTTCAGCTGCGGGAACAAGGCGCGGGCGGCGTCGGCATCGGCCGGGGTGCCGCCGAGCGGGGTCAGGAAATCGACCCCGAGTGCGCTGAAGCCGGCCAGTGCCGCGCGGCGGGTCACGTCCTCGATATGCGGGTTCAGGCCGCGGTTCTCATGGATGACGAGAACGCCGCCGCGCTTGGCCTGGGTTTTCGGCGTGACGAGATAGCCCTTGAGCTTCACGCCGCCGATGGTCTCGTCGATGCGCTTTGTCTCGATGCGGGCATCGTCCGCAGTGACCTGCTGAGCCTGGGCGTAGTTCGGCTCCAGCAGGGAGAGCGCCGCCTCGGCGGCGGCGGCCGAACCGGCGATGGCGATCAGCCGGTTCATGAAGCTGCGCCGGTCGAGCGGCTTGTGGGTGTATTCGTCGTAGAGTTCGACGATGCGGCGATCGAGCGCCATGGCTGCCTCCCTGTCCTGACGACGGCGCGGAGGCTAGCACATGGCGTGACGAAAGCACCGGCTGGCCGCCGCCTTACTCGCTCACGATCTTGTAACGCTGGCCGGGCGTCAGCTTCGCACTGCGCTCCAGCCCGTTCAGGATCAGGAACTGCTCGAGCGGCCGATCGGTCGAGGCCATGCGCTCGGCGAGGCCGGCGGGCGTGTCACCGGCGCCTGCGGTGACGAGCCTGATGCGCAAGGGGCTGACCGATTGGGCGTCGCTGGCGCTGAGATTGCGGAAGCTGTCGAGCAGGGCGCGCATGCCACGCTCGGGGTCGTTCTGGCCCTTGGCAGCGAGGATGAAGCGATAGACGCGCGGCCCGGCCTGGACCGCGGCGAGGCGGAAGGTCCAGTCGGCGCCCTTGCCCGAGGTCACCGCCGCGGGCAGGCCGCCGACCGTCAGCGACTGGACTTCCGCCGTGGCGACGCCGTCGATCCAGCCCGAGGCGACATAGGATTCGAGCGTCTGCCCGGACTTCAGCGCGACCGAGTCGAAACGCAGCGCCTGCGAGCCGTCATTGCTGACGCCGACCACCATCTCGCGCGCCGCTTCCAGCTCGAAGCCGTCAGGCGCGGTGAAGGCGATGCGCAGGGCGCTGTTGAGATAGCGCTGGCCGCGCACGACGCCGTCGGCCGGATCGTCACCGAAGGCGACGCCGTCGACGACGCTGAGCCAGCGCGCAGCGTCCCGCTCGCCGAGGCCGGGCGCGCCGATCTGGCGGGCGCCGTTGGTGACGGCGGCGACACGCTCGGGCGTCGAGGGATGGCTGGAGAGGATATCGAGCTTCTTGTCGCCGCCGCCCTGGCCACCGGCGCGGAAACTGGTGTTGCGGCCGAGCGAGACCAGGAAACGGCCAGCGCCATAGGGGTCGTAGCCGGCGCGGGCGATGTTGCGCACGCTGATTTGGTCGGCGGTCAGTTCCTGCTGGCGCGAGAAGCGGGCGAGCGAGAGCTTCGAGCTCTGCTGCACGGCTGCCCCGGTTGTCGGGTCGTTCAGCACCTGCGCCACGACCTTGCTGACCAGCGCCGACTCCGCTTCCATCTCGGCACGCTCGACGGCGTGTCGCGCGGTGACATGGGCGATCTCGTGCGCCATCACCGAGGCGATCTCGGACGAGTCGTTCGCGAGGGCGAGCAGGCCGCGGGTGACGTAGAGCCGTCCGGTCGGCAGCGCGAAGGCGTTGACGATCGGTGAGTTGAGGATCGTCACCTCATAGGTGCCGATCTGGCCCTCTCCGGCCTTGGCGAGGCGGGCGATGATCGCCTCCAGCTCGGCCTTGACCTGCGGGGCGCGGTACTCGCCGCCGAAGGCCGCGAGCAGGCGCTGGTGCTCGCGGTCGGTGCTGCGCTGCAGGCTGGCGACGCGCGGTGCCGCCTCGCCGCCGGGCTGGTTGAGCGGGGCCAGGACGGAATTCTGATCGCCGAAGCAGGCCGCCAGCAACAGGGCCGGCAGCAGCGCGGCGACGAGGCGTCCCCGGATCGGCTGACGATGTCGCTGAACTCTCCGCATCGGTCCCTAGTCAATCAATTCCAGTGCGCTTCGCGCCTCGGCTTCGATCAGGAGGCCGTCGCGCCCCTCGATCACGCCGCGTACGCGCACGCGTTTACCCGTCAGCGCCGAGGCGGTCCAGCCGGCGCGCTGCAATTCACGCCACAGCGCGCGCGACAGAACAATGCTGCCGCCTGCGCCGCGCCGTCGCTCGAAATTGAGATAGGTCCGCTGCGCCCGCTCTCCCACGCCAGCGATACGCCCCTCGACCACGACGATCCGGCCCGCCTGCGCTCGCATCGCGGCAGCATCATGGCCGTCAACTACCAGAAGCGCCACTGCGTCATGTTTTCGCTGCGGGGTGCCGGGCTGGCCGGCCGCGATTCGCCGCGGCTCGGCCTTCCGCCAGAGCTCGTTGCAGGCGGCGAGGCCCGGCTCGGGCAGGCGCATCGCGGCGCCTTCGGCGAGGAGGGCGGCGCTGAGGTCGGGCTGGCCGGCGAGCGCATCGGGAGTATCGTCGACGGCGAGAAGGCGGCCCGGGAGGCGGCCCCAGCGATCCGCTCCGCCGAGAGGAGCCAACCGGAAGCTCTGCCCATGCCAGCGCGCCAACTGCATTGCGAAACGCTTGCGCTCGGCGTCGTTCTGTCGCGGCGCGAGCCCAGCCAGCCTGACGCTCCGGCCGTCAGCGAGCAGCGGGTCGCCATGCCGGTCGAGGCCGACGAGGCGGACCAGCTCGGCCCCTTCCGACGTCACGCAAGCGTCATCGGCGGCTTGCGTCGGAGCCCCGGCCGCAATGATGGCGAGAAACGGTAGGATCGCTGCAAAGGAAGGCTTCACCCACATCGGCTTTATGCTAAACGCAAGGACGTGCGTCCCGGTAGCTCAGCAGGATAGAGCAACGGTTTCCTAAACCGTAGGTCAGGGGTTCGAATCCCTTCCGGGACGCCAGTTTCCTTTTCCGCCAAGGCCGGCGCTGCGGATCAGTGCTTCGTCACATGCTCCGGCTTGCCCTTGCGCCTGGTCGAGGCCAGTTCGTCGAGCTCTTTCTCGGTCATCGACTCGACCATCGACTTCGAGGCTCCCTTGAGTTCGCTCTTGGGGATATCGCCGCGCTTGGCGGCGAGCGCGGCGCCGGCGGCCTTCTGCTGCGCCTTGGATTTGGCTGGCATCGTCCATCCTCCGATGTGGGGCGGGCAATGGTGCAACCCGGGCATGGCGCGATGGTTCCAGGCACTGCAACTGGAGGCCGGCTCTTCTCGCGTGGCGTTCATGCGAGGAATGCGGGCCGCTAACCCTTGCCGGTGAGAGGCAGGCGCGGCAAAGCTCAGAGCGCCGCCAAAAACGATAAAGCTTCGAAGCGCTAAATTTCATCTGCTGGGTTCATCTTGCGCATCCTCGTCCTCAATCCGAATACCAGCCCCGAGATGACCGAGCTGGTCATGCGCGTGCTGGCGCCGCTGACGCCCGCTGGCATAACCTTGAAGCCAGCGACCGGCCGTTTCGGCGCCCGCTACATCTCCACCCGCAGCGCTGGAGCGATTGCAAGCCATGCGGCGCTCGACGCCTTTGCCGAGCACGGCGCCGATTGCGATGCGGTCTATCTCGCGTGCTTCGGCGATCCCGGGCTGATGGCGCTGAAGGAGATCGCCGAGATCCCGGTGGTCGGCATGGCCGAAGCGGCCTGCCGGCAGGCCGCGGCGCAGGGCGGACGCTTCTCGATCGTCACTGGCGGCGAGCGCTGGGGCCCGATCCTGACCGAATTCACCGCGGCGCTCGGGCTGGATGGCCGACTGGCCGCGGTCGAGACGGTTGCGCCGACCGGTGGGGATATCGCGGCCGATCCTGACGGCTCGATCGCGCTGCTGGCGGAAGCCTGCCGGCGGACGGTCGAACGCGATGGGGCGCAGGCGGTCATTTTGGGAGGCGCAGGGCTCGCCGGTCTCGCGGCACGGGTCGAGCCTCATGCCGGTGTGCCGGTGATCTGCTCGGTGCAGGCCGGCTTTGCTGCCGTGCTCGATGCGGCCCGCAATCCGCCGCTGAAGCCGGTGCAAGGCGATCTGGCGCTGCCGGCCGCAGTTCCGAATGTCGGGCTTTCCGCCGGTCTGGCGCGGCTCTTGGGCGAGCGCTAGCGGCGCCTGCTTCCAGAAGGCCGAGCGGGCTGCACGGCAGTCGCGTTTCCCTGGGGGGCGGCGAGCCAGATCATGTGCTTGGCGCCGCCGGCTCCGGCCCGGGCACGCACAGTCTTCTCCTCGACGACGAAGCCGGCGTGGCGCAGGCGCCGGGTGAAGCTGCGGTCCGGCCCGGCCGACCAGACCGCGAGCACGCCGCCTGGCCGCAGTGCCGCCTTCGCATGGGACAGGCCGGCATGGTCGTAGAGCCGGTCGTTCGCCTCGACCATCAGCCCGTCCGGGCCGTTGTCGACGTCTAGCAAGATCGCGTCGTAGCGTCTCTGTCCTTCGCGGATGGCGGCCACGACATCGGCTTCGCGCACACTGACGCGGGGATCGTCGAGGCAGCCGGCGAAGATCGGAGCGAGCGGGCCGCGCGCCCAGGCGACAACCGCGGGGATCAGCTCGGCGACGACGATCTCTGCGTCCGCCAGAAGCGCGGCAAGGGCGGCCCGGAGCGTGAAACCCATGCCGAGCCCGCCGATCAGCAGGCGCAGGCCTGGGCGCTGACCGATCCGCTCGATGGCGAGCGTCGCCAGCGCCTCTTCCGACCCCTTGAGGCGCGAGTTCATCAGCTCGTTGTGGCCGAGCGTGATCGAGAACTCGTCCTCGCCGCGGCGCATGAGCTTGAGCGTGCCGCCGCCGGCAATCGCCGCGGCGTCGAGCTGCGTCCAGGGCTTCATGCGCCTTCAGTCCAGCCGGGCGCGCTTGATGAAGGCGCCGGCCTTCATGATGACAGGCATGTGCCGGCCTTGATGCGTCAGCAGTGACAGGTCCTGCAGCGGGTCGCCGTCGACGACGATCAGGTCGGCATAGGCGCCGGGCGCGATCGTGCCGATCTTGCCCTCGAGCTTCAGCAGCCTGGCTGCGACATGGGTGGCGGCGCCGATCACCTCATGCGCGGGCAGGGCGCGGCCGCGAATAACGAACTCCTCCGACTGGTGCCGGTGCATCTCGCCGAGCAGGTCGCTGCCATAGGCCATCGCCAAACCCGCCTTCTTCATGATCGCCAGCGATTCCATGCCGGCGGCGCGGACGAATTCGACCTTGGCGACGGAATCGGGCGGGAAACCGAGCTTGCCGCCCTCGCTGGCGAGCTTGTCATAGGTGACGAGGGTGGGCACTGCGACGGCGCCATTCTTGGCGGCGAGCTTGGCGGTCTCGGCCTTGATCAGGTTGCAATGCTCCAGCGAATGGACGCCGGCCTCGACGCAGCGGCGGATCGCCTCGTCGGTATAGACATGGGCGGAGACATAGGTTCCGGCCATGCGAGCTTCCTCGACCACCGCCTCCAGCTCGCCGACCGAGAAGCCGAGGAAATGGATCGGGTCGGTCGGCGAGGCGCAGCCGCCATTGGCCATGATCTTGATGAAGTCGGCGCCGCCCTTGAGCTCCTCGCGCGCGGCGCGGCGGACCTCAGCCTCGCCGTCGCAGATGCGGCCGAGCGCGCCGAGGCGATGGCGGGTGCCGGGCGCGAGCCGGTCGTCATAGCGGCCGCGGAAATCGGCATGGCCGCCGGTCTGGCTCAGCGCCTTGCCGGAGATGACGAGACGCGGCGTCGGATAGTCGTGCTCCTCCGTCGCCTGCTTCAGGCCGAAATCGGCGCCGCCGACGTCGCGCACGGTGGTGAAGCCGCGCAGCAGCATCTCGCGCATGATCACCAGCGAGCGCACGGTGACGAGCGAATCCGGCAAGGCGGCGTTGCGGCCGAGATCGGCGAGGCCGGCGATGACATGGACATGGGCGTCGATCAGGCCGGGCATCAGCGTGCGGCCCTTGAGGTCGACCACTTTCGCCTTGTCGGAGCGGACACTCTTGCCGACCTCGCGGACCAGCCCGCCCTCGACCAGGACGGAGGTCGGCGCTGCGCGTTCGGGCGCGGTGCCGTCGACGATGCGGGCGTTATGGAACAGAGTCGCGGCCATAAGCTCAGTCCTTGCGTTTGAAATCTTGGTGAGTGCCGTTCAGCGCATCAGCAGCGCGGCGAGCCAGAGGCCCAGGCCGAAGACGACGTGGTTGATCAGGCCGATCAGCCTGATCTGGCCGGCGTTCGGCCGCTTGTTGGCGGCGAGGCCGAAGCCCAGGCCGGGCTGCAGGATGAACCAGCCGCAGCCGACGGTGACGACGCCGACGATCAGGGCCGGCAGCAATGTCGGATTGCGGGCCCAGTCCAGCCCCCAGACCAGGATGACGATCGCGGCGAAGAGGGCGCCGATCAGGTAGTGCATGATCCAGCCGATCGCGAGCTCGTTCGCCACCGGCGGCGTCTCGGCGATGGTGTCGTGCGCGAAGCGGCCGCGCGGCAAATAGGCGAACCAGCGCCCGATCGCAGCCCAGTTCGCCAGGGGTATGCCGAAAGCACGGTTGAGAAAGAGCGCCCAGAGATCGAGCAGGGCGGTGGCGACGATGCCGATCGCAAGCGAGCGGCCGATCACTTCGAGCATGTCTATCCCCCAGGCCGCGAACCGCGCCGCCGGCTATGGAGGCGAAAGGACGCAGTGGGGTCAATCGCCAGCAGGTTGAATGTCCCCGCCCGCAGCGCAGACGGGGCATGCGGCGGCGCGGCGCAGGAACCGCCAGGGGGCGTTGCTCGTTCTCCCCGCGTGCTTTCAATGCGGGGGATGCGATGGCCGTGGCGGCAGCGAGCAAGACAAATGCGACCGGACCGCATGGAGCGCAGGAGCTGCCGTCGGTCATTGTGACCAGCTACAATCTCGAAATCCGCGATGGCGACGGCTTCCTCGGCGACAAGGCGAGCCGCAGCGCCTTCATGGACCATCTCGCCGAATTGCGCAGCCATCTGGCCGAGACCGGCGAGGACCCGCTGGCCAAGGCAGGCAAGACCGTCAGCAAGTCGGAGCTCGATAAGCTGCTGACGGAGGGCGAGGCGCGCGAGGCGGCGCTGGTGCTCTCGGCGGTCGAGCGCTTCGCCCAGTCGCTCGCCTTCGTCATCCGCCGCTTCCTGCGGCAGAAGGCCTGGAGCCCGGTCGAGCGCATCGTCGTCGGCGGCGGCTTCCGCCAGAGCCGGATCGGCGAACTCGCGATCGCGCGGGCCGGGATCATCCTGCAGACGGATGGCCATGCGATCGAGCTGGTGCCGGTGCGCCATCACCCGGACGAGGCCGGGCTGGTCGGCAGCGCCCATCTCGCGCCGAAATGGATCTTCGAGGCCTATGACAGCCTGGTCGCGGTCGATATCGGCGGTTCCAATATCCGCGCCGGCATCGTCGAACTGCGCCAGGACAAGGCTTCCGATCTGAGCAAGGCGCGCGTCTGGGAAACCGAGCTCTGGCGCCATGCCGACGAGGAGCCGAGCCGCGAGGAGGCAGTGAAGCGGCTCGGCAAGATGCTGCGCGGGCAGATCGAGCACGCCGCCAAGGAAGGCCTGCGCGTCGCGCCCTTCATCGGCGTCGGCTGTCCCGGTCTGATCGAGCCTGACGGAGCGATCGACCGCGGCGCCCAGAACCTGCCGGGCAACTGGTCGAGCAGCCGCTTCAACCTGGTCGAGAACATCCGAGAGATGGCGCCGGAAATCGGCGAGCACGACACCGTCGTCACCATGCACAACGACGCCGTCGTCCAGGGTTTGAGCGAATTGCCGTTCATGCAGGATGTCGAGCACTGGGCGGTGCTGACGATCGGCACCGGGCTCGGCAATGCCAGCTTCCACAACCGCGCCAAACCGAAGGGCCGGGAGAAAGACAAAAACAAGCCGAAGAACGGCAAGGACAAGAAGGATTCATAAGGGGCAGGGCTCTTGCCGTCATTGCGAGCGTAGCGAAGCAATCCAGGGGCAGCAGAGCTCTACGTCCTCCTGGATTGCTTCGTCGCTCCGCTCCTCGCAATGACGAAACTCAGTCCCGTTTCGCCGGCAGCGCCCAGAGCAGCCCGCGCGTGATGATGGCCGGGAAGACGGTGAGGTGGTCCTCGCCGGGGATGATCTCGCTTGATAGCTTGAGGCCGGGATAATTGCGCGAGCGCAAAGCCTGCTCGAATTCCCGGAGATCGGCGATCATGTCGGTCTTGCCGTTGTAGCGCGGATCGCCCGAGGCCTTGTCGATCGTCTCATAGGAAGCGATCGCCATCAGCACGTTCGCCTTCAGCTCCTTGTTGGCCTCGGCATAGGTCTTTTCTCGCTGGAACAGCACCTTCTGGTCGAACCAGAGCGAGGGGCTGCCGATGATGTAGTGCTGGAATAGCTTCGGCTCGGTGAGCAGGACATGGAGGCCGAACAGCCCGCCATAGGAGTGGCCGGCATAGATGCTGCGGGTGGTGTCGGTGCGATAGGTCGCCGCGACGAAGGGCATCAGCTCTTCGGAGAGGAAGCGGCGATAGCCTTCGGCCTCGCCGAAGACCGGCGGTTTTCCGGAGGGATCACGCGTCTTCTCCCCGTTCGGCGTCGGCGTGTAGTCGCGCCGGCGGCTGTATTCGGGGGTGTCGCCGACGGAATAGGACAGGCCGACCAGGATGAACTCCTCCAGCCCTTTGGCCCGGTTGCCGACCCGGCGGGCGATGCTGCGCACCAGCGGGAAGGCATAGTCGGCATCGGTGACGAACAGCACCGGGAAACGCCGCCGCGGCTGCGACTGATAGGATTCCGGCAGGCTGACGAAGATCTCATAGTCGCGCTGCAGCGCCTTGGCCCGGATCGTCCGGACCTCGGTGCCCTTGAGCACGAAGGGCGGGGGTGCGGCAATGCCGACCGCGGAGGCGGGCGGCTCAGCATCCGGCTGGGCGATGGCGGCGGTGGCAATCAGCATGAAGGCGACGAGGGCAGGCAGGCGAAGCATCCAGGACGTCTCCGACAGGACTGTGCCGGGATCGTGACGGCTCGTGCGGGCGCCAACAAGACCTATCGCCGCAGACCCGGCGCCTCGAGCGCGAGCCCCTTGGCACGCACCGCGAGAAAGAGCTCCAGCGCGAGATAATCATCGGAGCCATAGTCGAACTGCGTCGCCCGGACGCCGAGCGAGCAGGCGCGCAGGCGCCGGTGCAGCGAGCCGAGTCCGTTCCATTCGAGCCGGTAGGCCGGGTAGCCGGTGCCGATGCCGTAGCTGATCGTGTCGCCGCGCAGCTTCTGGCCGACCAGGCCGTCATGGCATTGCGTGCAGGCGAGATTGAGCTGGCCCTGCCGGCGCTCGTAGAAGGCCTTGCCGGCTTCGTAGAAAGGTTTTGCGGCGCCTTCGGCCGAGACCGACAGGGGCACGCCATGCGAGAGCGAGGCGACATAGGCAGTGAGGCCAAGCAACTCCTGGCTCTCATAGCCGAAGGCCGGCTGCTTCTGTCTGTTGACCCGGCACTGCTCGATACGTCCTTCGAGGTTGATCAGCTTGCCGCTGCCGGCATCGACCTGCGGATAGCGGGCGGCTGCCCCGCGCAGGCTCTGCCTGGGGTCCGAGTGGCAGGAGAGGCAGGTCGGGGTCATACCGTCACGGCGGCTGAACAATTCCTCGCCCTGCTCGACCCAGAGCCAGCCGGGATTGCGAGCCTCGTCCTCCTGCTGGCGCTGCATCTGCGGCGAGAGGAAGGCGCTGCCCGGCTTGATCTCCTGGGCCACTGAGGCGCCCGCCAGTGCGAGCAGCGCTATGGCAACGACGCGGCCGGCGGCGTTCATGTCACGACGAGACGGGCGGTGCGGGTGAAGGTCGCTCCACCATCCTCGCGCCATTCGAAGGAGAGGTCGCCGGTCTCGACGGCGCGGGTGGTGAAGCTGACGAAGGGATTGGCCGAGACGCCGGTGTGCATGTCGTAGCGGAAGACCGACTCGCCGGCATAGGTCACGGTCAGCCGGTTGAGGATCTTGCGCGGCACGACGCGGCCCTCGGAATCGACCTGGCCGCCGCGATCCATCGGATGGCGGACGAGGACACGGATCTCGACGATCTCGCCGGCCTTGGCCTGCGCCGGCATGGTGATGCGGGCGTTGAACGATGCCATGGCCTCAACCTCCGTCGATGCAGGCGCTGAGGGTCACGACGATGTCGGCATCTGCCATGACATAGCCGCCGCCGCTCAGCGCCGCGACGACCGCGACCTTCTGCGAGGTGGCGAGACGCAAGGTGGCGCGGATGTCGGCTCGGCCGCTGCGCGGGGTGAGGTGGAAGCGCGCGACGTCGGGAAACGGGTTCTTCTCGGCGATGACATGGATCCAGCGGACATGGTCGGCCTGCGTCATCGGGCTTTCGACCTGGATCGCGACATCGACCGAGTTGCCGTTCTCGACCAGCTGGGGAATGTCGAAGCTGATCCTGGCGCGCTCGGGCACCGCGCCTTCGGTGACGCGCGCGATCAGTTCGGAGAGCACTGGCGGGGCGGCGGCGTGGCCGATCGCAGGCAAGGCGGCGAGCGCGAGGCCGGCAGCGCCCGCCGCCATGACCTCGCGGCGCGAGAGCGCCGTTTCAGGGCGTGCGCAGGCTGGCGAGATAGGTGACGACATCCTCGATCTCCTGGGCAGTCAGCGCCGGCCGATCGCGAAAGGCCGGGGCAACGTCTCGCAATCCTTGGTTACGAAAATAGGGCGGCATCACCGTCTGCGGATTGAGCAGGCTGGCATCGACGAGACGCAGACGCAGCTGTCCTGCATCGAGCCGGGTGGCGACACCGGCGAGATCGGGGCCGATCGTGCCCTGGAAGGGCTCGTTCGGCTCCGGCACTTGATGGCAGATCAGGCAATTGCCCTGCGTGCGGTCGAGCACGAGCGCCCGCCCGCGCTTGGGATCGCCGATCTTGCCGCCGAGCGGCGCGGGTATCGCGTCGCCGACGATGGTGTAGGCTTCGAGCGCGCTTGCTGGCGCGCTTGCGAGCGCCAGCAAGATCAGCGCAATCCGGATCGAGGCAAGCCTCACGCCTTGCGCAGATCCGTGTTCTTCAGCGGCAGATTACGGACGCGCTTGCCGGTGGCGGCGAAGATCGCGTTCAGCACTGCCGGCGCTGCGACCGCGATGGTCGGCTCGCCGACGCCGCCCCAGAAGCCGCCGGAGGGCACGATGATCGTCTCGACCGCCGGCATGTCCTCCATGCGCACCACCGGATAGCTGTCGAAGTTCTCCTCGACCATGCGCCCGTCCTTGACCGTGCACTCGCCGAAGAGCGCGGCGGAGAGCCCGTAGACGAAGGAGCCCTCGACCTGGCGCTCGATCTGCGCCGGGTTGACGGCGTGGCCGGGGTCGGTCGCGGCAGTGATCTTGTGGATCTTGAGCTTGCCGTCGGCATCGACCGAGACCTCGGCGACCGCCGCGACATAGGAGCCGAAGCCCATGGTCTGGCAGATGCCGCGATGGACACCATCCGGAGCCTTCGTCCCCCATCCGGCCTTCTCGGCGACGGCGTTGAGCACGGCGAGGTGCTTGGGATGGTTCTTCATCAGCGCCCGGCGGTAGTCGAGCGGGTCCTTGCCGGCTGCATGGGCGAGCTCGTCGATGAAGCATTCGAGATAGATCGTGTTCTGGTTGAGGTTGACGCCGCGCCAGAAGCCCGGCGGCACATGCGGGTTGCGCATGGCGTGGTCGATCAGCAGGTTCGGCACGGTGTAGCCGATCGAGGCCTCCGGCCCCGGTGGGTTGAGGCCCTGGAAGACGGCGGGGTCGCGGCCGTTCTGGATGTTCTGCGGGAAGATGCCGGCGACGATCGACTGGCCGGAGATGCGCAGGTGCAGGCCGGTCAGGTTGCCGTCCTTGTCGAGCGCGCCCGTGAGCTTGCATTGCGTCACCGGGTGGAAGCGCCCGTGCAGCATGTCCTCCTCGCGCGACCAGATCAGCTTCACCGGCGTGCCGGGGATCTGCTTGGCAATGGCGACGACCTGGCGGACCCAGTCATGGACGGCACCGCGCCGGCCAAAGCCGCCGCCGAGATCGATCTTGTAGGCCTCGCATTTGGCCAGCGGCAGGCCGGAGGCTTCGGATGCGGCAGCGAGCGCCGCCTCGCCGTTCTGCGTGGGCGTCCAGACCTCGCAGCGCTCGGGGGTATAGAGCGCGGTCGCGTTCATCACCTCCATGCAGGCATGGTTCTGGAACGGGTAGGAATAGACCTGCTCGATCACGCGGGCGGCGTTGGCGATGGCGCTTTTGACGTCGCCGTTCTGGTTGCCGACGGCGGCCTGCGGCGCGTCCAGCCCTTCCTTCAGCCAGGCGGCGATGCTCTCGCTCGAAACCTTGGCATGCTCGCCCTCGTCCCAGGTGATCGGCAGCGCATCGAGCGCGGTCTTGGCGCGCCACCAGGTGTCGGCAACGACTGCGATGGCGCTGTCGCCGACCGGCAGGACGTGCTTGACGCCCGGCATGTCCTTGATCTTGGCGGCGTCGAAGCTCTTCACCTTGCCGCCGAAGACCGGGCAGTCCTTGATCGCGGCGTTGAGCATCCCCGGCAGCGTGAAGTCCATGCCGTAGACCTTCTTGCCGGTGGTCTTGTCGGCGGTGTCGAGCCGCTTCAGCGGCTTGCCGGCAATGGTCCAGTCCTTCGGGTCCTTGAGCGGGACATTGGCCGGCGCCGGGGCCTGGAGCTTGGCGGCCGTGGCAGCGACCTCGCCATAGCGGATCGAGCGGCCGGAGGCCTTGTGCGTGATCATGCCCCTGGCGGCGCTGCATTCGGCCACCGGCACCTTCCAGCCATCGGCGGCGGCCTGGAGCAGCATCATCCGCGCGGCGGCGCCGCCTTTACGGACATATTCATGGGATTCGCGCACGCCGCGGCTGCCGCCGGTCGAGAAATTGCCCCAGACGCGGTTGCGGGCGAGGTTCTGGCCGGGCGTCGGATATTCGGTGGTGACCTTGGCCCAATCGCAGTCGAGCTCCTCGGCGACGAGCTGGGCGAGGCCGGTCAGCGTGCCCTGGCCCATTTCCGAACGGGCGATGCGGATCACCACCTTGTCGTCGGGATGGACCACGACCCAGGCATTGATCTCCGGCACCGCGCCTTGGGCCTGTGCCTCACTGGAGAGCGGGACGGAAAAGCCGAAGCTGAAGGCGCCGGCCGCTGCGGCCGAGCCTTTCAGCAGGCTGCGGCGGGAGAGCTTCGTATCGGTCACAGAGGCTAGACTCATGGCGTCCTCCTGATGCGGATGGCGCTGCGGCGAGGCTGTCGCGCTCGAGCCGTGCGCAATGAATGGGTGAGGTCGGATCAGCCGCGATTCATCTGGCCGCCGGCGGCGACGTCCTTGATGGCGGCCTTGACGCGGTTATAGGTGCCGCAGCGGCAGATATTGGTGATCTCGGAGGCGATGTCGGCGTCGCTCGGCTTGGGATTGGACTGCAGCAGCGCCGCGGCGGCCATGATCATGCCGCTCTGGCAGAAGCCGCATTGCGGCACGTCGTGCTCGATCCAGGCCTTCTGGATCGGATGATTGCCGTCGGGCGAGAGCCCTTCGATGGTGACGATCTTCTGCTCGGCCGTGAGGGCGCTCACCGGCATGGTGCAGGAGCGGGTGGCGACACCGTCGATATGCACGGTGCAGGCGCCGCATTGGGCGACGCCGCAGCCATATTTCGTGCCGGTCAGGCCGATCTGCTCGCGGATCACCCAGAGCAGGGGTGTGTCGTCCTCGACCGTGATGTCAATCGTCTTGCCATTGATGCTGAGCTTAGCCACCGCAAACCTCCCGGTTTCGATTCCAAGATCGGCGAGAGAGCCAGCGCGCCTCACCGGTTGCACATGCCGGCTCGTCAGCAGCCGGAGGTGTTCTTTGGAGGAATTCAAACCCAGAAGCGCGGCTACCGCCAGAGGTTGTGCCTTCACCGACGATCACGGTCGCGTTGAGACGGCCGGACCTGCTTTCCGGGCAATCGAGGCCGTGCCAGCGCCCCTTTCCACGGCGCTGCCATGATGCTGTCCGGTTTTCTGCCGAAGACACGCAGCGTCAGGCGCGCCGGCTGTGGCGCACTCTCACAGGAATGTGATGCTCTTGTTCGATCATCGTTCGCCAGCCCGGCAAAGCCACGAGACCGGCCAAGCTGCCGAGTCGTCAGACATGCTTGCTTTCGTCGCGCGGCAATGGCGAGGCTGCGCAACGATGCGAATCAGCCCGGCAGGACCGCAATGTCGATGATATCCGGCCTCGCCCGGGCCTTCCGCCGCTCCGGTGGCGCACTTGTGCTCGCGCTGATGCTGCTGGCCGTGCCGCTGATGGCGCTGGCGCAGACTGCAGATACTACGGCCAGCCCGCGTGCCCGCCTCGACTCGATCCGCGGCGAGCTCACCCAGATCGAGGGCTCGCTCACCAATCCGAATGTCTCGGACAACGAGTTGCAGCGCCAGCGGCTGCGGCTGCAGCCTTTGCTCGATCAGTTGCGGATCCTCACCGACGAGCAGGGGCCGCGCACCGAGCAGGCCAAGCTCAGGCTCGACCAGCTCGGAGCCAAGCCCGACGCCAATGCGCCGCCCGAGACGCCGGACGTGGCGCGCGAGCGCGAGACACGCACCAAGACCTTCACCGAGGCGGACGAGACCCTGAAGATCGGGCGCGCGACGCTGCTGCAAGGGGAGCAATTGCAGGGCTCGATCGCCGATCTCAGGCGCGATCGCTTCGCCAAGGCGCTGTTCGCCGCCGGCCCGTCGATCCTCAATCCGGAGGTCTGGTCGACGACGCTGACGGCCTTTCCGTCCGATCTGCGTGCTTCGCAGTTCATCTTCGGCGACTGGCTCTCGGTCTTCACCACGGCCCTGTTCAGCCCTCGCGGCGTCCTGGTCGCGCTCGCCTTTCTCGGCGCGATCGGGCTCTACGTCGCCCGCGCCCGCTACATGCCGCGCCTGACGGCAAGATTGGCGGCGAGCGTCGATTCGAGCGACCGCCACATCCTCTATGCGGCACTGATCCGTGTCGTCGCGCGGACGGCGCCGCCGGCGCTGGCGAGCTGGCTGATCTATGCCGGTCTCAACACGGCCGGTCTGCTGCCGCCACGGGTCCAGCCGGTCATCCTCGCGGCGGTCTTCGGGCTCGCGCTCTTCGCCTTCGTCCAGGCGCTGGCCGATGCGTTGTTCGCGCCCGGCGAGCCGCAGCGGCGCCTCGCCAGCGTGATGGAATCGACGGCACGCACGGTGACCTGGCTCGCCGGCTCGCTCGCCATCGTCATGGCGATCGGCAAGGTGCTGGAAGCCTGGCTCCAGGCGATCGCCGCTGGCCTCACATTGTCGATCATCGTGCGCGGCGTCGTCGCAACCGCCTTCGCGCTCATCCTGATCGCCGGGCTCTATCGCCTGCGCGACAACCAGGAGATCGAGCAGGAGGCGTGCCTGGGCCCCTATGTGCCGGTCGACGGCGCCAGCCTCGGGCCGGTGCGGATCCTCGGCTGGGTCGTCGGCATCGCCATCATCCTGGCGCTGCTGCTCGGCTATGTCGTGCTGGCGACCTTCCTGACCGAGCAGGTGATCTGGCTCGGCATCCTCGCCGCCGTCTTCGTGCTGCTGATGCAGCTCGTCGATCTCGGCATCGTCAGCCAGCTCACCGGCGATGGCCGCTTCGCCCTGACGCTGCGAGCCGGAATCGGCTTGCGCGCGGCGACGCTTCAGAAAATCGCGGTAGTTCTCGCCGGCGCCCTCAAGATCGTGCTGATCGTCGTCACGGTCATGCTGGCGCTTGCGCCATGGGGACTGGAATCGACGGATCTGACGACATCGCTGCGGGCCGCCTTCTTCGGCTTCCAGGTCGGCGGCGTCACGGTCTCGCTGTCCTCGATCGTCGTGGCGATCCTGCTCTTCGCGCTCGGGCTGGCGGCGACGCGCTCGCTGCAGCGCTGGCTCGAAGGCAAGTTCCTGCCGACGACGGCGCTCGACACCGGCCTGCGCAACTCGATCACCACGGCGGCCGGCTATGTCGGCTACGCCGCCGCGGCCGCGATCGGCTTCTCCTCGCTCGGCCTCAGCATGGAGCGGCTCACGCTCGTCGCCTCGGCGCTCTCGGTCGGTATCGGTTTCGGCCTGCAGTCGGTGGTGTCGAACTTCGTCTCGGGCCTGATCCTGCTCTGGGAGCGGCCGATCCGGGTCGGCGACCAGGTGCTGGTCGGCGACGCCGAGGGCATCGTCAAGCGCATTAATGTCCGCTCGACCGAGATCGAGACCTTCGACCGCTCCTCGGTGATCGTGCCGAACTCGAACCTGGTCTCCGGCGTGGTGCGCAACCGCGTCCGCTCCGACCGGACGGGCCGGGTGCTGATCTCGATCAGCGTGCCGCGCCGGCTCAATCCCACCGAGGTCCGTGCCATGCTGCTCGATGCCGCGGAGGCGCATGGCGACGTGCTGAAGAAGCCGGGCCCGAACGTGCTGTTCAAGAAGCTCGGCACGACGACGATGGATTTCGATCTGATCTGCGTGGTCGGCGACGTCGACATCGTCGGGCGGGTCACCAGCGACCTCAACTACGTCATCCACAGGCGCCTGAGCGAGCTTGAGACGCCGGTTGCAACCGAGCTCACCGTCAAAGGCCTCGAAGGCGTCGAGCATTCGCTTGGCGAGATCGCCGCCGCCGTGTCGAAGGAGATCGGCCGCCGTGCGAAGCCCGCGAGCGGGCGCGTCAGCGTGAAGCGCTCGGGTCCGCCGCCCGAAGCCGAGGAAGAGCCGGAGGAGGCCCCGGCTCCGCCACCCGCCAAACCGGAACCGGCCGCGAATGGCGGCAAGGACGAGACCAAGGACTGATGCGATGCGCCTTCTTCCCGCGCTCTCCGCGCGCCCGCAGCGGCTGCGTTCGATGAGCTGCCCCGCCGCGCTCGCAGCAGCCTTGTCGCTGTTCAACCTCGCCGGCTGCACCGAGCCGGTCCGGACCCAGCCGGCCTTCTATCGCGATCTTGGCTCGCCCTCGGCCAGGGTCGATGCCGAGGCGGCGCGTGCGACGATCTCGGCCTATCGGCTCAATGCCGGCCTGGGCACGCTAAAGCTCGATCCAGAGCTGATGCAGGCGGCCGAGCAGGAAGCCGCCGCCATGGCCGCCGCCGACAAGCCGGCCCAGGCCGAGGCGGTGAAGGCCAGGCTGGCCCGGGCCGGACAGCCCGGCGCCGAAGCCAATCTCTCGGCCGGCTATCGCCGCCTCGCCGAGGCCTTCTCGGGCTGGCGCGACTCGCCGCAGCACGACCGGGTGATGAAGGCGCCGAACGCGACGCGCATGGGCATCGCCTCGGCCTATGCGGCGGGGTCGAAGTACCAGGTCTACTGGGCGCTCGTCGTCGCCCCGTGAGCAGGCGTGGCTGACACGGTCATTCGATCGCGAAGTCGAAGGACGTCTTCGGAAACGGCTCCTTCGCGAGCGTGAAGTGCCACCACTCCTTGCCGTAGCCACGGAAGCCCTCGGCGCTCATCGCGGTAGCGAGGATGGTGCGATTGCGGCGCACCTGGTTCGTGACGCCGGGATGGCCGAGCGCGCTTTTCTCCGAAAAGCAGTCGAAGCTCGTGCCGAGATCGAGGTCGGTCTCGCGCGGGCGGGTCGCCAGAGGTCCGTCGCAGGGGCCGGCATCGACGGGTGTCGGCAAGGTGGCGCCGCCGGCGCGGACGAGGCCGACATCGACAGTGGAGCCGCGCGAGTGGCTCGAATTGGCGGCGATGTAGCCTCTGGTGACGAGATCGCCCCTCGCAATGCCAGGATGGAAGATGCGGCCAAGGTCAGGAGCGCCCGGCTGCTTTACCCAGTCGTTGAAAGCAGCGACGGCCCGGGCGGGCCGGTAGCAGTCGAACAGCTTCAGACCATAACCCTGTTGGGACAGGCGCTTTTCGGCGCGGATCAGCGCGTTCGCCGCCGCGCGTGTCAGGACGCATTCACTCCGGTCATAGCCGGGCACGGCCGCGCCGGTGAAATTGAACGGCGATGCATAGCGCATGTCCTGCACGATCGCCGGCGCGAGCTCGCGCAGCCGCACGAAGCCTGCAGGCAGCGGCTCGGCACTGGCCGGACACGTGGCGAGCAGGCGGCTGTCAGCGCCTGCTTGCGAAGCGCCGAGCGCGGCATGCTCAGCGCCTCAGGGCTTGGCGCCGATCGGCAGCGGCGGCGCATCCGCCTTGAGCACGATGCCGACACGACGGTTGAAGGCGAGATAGGGGTTGTCCTTGACCAGCGGCTCGGTGTCGGCCTTGCCGGTGACCGAGCTGAAGCGCTCGTCGGGCACGCCGGCATTGCCGAGAATCTCGCGCACCGCCGAGGCGCGGCCGACCGAGAGCGCCCAGGGATTGCCGGGTGCGATCGTGCCCGGCCGCTGCGCCGCGGTGTGGCCGGTGATGGCGATCTTGTTGGGCATGCGCCGCAGCGTCGGTGCGATCGCCGCGAGCAGCCGGCGCATGCGCTCGTTCGGTATCGTCGAGCCTTCGTCGAACATGGCGCGGCCGTCCTGGTCGACGAGCTGGATGTCGATGCCCTGCTCGGAGACCTCGATCAGGATGTTGCGCGAGAGCTCGCCGATCTCCGGCATCTCCCGCAAGGCCTGGCGCAGCGAGGCTGCGGCGAGCGCAAAGCCGCGGTCATGGGTAGCCGCGACCAGCCCGTCTTCCTTCTGCTGGTTGTGGTTCGGCGCGGTGTTGTCGGAGGCGTCCTCGATCGGACGGACATAGGCGTTCTTGATGTGCGTCTTGGTCGGGATGCCGTCGACCTCGACGATGCCGGCGAGCTTGAAGTCGCGCTGCGTGCCGAAGGCCTCGCGCATCGAGCCGGCGACGATCTGGAGCTTCTGCTTGTCCTGGCTGGAATAGGCGGCGACCATGACGAAGAAGGCCATGAGCAGGGCCATCAGGTCGGCGAAGGTCACGAACCAGCCGTGACCGCCATGCCCGCCGCGCTTCTTCTTGGCCATCGCTAGGGTCCGCTCAGGTGGCTTCGGCCATCTCGGCGCGATGATGGTCGGGCAGATAGGCGAGGAGCATTTCGCGCACCAGCGTCGGGCTCTTGGCGTCGCGCATCTGCAGCACGCCGTCGATGATCAGCGTGCGCGAGATCTCCTCCTCCTCGAGCTTGATGTGCAGCTTGTCGGCGATCGGCAGGGTGAACATGTTGGCGACCATGGCGCCGTAGAGCGTCGCCAGCAGCGCCGTCGCCATGGCCGGGCCGAGCTTGGACGGATCGGACATGTTGGCGAACATGGTGACCATGCCGAGAATCGTGCCGATCATGCCCCAGGCAGGAGCGCAGTCGCCGATGGCGCGATAGACCTTGGAGCCTTCGTCGAGCCGCTGCAGGAAGTTGTCGCGGTCGCGCTCCATCGTGTCGCGGATGAAGTCCTTGTCATAGCCGTCGGCGATATAGCGCAGGCCCTGGGCCAGGAACGCGTCGGAGACCTCGACATTCTCGAGCGCGACCGGACCGCTCTTGCGGTTGATCTCGGCGACGCGGGTGATTTCGTCGATCAGCTCGCGCGGATGGATCGAGCGCATGGTGAAGGCGAAGCGGATGCCCATCGGCAGGCCGTGCGCGATCACCGAGAAGGGAAAGCGCAGCATGGTCGCGGCCGAGGCGCCGCCGAAGATGATGATGGCGGCGTGCTTGTCCCAATAGGCGGCGAAGTTGCCGCCATCGATCATGATCAATGCGACGATCGTGGCGATGCCGCCGATGATACCTGCGCCGGTCGCGATATCCATGAGCCACCCCAAGCCGGCTTGCGCAGCCGTGCCGCCAACGCCACGCTCTCGCGCAAACCATAAGGAACGGCGCTTGAAGGAAGCGTTAAGGGTTGAGGACTTGCTCAGGCTGCGCCGTCGTCTAAAGCTGCGCTGCGATGTCTTTGCTTGCGATCTACGCCCGCGTCCTCGGCGAGCTCGGCCCGGAACGGCGCCTCGGGCTCATCCTCGCCATCGCCAACGTCGCGCTGGCGGGCGCCGCCTTTGCCGAGCCGATGCTGTTCGGCGCGTTGATCGACAAGCTGACCAGCCTGCAGACGGCCGGCACGCGCCCGAGCTGGGCCGACATTAGCGTCCTGCTCGCCGCCTGGGTCGGCTTCGGCCTGTTCAATATCGGCGCCGGCGTCTTCGTGGCGCTGTTCGCCGATCGTCTGGCGCATCGCCGGCGGCTCGCGGTGATGGCGAATTATTTCGAGCACGCGCTGACGCTGCCGCTCGCCTACCACACGCAGACCCATTCCGGTCGCGTGCTCAAGGTGATGCTGGAAGGCACCAGCGGCATGTGGGCGCTGTGGCTCTCCTTCTTCCGGGAGCATTGCGCCAGCTTCGTCGCGCTCTTCATCCTCTTGCCGTTCACGCTGTGGAAGAACTGGCAGCTCGGCCTGGTGCTGATCTTCCTCGTCGTGCTGTTCGGCACGCTCACGGCCTTCGTGCTGCGCAAGACCGACAAATTGCAGAGCAATGTCGAGGCCTATCATTCGAGCCTGGCCGAGCGGGCATCGGATGCGCTCGGCAACGTCCCGGTGATCCAGAGTTTCACCCGGATCGAGGCCGAGGTGCGCGGCCTGCGCAACACCATAACCAGCCTGCTCGAAGCGCAGATCCCGGTGCTGACCTGGTGGGCGGTCGCCACGGTCGCGACCCGGGCCTCGGCGACGCTGACCGTGCTCTCGATCTTCGTCGTCGGCACCTGGCTGCTGATGCAGGGGCTGACCACGGTCGGCGAGATCGTCACCTTCATGGGCTTCGCCACCATGCTGGTCGGCCGACTCGAGCAGATCGTCGCCTTCGTGAACTTCATCTTCATGCAGGCGCCGAAGATGCGCGAGTTCTTCGAGGTGATCGACACGCTGCCGGCAGTGCGCGACCTGCCGGGCGCGCCCGATGCCGGGCGCCTGGAGGGACGCATCGCCTTCGACGACGTCTCCTTCTCCTATGACGGCAAGCGCGCCGCGGTCGCCGACGTCTCCTTCGAGGTGAAACCCGGCGAGACCATCGCCATCGTCGGCTCGACCGGCTCGGGCAAGTCGACCACGCTGGGCCTGCTGCACCGCGCCTTCGATCCACAATCGGGCCGCATCCTCGCCGATGGCCGCGACATCCGCGAGATCTCGCTGCTCTCGCTCCGGCGCAATATCGGTGTCGTCTTCCAGGAGCCGATGCTGTTCGCCCGCTCGATCCGCGAGAACCTTACCGTCGGCAAGCCCGACGCGACCGATGCCGAGATGATGGAGGCGCTCGACCGGGCGCAGGCGACCGAAGTCATGGCGCGCCAAACCGACGGGCTCGACACCATCGTCGGCGAGCGCGGCCGTACCCTGTCCGGCGGCGAGCGCCAGCGCCTGTCGATCGCGCGCGCCTTGCTCAAGAACCCGCCGATCCTGATCCTGGACGAGGCGACCTCGGCCCTCGACGCCGCGACCGAAGTGAAGCTGCAGAAGGCGCTCGACGAGGTGATGAAGGGCCGCACCACCTTCGTCATTGCGCACCGCCTCGCCACCATCCGCAATGCCGACCGCATCCTGGTGTTCGAGCAGGGCAGGGTGATCGAGATGGGCTCCTTCGAGGAACTCGTCGCCAAGGGTGGGCGCTTCGCGGCGCTGGCGCGAGCGCAGTATCTCGTCACCGACAAGCCGGTGACCCAGCTCCAGGAAGGAGAGACCAGTCCGCTGGCACAGAAGCTGCCTGGCGCGTGAGGGCGGTGCAGCCGGGTCTTGCTCCGATCCTGCCTGCCCGGACACGAATCTAGCCGCTGCTCGACCAACACGGAGACCTGTCCATGCGCCGCCTCCTGCCTGCTATCGCGCTGGCTCTCAGCCTGTCGCCCGCCGCCTTCGCCCAGACCGTCTGGGAGATGCCGACCGAATATCCTGCCAGCGCCATCCCAGGCGAGGGCGTCGCGACCTTCGCGCGGCTTGTGAACGAGCGCTCGGGCGGGCGGCTGACGATCACCCCGAGCTTCGACGCGGCAAAGGGGATCAAGTCGGCCGGCATGGTCGCTGCCGTGCAGGAAGGGAAGGTCGCAGCGGGCGATGCCTTCGCCGGGGCGCTCGGCGCCGTGAATCCGCTCTTCGGGCTGTCGTCGCTGCCGTTCCTCGCGACCTCGATCGACGATGCGAAGCGCCTGACCGAGATCGCCGGCCCGACCTATGCCAAGGTCTTAGCCGGTTATGGCCAGCGCATCCTTTATACCACGCCGTGGCCGGCCTCCGGCATCTGGTCGAAGGAGCCGGTAACCTCGGCCAGGGATCTCGACGGCCTGTCGATCCGCACCTATGACGCGACCTCGACCACGGTGATGGGCAATGCCGGCGCCAAGGCGGTGAACCTGTCCTTCGCCGACGCCATGCCGAAGGTGAAGGACGGTTCGGTCACGGCTGTGCTGTCATCGGGGGATGGCGGGGCCGGGCGCAATCTCTGGCAGTTCCTGCCGCATTTCAGCGAGGTGAACTACGCGCTGCCGATCTCGCTGGCGACGGTGAATCTCAAAGCCTACGAGGCGCTGCCGGCCGATCTCAGACAGGTCGTCGACGAGGCTGCGGCCGAGACCGAGCGGCGGCAGTGGAGCGCGATCAGGACGCGGCTCGACGAGAACTATGCCCGCATGCGCGCCAATGGCGTCACCATCCATGCGAAGCTGCCGGCCGATCTGACGCAGCGGCTCGAGGCTGCCGGCAAGGCCGCGGTCGCGGACTGGCGCGGCAAGGCCGGAGCGGAAGGCGGGGCGATCCTGGACGCCTTCGCGAAGCACTGAAGCGGCGCGGCTTCGATTACCCGTGGCGTAATCGACCTGCCGCTCCTTGGCGGGCATGGTTTCTCGCGACACCGGCCGCAGCGGCCGTTCGCAAGCGAGGAAGCCATCATGACCGCCTATGCCATCGCCCATCTGCGCGACGTCGATCTCAACCCCGAGATCGTCGACTATATCCGCCTGATCGACGAGACCCTCACGCCCTTCGGCGGTCGCTTCCTGATCCATGGCGTGACGCCGGAGGTGATGGAGGGGCCGTGGGAAGGCGACCTCGTCGTCATCGCCTTTCCCGACCGTGGCGCTGCCCATGCCTGGTACGCTTCGCCGGCCTATCAGGCGATCCTGCCGCTCCGGACGCGCAATTCGCGCAGCGCGGCGATCATCCTGGACGGTACGCCGGACGGCTACAGGGCCACCGATTTCCTGGCGAAGCTGGGCTGATCGCCACTCCGCCGTGGCTCTTCCGGCGCCGATCCCCGAGCCAGTCAACAATCGCGTGTCACAGGCGTGCCGTTGTGAGATCATTTTCGGCGCTTATTCGCCGGTCTCCTTTCAATACGGATTCATTGCCCGACATGATGATCGCCCGCCTCGCCTGCGCCTGGACCTCGGTCGCAGCCTTCCAGCTCTTCGGCGGCACGCTGCTCGCACAGCTTGGTGCGCCCTTGCCGTCACTGCTGATCTTCGCCTGGCTGCTCGGTATCATCGTCTGGTCGGCCTTCGGCGTGGTGCACGAGGCCGAGGAGATCGCCCACCGGCTCGGCGAGCCCTATGGCACGCTGATCCTGACGCTCTCGATCGTCATCATCGAGGTGGCGCTGATCTCGGCGGTGATGCTGGGTGCCAAGGGCGCGCCGACGCTCGGGCGCGACACGATGTTCGCGGTGCTGATGATCGTGCTCAACGGCGTCGTCGGCATCGGCCTCTTCATCGGCGGCCTCAGGCACTTCTCACAGAGCTACAATCTCAAGGGCGCCTCGGCCTATCTCGCGGTGATCATCCCGCTGACGCTGATTCCGCTGGTGCTGCCGAACTTCACCGCCTCGACCGCGGACGGTACTTTGACGACGTTCCAGTCGATCGCCTTCTCGCTCTTCACCTTGCTGCTCTACGGCGCCTTCCTGGTCCTGCAGACCGGCCGCCACAGTGTCTTCTTCAAGGAGCCGGCGGGCGAATCGAACATGCCTTATGGTGCGGCCTACGCCCGGGCCAGGATGCAGCCCGATCAGGAACGCATGCCAGCACCAGCGCCCGGTGCCGAGCCGGCCGAGGAGCCGCCGCATCCGCCCTCGGAAGGCTCGACGCGGTCCCATGTCGTCCTGCTGCTCGCCAACATCCTGCCGATCGTCATCCTGGCGAAGAGCCTCGCTGTCGTGCTCGATTTCGGCATCGCCAAGCTCGGTGCGCCGGTTGCGCTCGGCGGCATCCTGATCGCCATGGTGGTGTTCACGCCCGAATGCATCGCGGCGCTGCGCGCGATCACCACCAACCAGCTGCAGCGCGCCATCAACCTCTGCCTCGGCGCCGCGGCCTCGACGCTCGGCCTGACCGTTCCGGCGGTGCTGGTCATCGGCCTCATCACCGGGCAGGAGGTGGTGCTCGGCCTGTCCGGCACCAACATGGTCATCCTGTCGATGACGCTGCTCCTGAGCACGCTGACCTTTACCGGCACGCGCACCACCATGCTGGAGGGGGCGGTGCATCTGTCGGTGTTCTTCGTTTTCCTGGTGCTGGTGTTCAGCCCCTGACCGCGGCGGTCGCCGCATCTGCCTCGGGCGGTGCGACGTTGCCGGCCGGCGCAACCCGGAGCGCCGTCAGCCGGTTGCGGCTCTTGCGCATCACCTCGAAACGGAAGCCGTGGAAGGTGAAGGCCTGACCGGCATCGGGAATGGCGCGGGCCTCGTGGATGACGAGGCCGGCGATGGTCGTCGCCTCGTCGTCGGGCAATTGCCAGTCCATCGCCCGGTTGAGATCGCGGATCGGCACGCCGCCATCGACGATGACCGCCCCGTCCGGTTGCTGGCGCAGGCCGGGTACGGCGACGTCGTGCTCGTCGCGGATGTCGCCGACGATCTCCTCGAGGATGTCCTCGAGCGTCACCAGTCCCATCACCTCGCCATACTCGTCGACGGCGAGGGCGAAATGCGTCTTGCGGGCGAGGAATCCCTTGAGCTGCTCCGGTAACGGCGTGTTCACCGGCACGAACCAGGGCTCCAGCGCGATCACCGCGACATCGAGCTTGCAGGCGTCGCCGCCGGCGGCGTCGAGCGCGCGCAGCAGGTCCTTGGCGTGCAGGATGCCGACGATGTTCTCGGGCTTGTCGCGCCAGAGCGGCATGCGGGTATAGG
Source organism: Allobosea sp. NPDC003192 (assembly GCF_050275675.1). Taxonomy (NCBI): domain Bacteria; kingdom Pseudomonadati; phylum Pseudomonadota; class Alphaproteobacteria; order Hyphomicrobiales; family Alloboseaceae; genus Allobosea; species Allobosea sp. NPDC003192. The sequence goes on from NZ_JBNNPK010000002.1 coordinate 145,755, forward strand.
GCGAGGCCAGTACTTCGCGGACGATCGCCTCGGGGCCGAGATCGAGATTGATCGTACGCATCTTGGTGCGGTGGATCATCACATCGGCGACTTCGAGCTGCTTCAGGTCGAGCAGGCCGCTGACCATGTCGCCGTCAGCTTTCTCGACCGTGCCTTCCTGGCGCATCAACTCGACCTGGTCGCGCAGGATCTCGTCGATCGCCAGCACTGGACGTTGCGAGTCGATCCGCAGGCCGAACAGGCCGAGCGCGCGCCGCGCCAGCCATTGCATCAGCCGGACCGGCGGGCCGAGCAGAGCGAGCAGGCGCGCCACCGGCCGCACCAGCTTGAGCGCCATACGCTCGGGCTCGGCGACGGCCGCCATGCGCGGCGCGAGCTCGCCGAACACGACGACGATGAGTGCGACCGCGATCGCAAGGCCCGCAGCACCGCTGACGCCGAAGGAGGCGAGCGCGGCATAGGCGGCGAAGCTCGCCGTTGCGGTCTTCACCAGTGTCCGGGCCAGCAGGAAGACGCCGCTCAGGCGCTCGCGATCGCCGAGCACGCGCAGGACGATCGCGGCGCGGCGGCTGCCGGCCTTCTCCTGCTGGATGAGTCTGGCGCGCGAGATCGCGTGGAGCGCAGCATCGGCCGCGGCGAGGAAGCCGGTCAGGAACACGCCGAGCGCGACGACGGCGATGGCCAGCCAGGGGTCGAGATGGGGAATGGCTACCATGGAGGAAGCGGTCAGGCCCCCGCGAGTTCGCTCTCGATGAAGTCGTGCGCCGCCTCGGTGGCGACACCGGGCGCAATGAAGCTCTTGCCGATGCCATGCGCCAGGATGAAAGTCAGCGCGCCACGCTTGACCTTCTTGTCCTGGGTCATTGCCTCGACGATCTCCGCCGCAGTTCCTGGACCGCCGGGCACGTCCTGCAACCGGGTCGGCAGCCCGACGGCGGCGAGATGAGCGGCGACGCGGCCGGCATCCTGGCCGGAGCAGAGGCCGAGGCGCTGGGAGAAGCGGAAGGCGAGGCAAAGCCCGATCGCGACCGCCTCGCCATGGACGAGGCGTGTGGAATCGTAGCGCGTCAGACGCTCCAGAGCATGGGCAAAGGTGTGGCCGAGGTTGAGCAGGGCGCGATCGCCGTCCTCGCGCTCGTCGCGCGCGACCACCGCGGCCTTGGCTCGGCAGGCGGTCGCGACGGCATGATCGCGCTCGGGACCGCCGTCCATGACGCGGCGCCAGTTGACCTCGCACCAGTCGAAGAAGGCGAGATCGTCGATCAGTCCGTACTTCACCACCTCGGCATAGCCGGCCTTGAATTCGCGTTCGCTCAGCGTGTCGAGCAGCGCGGTGTCGCAGACCACCAATGCCGGCTGGTGGAAGGCGCCGATCAGGTTCTTGCCATGGCTGGAATTGATGCCAGTCTTGCCGCCGACGGAGGAATCGACCTGGGCGAGCAGGCTGGTCGGAATCTGCACCAGGCGTACGCCTCGGCGCAGCACCGAGGCCGCGAAGCCCGAGAGATCGCCGACGACGCCGCCGCCGAGCGCGATGACGAGGTCGTTGCGCTCGATCTTGGCGGCGAGCAGACCGTCGCAGAGTTCGATGAAGCGGGCATAGGATTTGGTCGCCTCGCCCGGCGGAACGGTCAGGCGCGTCGTGGTGATGCCGGCCCGGTGCAGGCAGGATTCGAGCGCCGGCGCATGCAGTGCGGCGAGATTCTCGTCGGTGACGATGGCGGCACGAGCGCCCGGCGACAGGCGCGCGATCGTCTCGGCAGCCTCGCAGAGCTGATGTCGGCCGATCAGGATGTCATAGGAACGCTCGGCCAACGCGACCGGCACCACGATGCGATCCGCCGCTGCGGCAGCCGGGGCCAGGGCGGTCATTGCGTGTTCTCCTGGCGCAGTCGGCGGTCGAGCGCCGCCATGGCATCCTCGACGACGACCTCGTGCGGGTCGTCGCGCGAGATCAGCGTGATGTCGGCCAGCGCATAGACCGGCTCGCGCTCGGCCAGCATCCGGCGCATGGTCGCTTCCGGATCAGTGGTCTGGAGCAAAGGGCGATTGCTGCGCTTGCGGACGCGGCGCATCAGCACGTCGAACTCGGCCTTCAGCCAGATCGAGACGCCGAGCTCGGCGATGCGGGCGCGGGTGTCGGCGTTCATGAAGGCGCCGCCGCCGGTCGCCAGGACGAGGGGCGCGCGCGTCGTCAGGATGCGGGCGATGACGCGGCGCTCGCCGTCGCGGAACTCGCTCTCGCCGCGCTGAGCGAAGATCTCCGGGATCGTCATGCCGGCGGCCGTCTCGATCTCGGTGTCGGCGTCGACGAAGGGCAGGCCGAGCCGGGCGCCGAGGCGCTTGCCGACCGAGCTCTTGCCCGAGCCCATCATGCCCACCAGCACAATCGCGCGCGCGCCGAGCGCAGCCCGCAAGGCTTCCCGGTCCACCTGTTCGATCGTTTCCGCCATCGTCATCGAATGAATTCCTTGAGCCCGCTCTAGCATGAGGATCGCGGTACCGCCATGCGCCTTACACTGCCGCTTGACCCCGGCGTCCCCGTCGGGCTCGTAGCGCGCCGACGAGGGGGACGGGGCTGATGATGCCGAGGCGCGGAGAGGATTGCGGAATTGCCGGATTGCGGCCGCCCTTCGTGCTGCTGGAGGATCGCAGCGGGGCGGGACAGGCGCTTCTCTTCGCCGATCCCGCCGAGATCGTCGAGGCGGACGAGCCATCCGGGATCGCTGCCGCATTTGCCTGCATCGAAGCTGGTCTTGCACGCGGCCTGCACGCTGCGGGCTTCCTCTCCTACGAACTGGGATATGCCTTCGAGCCGCGGCTGGCCGGGCTTTTGCCGGCGCAGCGCCGTCTGCCGCTGCTCTGGTTCGGCCTGTTCGAGGCGCCGCGCCAGATTGCGCCGGCTGAGCTCGACCGAAGCTTTGCGGCGCTGTGCCCGCCGCCACTCGACGAGTTGAGGTTCGGGCTGGATGAAGCAGCACACGCGGCGGCGGTGCAGCGCGTGCTCGACTATCTCCACGCCGGCGACGCCTATCAGGTCAACCTGACCTTCCCGATCCGCTTCCGCTATCCCGGCGATCCGCTCGCCCTTTACGGCGCGCTGCGGGCGAGCCAGCCGGTAGCGCATGGCGGCATGGTCACGACAGGCGAGGCGAGCATCCTCTCGGTCTCGCCGGAGCTGTTCATCGAGACCGCTGGCGGGCGCGCCGTCACCCGGCCGATGAAGGGGACGTCGGCGCGCGGCGCCGATGCTCAGGCCGATGAGGCCGCGAAAGTGAGACTCCGCGCCGACCCGAAGCAGCGGGCCGAGAACCTGATGATCGTCGACCTGCTGCGCAACGACCTTGGCCGCATCAGCGAGCAGGGCTCGGTCGAGGTGCCCCATCTGTTCAGCGTCGAGACCTATCCGGGCTTCCACACACTGACCTCGACGGTGACGAGCACGTTGCTGCCGGGTCTGTCATTGGCCGGGCAGATGCAGGCGCTGTTCCCCTGCGGCTCGGTCACCGGCGCGCCGAAGCTGCGGGCGATGGAGATCATCCGGGAACTCGAAACCGCGCCGCGCGAGGTCTACACCGGCTCTCTCGGCATCATCGCGCCGAACGGCGACCTCAGCTTCAACGTCGCCATCCGGACCGCGACGCTGCTGCCTGATGGCGAGGGCGTCTATGGCGTCGGTGGCGGCATCGTCGCCGATTCCAAACCAGCCGAGGAATATGCCGAGTGCCGGCTGAAGGCGCGGGTGCTGACCGATCTCGCTGGGGATTACGGGTTGATCGAGACGTTGCGCTGGTCGAACGGCTATGTCCGGCTGGCATTGCATCTCGAACGCTTGAGCACGTCGGCGGCTGCGCTGGGTTTCCGGTTCGATCGCGAGCAGGCGCTCCGGCAACTCGCCGAAGCTGCGGCGCCATTCCAGCTCAGCGAGGAACGCCGCGTGCGTTGCGAATTACGCCGTGACGGCAGGTTCGAGGTCGCCATCGCACCAATGCCGCCTGCATGGGGCGAGGCGCTCCGGATCGCTGTCGCCAGCCAGCGAGTCGATACCGGCGATCCCTTCCTGCGCCACAAGACGACGCGCCGGACGGTCTATGAACGGGCTTTCACCGAAGCGGCTTCGCAAGGCTGCGACGATGCACTGCTGCTGAATCGGCAGGGCTTCGTCACCGAGACCAGCCGCAGCACCATCTTCGTCGAGCGTGACGGTGTGCTGCTGACGCCGCCATCGGAGCATGGCCTTCTGCCGGGCGTGCTACGTCGTGAGCTCGTCGAGACCGGTGCTGCTCGCGAGGCGCCCTTGCGCCTTGACGACCTGCGGCAAGCGGAGCGCTGGTTCGTCGGCAACAGCCTGCGCGGGCTGCAGATCGCGCAGATCTCCGGTTCGGCCCTTGCGCCCGACGCCTCCAATCAGAAATAACGGGTTGGGGTGCATGGGGAATCGCCGGCCGTGCCGACGCTGTTCAAGTTCCTGACGTTCCTGGCCGTGATCGCCGGGCTGGTCTATGGCGGCATGTTCGCGCTGGTCACCTTCGTGAAGCCGGAGCCGCGCGAGATGGTCGAGATCGTGCCGCCCTCGAAGCTGCAGAAATGAGCAAGCAAGCGCGCTCCTGGCTGACCGGCTTCCTCGACATGCTGGCGGCCGAGCGCGGCGCGGCCAAGAACACGATCGAGGCCTATGAGCGCGATCTCGAGGATTATCTCGGCTTCGCCGCCAGCCAGGGCGGGCCGGCCGCGGCCACTGCCGACGATGTCCGCGCTTATCTGGTCGAGTTGTCGGAACGGGGGCTGAAGGCCTCCTCGGCGGCGCGGCGGCTCTCGGCTGTCAGGCAGTTCCACCGCTTCCTCTACACCGAAGGCCTCGCCGGCACCGATCCGACCGCGGCGATCGAAGGACCGCGGCTCGGCCGGCCGCTACCGAAGGTGCTCAGCGTCGCCGAGGTGGACAAGCTGATCGGCACGGCCCAGCAGATGGCTGAGCAGGAAGGCCAGTCACTGGCCGCGCGGGCGCGCACGTCAAGGATGCGCTGCTTGATCGAGATGCTCTACGCTACCGGCCTGCGCGTCTCGGAACTGATTGCGCTGCCGCTCTCGGCCGCGACGACCCGCGAGCGCTTCCTGGTGGTGCGCGGCAAGGGCGACAAGGATCGGCTGGTGCCGCTGAACGAAGCCGCGCGCGTGGCCGCTGCTGCGCATCTGGCCGTGCTGCGCGAGCAGGGCGCGGCGGATGGGCGCTGGCTCTTCCCCTCCGATGGCGAGAGCGGGCACCTGACCCGCCAGGCCTTCGGGCGCGATCTCAAATCGCTGGCGGCCGCCGCTGGCCTGTCGCCGGCCAAGGTCTCGCCGCACGTGCTGCGCCATGCCTTCGCCAGCCATCTCCTGCAGAATGGCGCGGACTTACGTGTCGTGCAGGAATTGCTGGGCCATGCCGACATCGCGACGACGCAGATCTACACCCATGTCCTCGACGAGCGGCTGAAGAGCATGGTGCGCGATCTCCACCCGCTGATGGATGGAGATAGCTAGGTCAGGCCGCGTTCGGCGTGCTCGGAGCCGGCTCCTCGCCCTTCCTGCCGCAGAGCGCCAGCATGGCGCGGGCGATCTCGGCCTCGCCCATGATGGTCCGGCTGGCACCGCATTCCTTGAGATGCTCGACCTCGGCAAGCGAATGGGCCCGGGCGACGATCGGCAGGCCAGGGTTCTGCTTGCGTGCCTGCTCGCAGACCTGGCCGGCCTCGAAGCTGCCGGGGATGGCGACGAAGAGGCGCTTTGCCCGCGCAAGGCCAGCAGCGCCGAGCACTTCCGGGTCGGCGGCATTACCGACGAGCACCTCGGCACCGTCACGGCGGGCGGCGGCGACGCCGTCGTCCTGGTCCTCGATCACCAGCAGCTTCTCGCCCATGGCTGCCAGGCCGGCGCCGAGCAGTGAGCCGACGCGGCCATAGCCGACGACGACGATGTGGTCGGAAAGTTCCGTCGGGGCGATGTCTCGTTCGGGGGCCGGCGCAGGTTCGGGCTCCGGCGCCGCGGCCGGCGCTTCCGGCTGAGGCGCGGGCGCGGCCTCGGCAGGTTTCGGTTCGGTCGGCTTGGGCTTGGCCGGCGCCGGGTCGGGCGGGGCGAAGCGGTCGACCAGCTTGAACATCAGCGGGTTGAGCAGGATCGAGAAGATCGCGCCGGCGAGGATCAGGTCGCGGCCCTGTTCCGGCAGCAGCTTCAGCGAGACGCCAAGGCCGGCGAGGATGAAGGAGAACTCGCCGATCTGCGCGAGGCTGGCCGAGATCGTCAGCGCGACCTGATCGGGCTTGCCGAAGGCGCGTACAATCAGCCAGGCGGCGAGCGACTTGCCGAACAGGATGATCGCGATGGTCGCGATCAGGGCGAGCGGCGCGCGCAGCAGGATGCCCGGATCGAACAGCATGCCGACCGAGACGAAGAACAGCACGGCGAAGGCGTCGCGCAGCGGCAGCGATTCCTCGGCGGCGCGATGGCTGAGCGGCGATTCGCTCAGGATCATGCCGGCGAAGAAGGCGCCGAGTGCGAAGGAGACGCCGAACAGGCTGGCGGCGAGATAGGCGACGCCGAGCGCGATCGCCAGCACGGCGAGGCGGAAGAGCTCGCGCGAGCCGGTATGGGCGACCCAGTGCAGGATCCAGGGGATCAGCCGGCGCCCGACGATCAGCATGAAGGCGACGAAGGCGGCGACCTTGGCGAGGGTCAGGCCGAGCACGCCCCAGAGGCCGAGATCGAAGCGCGTCGCCAGCGGTCCGCTGCTCGTTGCCGTGCCGGAGCCGCCGTTCAGCACGTCTGCGACCGCCGGGATCATCACCAGCGCCAGCACCATGGCGAGGTCCTCGACGATCAGCCATCCGACGGCGATCTTGCCTTTCTCGGTCTGGACGATGCGGCGCTCCTGCAAGGCACGCAGCAGCACGACGGTACTGGCGACCGAGAGCGCGAGGCCGAAGACGAGACCGGCGATCACGGTCCAGCCGAGCAGCAAAGCGAGCCCCAGGCCCAGCAATGTCGCGGCGGCGATCTGCACGAGGGCGCCCGGCACCGCGATCGCTTTGACCGAGAGCAGGTCCTTCAGCGAGAAATGCAGGCCGACGCCGAACATCAGTAGGATGACGCCGATTTCGGCGAGGTCGTTGGCGAGGTTCTGGTCGGCGACGAAACCGGGGGTGAACGGTCCGACCGCGACGCCGGCGAGGAGATAGCCGACGAGAGGGGAAATCCTGAACTTCTGCGCCAGCGCCCCGAACACGAAGGCGAGGCCGAGGCCCATGACGATGATGGCGATCAATGGGCCGTGATGCATGGGTCTCCAGTGGGCAGGCGGGCAAGGGGGCGCCTGCGACTTTGCGGATCGCGGCGGGGGAATTCAACCTTCGACGACAGACAAAAGTCGCACTGAGGCTGCGACACGGTGTGCAGCGGCTACGCTCAGGTCTTGGTCGGCTTGTGCTCGAGCAGGATCTGGCCCTGCTTCTCGACCCCGAGCTTGAGCTTCTCGGCGAAGATGGCGAGCATCAGGGGCAGCATCACCTCGACGCGTACGAGGGCGTCCTCGATCTCGACCTTGCCGCTGACGGTCTGGCCGAGTGCTGCGACGCCGAATTGCAGCGTGTCGCCCTGCCAGTTCTCATCGACGAGCTGCATGCCGAAGCTGCCCAGCTTGTCGCGGACCTTGCCGACACCGCCTTGCAGCCGCTGGCGGGCCGCCTCGCGGCCGAGCGAATGCGAGACGGTGATCGTGACGGGGCGTTTCATGCGTCAGGTCCGGGATGCGTGAGCGAGTTGGCGTAGCGCTGAGATGGGCTGTGCGGCGGGCGCTTGCAACCGCCTAAGGACATGACCTTGAACGAGAACGTCCCGGGTGAGGGCACCCGGGACGACGCATGTGACGCGAAATTGGGGTTGAGGTCAGTGGCTGCGCGCTTCGAGCGCCTGCTGGCCTTCCGGCGTGACCTTCCAGAGCTCGTCGCCGGGCTCGGCCAGACCGCGACCCTGAAGCAGACGCAGCATCGCCTCACCGAAGATGAAGCGGCGCGTCTCCTCGTTGATGCTCTCCAGCGCGATCCACTCCGGATCGGTCATCACGATGGTCTGCGGGTTCGTCGCGGTCTCGGCCATATCGTCCTCCTCCGTGGCGCTTGCGTCGGTTAGGCGCAAATTCGCGAGCAATCTTGGAGAGCATATGGCCAGTATTGGGTGGCGCTGCGGCAATTGCGCGGGTTTTCCGGGTTTTTCGGGTTAGTCTAGCCGTAGGGCAGGCGCAGGCCCGCCTCTGCGGCGCAGGCCTTCAGCGCCAGCAGGATCGCATTCTCGTCGGTCTCGACGCCGTGGCGCTGCAGGCAGGGTACCAGGATCGCCGCCTCGGCATGGCCGGCCGGCCCGATCACCGGGCAGGCGATGTCGGTGACGGCGAGGATGTCGCGGCTCGCCGCGATGCGGTGCCCGAGCGCCCGGACCTCGGCGAGCGCGGCCTGCGTCGCCGGTTCGTCGAGGCGCTGCCTGATCTCGGGCGGCGCCTCGCGCATCAGCCCGCGCCGGCGCGCCTCCGATTGGAAGGCGAGGATGAGCAGGCCAGAATTGGCGTCGAGCGCCGGGCGGCCATAGCCGGGGCGGACGATGACGCTGGCGTCGAGATGGCCGGCGGTGGTGGCAAGCACCACGGTTTGCGCCCGGCTCAGCACGACGAGATGGGCGGCCTGGCCGCTCTCCTCGCTGAAGCGTTCCATCAGGGGCAGCACCACCGAAGTGAGCTGCTTGCCGCCCGGTGTCCTGATGCCGAGGTCGAACAGGCGCCGCGACAGGCCGAGCCGGTCGGTTCCCGGCTCGCGCTCGAGATAGCCGCGTTGTTGCAGCACGAAGACCATGCGGAAGATCTCGCTCTTCGAGCGCTGCAGCCGCTCGGCGATGACACGGGTCGAGAGCGGCTCGCCGGTCTCTGCGAGCAGTTCGAGGATATCGAGGCCCTTCTCCAGGGCCGGAGCGGCATAGGCCGCCTTCTCGTCTGGATCGGCTTCAGGGAGAACGCTCATGCTGCGCCTGTTTCATATGTGAAGCTTGACATCAAATAAGAAGCCAAACTAGCCTCCGGGTAAAGAGGGAGCGACATGAGCGCAACGCCGCGACATCCATCCAGCGCATCCGGACGGCGGGCCCATGGTCCGCAGGCCCTGCAAGGCTGACGGCGATGAAATACGGGCTCCAGTTTCGCGACGTCTTTGCGGCCTGGCAGTCCATTCTCGACGGCGTCTGGATCACGCTGCTGCTCTCCGTCGTCGCGATGGTCGGCGGGCTTCTGATCGGCATCCTCTGCGCCGCCGGGCGGACTTATGGCCCGGCATGGCTGCGCCGCATCGTCGGCGCCTATGTCGAGATCATCCGCAACACGCCGCTCCTGGTGCAGCTCTTCCTGATCTTCTTCGGGCTGCCGAGCTTCGGCGTCAGGCTCGACGGGCTCACGGCGGCGATGATAGCGCTGGTGATCAATCTCGGCGCCTACACCACCGAGATCGTTCGCGCGGGACTGGAGGCCGTGCCGAAGGCGCAGGTCGAGGCCGGGCATTCGCTCGGGCTCTCCGGCCTGCAGGTCTTCCGCTACATCATCGTCTTCCCGGCGCTGAAGGCGATGTTCCCGGCACTCGCCAGCCAGTTCGTGCTGCTGATGCTGGCGACCAGCGTCGCCTCGCAGATCTCGGTTCAGGACCTGTTCCACGCGGCGTCGATCGTGCAGTCGCGCACCTTCCGCGATTTCGAGGTCTATACGGTAATCGGCGTGCTCTATCTCGCACTCGCCATCGGCTTCCGCGGCCTGTTCGCCCTGATCTACCGCCTGGTGTTCGTCCGATGATCCGGGAATTCGGCCTCATCGACGTGATGTACCTGATCGCGGCGGCGCGCTGGACGATCGCGCTGACCGCGGTTGCCTTCGCCGGCTCGGCCGTGCTCGGCCTGGCGCTCGCGATCCTGCGTATCCTGCCGATCGCGCCGCTGCGCTGGTTTTCGGCGACCTATATCCAGCTGGTCCAGGGCACGCCGTTGCTGGTCTGGCTGTTCCTGATCTTCTTCGGCCTGCCGCTCGCCGGCATCTCGGTCAATCCCTGGATCGCCGCGGCCGTCGCCTTCTCGGTCTACGGCTCGGCCTTCCTCGGCGAGATCTGGCGCGGCGCGCTGGTCTCGATCGCCAGAACGCAATGGGAGGCGGGGGCCTCGCTCGGGCTCTCGCTCGGTGAGCAACTCCGCTACGTCATCATCCCGCAATCGATCCGGATCGCGATCCCGCCGACGGTCGGCTTCCTGGTGCAGCTGATCAAGAATACTTCGCTGGCGGCAGTGATCGGCTTCGTCGAACTCACCCGTGAGGGCCAGCTCACTGCGGCCGGCACCTACAAGCCCTTCGCCGTCTACATCACCGTCGCCTGCATCTATTTCGCGATGTGCTTCCCCCTCACGCAATGGAGCCGCTCGCTCGAGCGGAAGCTCGATGTCGCTCGTTGAAATCCATGGCGTCAGCAAGAGCTATGGCGCCAACCAGGTCCTGAAGGGCGTCTCGCTCGACATCGAGAAGGGCGAGGTCGTCGCCGTGATCGGCCGTTCCGGCTCGGGGAAAAGCACGCTGCTGCGCTGCGTCAACGGGCTGGAGCCGGTCCAGGCCGGCACGATCCGCATCGACGGCGTTCAGGTGAACGATCCTGCCACCGACCTGCGCAAGCTCCGGCAGGAGGTCGGCATCGTCTTCCAGCAGTTCAACCTGTTCCCGCACCTCTCGGTCAGCGACAACATCACGCTCGCGCCGCGCGTCGTGAAGAAGCAGAAGCCGGACGAGGCGCGCGAGGTCGCCCGCGAGGTGCTGGCCCGCGTCGGACTGGCGGACAAGCTCGACGCCTATCCCGCGCAGCTCTCCGGCGGCCAGCAGCAGCGCGTCGCGATCGCGCGCTCGCTCGCCATGCGGCCGAAGCTGATGCTGTTCGACGAGGTCACCTCGGCGCTCGACCCGGAGCTCACCGGCGAGGTGCTGAAGGTGCTCGAATCCGTGGCGCAGGAGGGCATGACGATGATGCTCGTCACCCACGAAATGGGCTTTGCCCGAAGGTTCGGCTCGCGTGTCGTGTTCATGCACGAGGGCCGCATCCACGAAGAAGGCCAGGCCGCGGCGGTGCTCGCCCAGCCGAAGACGCCCGAACTCACCACCTTCCTCAGCGCGGTGCTGCACTGAGGCAATGACGATCGGTTCCAGTAGCGGTCAACGAGGGGAGAGAAAGATGCGTAAACTATTTGCAGGGCTTGCGGCGATGGCGATCGCCGCGTTCGGCGCGGTCGAGGCCAAGGCCGACAAGCTCCAGGACATCCTGTCCAAGGGCGTGGTGCGCATCGGCGTGCCGCTCGATGCCCCGCCCTTCGGCTCGCAGGATGCCAACCGCAAGCCGATCGGGTTCGACATCGAGCTCGCCGAGATGGTCGCCAAGGGCCTGGGCGTGAAGCTGGAGATGCAGCAGATCACCGGCGCCAACCGGATTCCGTTCCTGCTGACCGACAAGGTCGACATCGTGATCTCGGTGATGGGCCTGTCGCCGGAGCGCGCCCGGCAGATCCAGTTCACCGCGCCCTATGCCAACACCTTCCTTGCCGTCTACGGCGCGAAATCGGCGAATGTGACCAGCCCGGAGACGCTCGGCTCCAGCCGCGTCGCCGCCGCCAAGGGCACGACGCAGGAACTCGCCATCACGGAATCGGCGCCCAAGGCCAATGTGATGCGCACCGAGGACGATGCGACCGCGGCGGCCGCCTATATCACCGGCCAGGCCGATCTGCTCGCGACCAACTCGATCGTCGCCCAGGCGCTCGCCAAGCAGAACCCGAGCAAGGAGTTCGAGCGCAAATTCGTGATCCGTCGCAGCCCGGCGCATATGGGCGTGCAGATGGACCAGCACAACCTCGTGCGCTGGCTCGACAGCTTCATCTTCTACGCCTCGATCAACGGCGAGCTCGACCGGCTGCACAAGAAGTATCTGGACATGCCGATGGACCCGCTGCCGACGCTGTAAAACGGCAACAGGCCTCCCGCGTAAGGCGCGGGGAACCCCTCTCCTGGAAGGAGAGGGGCAGGGGTGAGGTGTTGGATCGGAAACGTTGGCCTGAACCCGACCGCGCGGTGAGCGCAACGCCTCACTGGTCAGGCAGCCTACCCCTCACCCTGCCCTCTCCCTCCGGGAGAGGGTTCCCCGCGCTCGTGCCTGCAATCCCGAGCCCAGCTTTTTCCGAGCCCCGCCATGACCAGCCCCCGCCAGAAGCCTAGCCCTCGCCCATCCAGCGCCTTCCTCACCGTCGATCCGGAGAAGGATGGCAAGCAGGTCGGCTTCCTGATGATCCCGCATTCGCCGCATGACGATGCCTGGGGTGCGACGCGGATCCCGGTCGCGATCATCAAGAACGGCTCGGGGCCGACCGCGATCCTCGAGGGCGGCAACCATGGCGACGAATACGAGGGCCCGATCGCGATCTGCGACCTGATCCGCGATCTCGATCCCGGCCGCGTTCAGGGGCGGCTGATCCTCATGCCGGCGAACAATGTCCATGCGGTGATCGCGGGAAAGCGCACCTCGTCGGTCGACGGGCTCAACTTCAACCGCACCTTCCCCGGCGATCCGCGCGGGACCATCACCCAGCAGATCTCGGCCTTCGTCAGCGACCATATCCTGCCGCTTGGCGATGCCTTCCTCGACCTGCATTCCGGCGGCTCCTCGCTCGACATCATTCCGAGCGCGATCGTCGAGCCGACCGATGATCCGCAGCTGCACAAGCGCAACGTCGCGGCGGTGCAGGCCTTCGACGCGCCGATGACGGTGGTGATCTCCAATCTCGGCGAGCCGCGCACCGCGACGGCGACCGCCTGCCGGCAGGGCCTCGTCACGGTCGGCACCGAGATGGCTGGCGCCGGCGCCGTCTCGCTGGAGGCGCTGGCGATCTGCCGGCGCGGCGTCGCCAATGTGCTGGATCATCTCGGCATCGTCGCCCGCGACAAGCCGGAGCCGCGCCGCGGCGGCGGGCAGGTGCTCGAACTGCCGGGAACCGCGGCCTATGTCTACGCCACGGCGGACGGCGTCTTCGAGCCCTTCCACGCCAATGGCGAAAAGGTCAGCGCCGGCCAGCCGGCAGGTCGTATCCATTGCACCTGGGATCCGACCCGCCCGCCGGAGACGCTGCATTACGCCGCCGACGGCATTCTCTATGGGCGGCGCCAGCCGGGCCGGGTCCGGCCGGGCAATTGCTGCCTGATCGTGGCGGCGCCCTATCGCGGGGTGCTGTCGTGATCGGCCTCGACGATATCCGCGCGGCGCGCTGGCGGATCCAGCCGCATGTCCGCAAGACACCGATCCTGCCCTATGGCCAGCTCGGCTCGCGCGAGGATTTCGGCGGCACGGTGACGCTGAAGCTCGAATTGCTGCAGGCGGCCGGCTCGTTCAAGGCACGCGGCGCGATGAACCGGCTGCTGACGCTCTCGGAGGACGCGCTCAAGCGCGGCGTCGTCACGGCGTCAGGCGGCAATCACGGGCTCGCCATCGCCCGCTCCGCCCATGTGCTCGGCGCCAGGGCCAAGATTTTCCTGCCGTCCAATGTCGTCGCCGACAAGGTCGCCAAGCTGAAACGCTGGGCCGCCGAGGTCGAGATCGTCGGGGCGATCTGGGACGACGCCAATGCCGCAGCGCTCGCCTACGCCAGGGAGACCGGCGCGACCTATGCCCATCCGTTCAGTGACCCCGTGGTGGTCGCCGGCCAGGGCACGCTCGGTCTCGACATCCTCGACGAGATGCCCGACGTCGACGTCATTCTCGTCGCGATCGGCGGCGGCGGGCTGATCACGGGCCTCTCCACCGCGGTGAAGGCGCTGCGGCCGCAGACGCGCATCATCGGCATCGAGCCCTATGGCTCGCCGACGCTGCATGCTTGCCTCGAAGCCGGCAAGCTGGTGACGCTCGACAAGCTGGAGACGCGCGTCGCGACCATGTCGTGCCGGCGCACCGACCAGGCGATCTATGAGGCCGTCGCCAAAAATGTCGACGAGATCGTGCTGGTCAGCGACGCGGAGATGGAGCAGGCGGCGCAATCGCTCTGGTTCGAGTTCGGCATCGCTGCCGACCTCTCGGGGGCGGCGGCGGTCGCGGCCTTGCAGGCGAAGCGTTTCGTGCCCGCGTCGGGCAGCAAGGTCTGCGCGCTGGTCTGCGGCGCCGGGACGGACGGGACCTGACGTCCGCCGTCATGCTCGGGCTTGACCCGAGCATCTCATGCCGGATGAGGCTCCATGCCTTCTTGCCCTGAGATTCTCGGGTCTGCGCTGCGCTCTGCCCGAGAATGACGCCTGATATCAGCGCGCGACGCTCAGTCCCTGTACGCCATGCTTTGCGATCAGCGCGGCGACGAAGCCCGATTCCTTCGCTGCAGCGACGAATTTGGCAAGGTAGGCCGCTGCTTCGGCCTTGGCCTTGGGCACGCCGATCGCCTGCTGCACGCTCATGAAGTGGCCGTCGAGGATGCGCGTGCCGGGGATCGCCTGCACATCCTTGAGCAGGCGCGGGCGCAGGCCCGCCAGCGCATCGAGCTCCTTGGAGACGAAGTCGGCAGCGGAATCGTCGAGCGAGCCGGAGCGGACGAGCTCGCCCCGGCGGATATTGCGGTCGAGCCAGAGGCCATAGGCGGCGCGGCCACTGACCGCGATGCGGACGCCCTCAGCATCGACATCGGCGATCTCGCGCAGCGGCGAGGCCTCGCGGACCAGATAGGTCGCCTCGATCTCGGCATAGGCAGGCGTGAAGCTGATCGCCTCGGCCCGCTGCGGCTCGGCGCCGATCAGCCCAACATCCCATTCGTCGCAAGGCGCGGCGTCGGCGAGCAGGCCGGGATTTTCGTAAGGCACATAGCGCAGGCCGGTGCCGATGAGATCGGCGAGCGCGCGGGCCATGTCGGGCGAGACACCTTGCGGCTCGCCCTGCGGGCCGCGGCTGGAGACCAGCAGGAAGTTCGAGAGGTTGATGCCGGCGCGCAGCAGGTTGGCCGGCGCCAGATGCTCGCGCACGGTCGGCGAGAGCTGGCCGATATCGGGGCGGAATTCCATGGCGTCGTCCTCTCTGTCGTCGGCGCTGCTTATGCCGTGCGGCTGGCCGGGAGGACAAGCGCGATCGTCGGTGTCAGAGCTTCAGCCAGCGCGCGCCCTTGGCCGAGGAGCGCACGGCCGCCTCGATGAAACGCACACCGCGGACCCCGTCGGCGACGGTCGGCACCAGAGTCGAGAAGGTGGCGGCTTCGCGTCCCTCGATCCGGGTCGTGATCTGCTCGGCGATATCGGCGTAGAGCTGGGCGAAGCCTTCGAGATAACCCTCCGGATGGCCGGCGGGGACGCGAGAGGCTGCATTGGCGACCGGATAGGCGCCGGCGCCGTTGCGGCGGATCAGGCGCGGCGGCTCGCCGAGCGGCGAATGGATCAGGAGATTCGGATTCTCCTGCTGCCATTCGAGCCCGCCCTTCTCGCCATAGAGGCGGATGCGCAGGCCGTTCTCCTGCCCGGCTGCAACCTGGCTGCACCAGAGCATGCCGCGTGCCCCGTTCTTGAAGCGCAGCAGCATATGGGCGTTGTCGTCGAGCCGGCGGCCCTCGACGAAGACATGCGCCTCGGCCGCGAGCGCCTCGATTTCGTCGCCGGCGATGAACTCGGCGAGGTTGAAGGCGTGGCTGCCGATGTCGCCGATGGCGCCGGCCGGGCCGGATTTGGCCGGATCGGTGCGCCAGGCCGCCTGCTTCTGGCCGCTCTCTTCGAGCTTCGTGGCGAGCCAATCCTGTGCGTACTCGACCTGGACGACCCGCAGTTTCCCGAGCGCACCCTCGGCGACCATGGCCTTGGCCTGCCGGACCAGCGGATAGCCGGTGTAGTTGTGGGTGACCGCGAAGATCAGGCCGCTGTCCTGCGCCAGCTTGGCGAGCGCTTCCGCCTCGCGCAGCGTCGTCGTCAGCGGCTTGTCGCAGATCACATGGATGCCGGCCTTGAGGAAGGCTTTCGCCGCCGGCGCATGGGCGTGGTTCGGCGTGACGATCGCGACCGCGTCGATGCCGTCCTTGCGCCGTTTCTCGCGCTTGGCCATCTCGTCGGCATCGGCATAGAGGCGGGCGGGATCGAGCAGCAGGTCTTCGCCCGAGAGACGCCCGCGCTCCTGATCGGAGGAGAGCGCGCCAGCGACGAGCCGCCAGCGGTCGTCCAACCTTGCGGCGATGCGATGCACCGCGCCAATGAAGGCGCCACGCCCGCCGCCAACCATGCCGAGGCGCAGGCGGCGGTTGAGCTTTTGCGTCGTCGAGCCTTCGATCGCCATCAGCGCCTCCGTCAGCGGCCAAGACCCAGCATGCGCCGATTGGCCGCCTCGTCGGTACCTCCTGCGGCAAAATCGTCGAAGGCTTTTTCGGTGACGCGGATGATGTGAGCGGCGATGAACTCCGCGCCCTCGCGCGCGCCGTCCTCGGGGTGCTTCAGGGCGCATTCCCATTCCAGCACGGCCCAGGAGTCGTAGTCGTACTGTGCCAGCTTCGAGAAGATGCCGCCGAAATCGACCTGGCCGTCGCCGAGCGAGCGGAAGCGGCCGGCGCGGTCGACCCAGGGCTCGTAACCGCCATAGACGCCGACGCGGCCGTTCGGATTGAACTCGGCATCCTTCACATGGAAGGCCTTGATGCGCTCATGGTAGATATCGATGAAGGCGAGATAGTCGAGCTGTTGCAGCAGGAAATGGCTGGGATCGTAGTTGATGCAGGCCCGGCGGTGGCCGCCGACCGCGTCGACGAAGCGCTCGAAGGTGGCCCCGTCATGGACGTCCTCGCCGGGGTGGATCTCGTAGCAGAGGTCGACGCCGGCCTCGTCGAAGGCATCAAGGATCGGGCGCCAGCGCTTGCCGAGCTCCTCGAAGGCGGTCTCGACCAATCCCGCCGGCCGCTGCGGCCAGGGGTAGACGAAGGGCCAGGCCAGCGCGCCGGTGAAGCTGACATTGGCGGAGAGGCCGAGCCGGCGCGAGGCTTTCGCGCCGAGCTTCATCTGCTCGACCGCCCATTCCTGCCGCGCCTTCGGATTGCCGCGCACGGCAGGGACGGCGAAGCCGTCGAAAGCCTCGTCGAAGGCGGGGTGGACCGCGACGAGCTGGCCCTGGAGATGGGTCGAAAGCTCGGTGATCGAGAGGCCGTACTGGGCGAGCATGCCCTTGACCTCGTCGCAATAGGCGTCGGACTCGGCGGCCTTGGCGAGGTCGAACAGGCGGGCGTCCCAGCTCGGGATCTGCACGCCCTTGTAGCCGAGCGAGGCGGCCCAGCGGCCGATCGCGTCGAGCGAGTTGAACGGCACTTCGTCGCCGGCGAACTGGGCGAGGAAAAGGCCAGGGCCCTTCATGGTCTTCATCGCGACCCTCCCGACAGCGCGGCCCCTTGGCGGAGCTCGCAATCCATCGCGAATGCCGCGATGTAATCGATTGCAGGACTGTAGCGGGGACGCGTCTTCTGTCAAACTGGATCGGTCGGGCGGGCTTGTTTGCCGTCTGGAACCCATAGCCCTCATCCTGAGGAGGCCGCGTCAGCGGCCGTCTCGAAGGGCGCTCCAGGAGGCTCTGGAGCCATCTGGACCATACTTCGAGACGCAGCCTGAAGGCTGCTCCTCAGGATGAGGTTGTTGATTATGGAAGGCGCGTCGTGATGAGGCTCAGCGCTCGATCATCTTGTTCCAGCGGCTGTTCCACTCCGGCCGCTTGGCGTTGATCTGGTCCCAGTCGAGAGTGACGGCGGTCTTCATGTTGCCGTGGAAGGCTTCGAGCTTCTTCTCGGCCTCGGGCGTCGAGGCCTTCGCCTTGACGTTCGAGGGCACGATGTTGCCGGCGGCGAGCGCCTTGGACTGGGCTTCGGGCGAGAGCAGGTAGGCTGCGAGCTTCTGTGCCAGCTCCGGCTCGGAATTCTTGGCGATGACGCATTGGGCGACCATCAGCACGACCGAGCCTTCCTTGGGCTGGGCGTATTCGACGGCGATGCCCTTGTCCTTCAGCGTCGAGATGCCGGTCGGCGTCAGCGGGAAGATCGCGGCCTCCCCGGTCTGCGCCATCTCGGCGATCTTGGCCGAGCTCGGGATGAATTCGAGCACGTTCTTGCCGATCGTGTCGCGGAACTTGCTGAAGCCCGGCTCGACATTGGCCTCGGTGCCGCCCTGGATGCGATTGAACATCAGGAAGGCGTGCAGGCCGAAGGAGGAGGCCGAGGCGGACTGGAACACGACCTTGCCCTTGTACTTGGGATCGGCGAGGTCCATCCACGAGGTCGGCGCCGGCCAGCCCTTCTCGTCGAACAGCTTCTTGTTGTAGCCGAGCCCGGTCATGCCGAGATCGATGCCGACGGCCATGTCGTCCTTCATCCGCGTGCCGGGGGCGAGATCGGCCATTTCCGGACCCTCTTTCAGCTTCTCGCAGAGGCCGGCGCCGATGGCACGGACCATGACGCCGTCATCGAGGAACATCACGTGCATCTGCGGCTTGTCCTTGGCCGCGGTCGCCTTGGCGAGGATGTCCGAGGAGGTGCCGGGCACGACCACGACCTTGACGTCGTTGGCCTTCTCGAAATCCGGGAAGACGGCCTGGGTGAAGGTCTTTTCGAAATTGCCGCCGTTCATGCCGACATAGAGCGTCTTCGACTGGGCGAAGGCGCTGCCCGCGGCGGCAAGCGTCATGGTGGCGACGCCGGCGGCCAGGATTGTGCGATAGCTGGTCATGGTCTCAACTCCCCTGCGTTGTGCGGCTCTTGGTTTTGCCCCGCACCCGAGCCAGCGTCGGTGCGGGCGGAATTCTCTCTGAAGCGATCGATCGAGAAGGCTGCGATCGGTGTCGGCGTCTCGCCATCCCGGACGAGCTCGGCGATGACCTCGCCGACACCCGGTGCGATCTGGAAGCCGGCGCCGGTGAAGCCAAAGGCATGGATCAGGCCGGGCGTCGTCGCGCTCGGACCGATCACCGGGTTCTTGTCGGGCATCGCCCCTTCCGTGCCGCTCCAGAAGCGGATCGCCTGGGCGTGGCGCAGGCCGGGGAAGAGCGTGGCGGCGTTGTTCATGATCGTGATGGCGCCGTTGCCGCGAGGCCGCGAGAAATCGGCATCGGCCAGGGGCAGAGCGCGCTCGCCGCCGACCACGACATTGCCGCGCTCGACCTGGCGGGCATAGATGCCGCCGCCTTCCATGCCGATATTGACCGACATCACCTGTTCCATCGGCTCGGTGACGACCATGGAGGGATAGATGCGCGACAGCGGCACCGGTTCGCCGAAGCCCTCGGCGAACGGTCCGGCCCAGGCGCCGGCGCTGTTGATGACGAAGCGGGACCGGAGCGTGAGGTTGCCGGCAGCCTCCAGCGCGAAGCCCCCGCCATCGCGCGTCGCGCCTTCGACGGCGGTGTTCTCCAGCACCTCGACGCCGACCCGGCGTGCTGCGGCAGCAAAGCCCGTCGCGACCAGGCGCGGGTTGGCGTGGCCGTCACCGGCGCAAAGGGAGGCTCCGACGACGCCGTCGCCGATCCAGCCGAAGCGCTCGCGCAGGCCGTTATGGCCGATCAGCTCGAGGTCGAGGCCCTGTTCGGCAACGGCCTCGGCGTAAGTCTCGAGCGCGGCCATGTCGGCCTCGTTGCGGGCGAGCTTGAGATGGCCGGAGCGCAGGAACTCGCCATCGATGCCGATCAGCGCCTTTAGCCGCGGCCAGATCGCATGTGCCCGCTGCGACAGCGGCAATTGCTCGACGGGGCGGCCCTGGCGGCGCACGCCGCCATAGTTCACGCCAGAGGCCTGCGCGCCGCAAAAACCCTTGTCGAGCAAAGCGACCGAAAAGCCCATGCCGCGCAGCGCCAGCGCGGCCGAGGAGCCGACGAGGCCGCCGCCGATGATCGCGACGTCGACTGTGAGGCGCCGGCTCATTCCGCCGCCTCCTGCTGTGCCGCGAGCGCGAGCGTCAGCGGCACCGGCTTGATCGGCGCTTGGCTGCGGAGGCGACCGACGGCGTCGATGCCGAACCCCGTTTCATGCGCCAGCAATTCGGCCGCGGCGGCGCCGCAGACGCGGCCCTGGCAGCGGCCCATGCCGATGCGGCTCACCGCCTTCAGCCGGTTGAGCTCGTGCACACCGAAGCGGCTGATGGCGGCGCGGACCTCGCCGGCGGTGACCTCCTCGCAGCGGCAAAGCGTCGTCGCATCGGCGATGTCCTGTATCCAGTGCGCCGGGAAGGGGAAGGCGGCCTCGAGCACCTCGCGGAAGCGGCCGATGCGGGCGAGCTCCGCCTCGAGCGCGGCGGCGCGGCCGGCATCATGCGGCAGGCCGCGATCCTGCAGCAGAGCGAGCGCGACGCGTTCGCCCGCGCGTTCGGCCGCATCCGCTCCGGCGATACCGGCGCCGTCGCCGGCGAGGTAGACGCCGGGGACACTGGTACGACCGGCGGCGTCGCGCTCGGGCAGGGCGGTTCGGTCGCGTGGGTTGAAGGTGAAGCGGCAGCCGGCGAGATCGGCTGCTTGCGTTTCAGAGCGTAGGGCAAGGCCGTAGCCGATGCCGTCGCAGGCGAGCCTGTGCTCCATCCCGTCCTGGCGCCAGGCGATCGCCTCGACGGCGTTCTTGCCCTCGATGCGGACATCGGCGACACCGTAATGCAGGGCGACGCCGCCTAGCTTCAGTTCGGCAGTCATCCGCATGCCGCGCAGCACGATCGCCGGGAAGAGCGGCAGCCCACGCAGCAGGTTGAACTTGGCGGCGAAGGGCGCGGTGTCGAGCACGGCCACGATCTTGGCGCCGGCCTTCATGTACTGCCAGGCGACGAGATAGAGCAGCGGGCCGGAGCCGAGGAAGACGATCTTCGAGCCGATGGCGCAGCCCTGGCTCTTCAGCGCGATCTGGGCGCCGCCCAGGGTGAAGACGCCGGGCAAGGTCCAGCCCGGGATCGGCAGGATGCGGTCGGTGGCGCCGGTGGCTAGGACGAGCCCGTCATAGGCGACCTGCCGGCTCGTGCCCGCGACCATGATGTCGGCCCGGCCGTCGCGCAGATTCCAGAGCAGCGCCTGCGGCCAGTAGTCGAGCTTGCCGTCGAGCGCGGCGAAGTCGCGATGCAGCGCCTTGGCCTTCTCCGCTTCCGAGCCGTAGAGATCGCTGGTGGAGCGTCCGTCCGGAACCAGGCGCTGGCGATAGATCTGGCCGCCGCAGGCGGGCGCCTCGTCGACGATGAGCGGGCGCAGGCCCGCCGCGACCAGCGCCTCGGCAGCACGGATGCCGGCCGGGCCGGCGCCGACGATCAGCGGCTGCGGGCGCTCGCTCGCCGAATGTCCGTTCATGCCGCCCTCGCGCGGCGGCTGAGGATGCGCATGCCAGCGGTCAGCGTTGTCGAGCAGGCGCGCAGGCGTTCGCCGCTTTCGAGCACGACCCAGCAATCCTGGCAGGCGCCCATCTGGCAGAAGCCGGCGCGCGGCGAGGCCGAGAATTCCGACAGGCGCAGCCGCTCGGCCTGGGTCAGGATCGCGGTCAGTACGGTGTCGCCGGCGCGGCCCTCGCAAGCGACGCCGTCGAGGGTGAAGGGGATGGCCGGATGGTCGGCCCGAACAAGGCGATGCAATAACGGCATGTCACTTCTGCCCGACGAGGATCTTGTCGAGGCCGAAGGCCCGGTCGAGCACCAGCATGGCGCCGGCGGTGAGGGCGATCATCAGCGCCGAGACCGCAGCCATCATCGGGTCGATCGATTCCGTTGCGTACATGTACATCCGCACCGGCAGAGTTACGGTCTGCGGCGAAGTCACAAAGATCGACATGGTCAGCTCGTCGAAGCTGTTGATGAAGGCGAGCAGCCAGCCACCGGTGATGCCGGGCAGGATCATCGGCGCGGTGACGCGGCGGAACACCGTCCAGTGCGAGGCGCCCAGCGTCATCGCCGCCTGCTCGGCCGAGCGGTCGAGCCCAGTGAAGGCGGCCATCACGAGGCGCAGGACATAGGGCGTGATCACCACGACATGGCACGCCACCAGCCAGGCGAAGCTGCCGGTCGCGCCGATCAGCGCGAAGAGCCTCAGGAAAGCGACGCCGAGCACGAGATGCGGGATGATCAGCGGCGAGAGGAAGAGCGCGTTCAGCGCATCGCGGCCAGGGAAGTCGTAGCGGTCGATGGCGAGCGCGGCCGGTACCGAGATCGCGACCGAAAGCGTCGCGGCGAGCGTCGCCAGCCAGAGGCTGTTGACGAAGGAGGCGACGAAATCGGGATGGCGGAAGATCTCGCGGAACCAGCGCAGCGAGAAGCTGGTGGTCGGGATCGAGAGCGTGTTCTCCGGTGTGAAGGCGACGAGGCAGATCACCACGAGCGGCGCCAGCACGAAGGCGACGACGAGGGTATGGAAGAGGAGCGCGACGGGGCCGTTCTTCTGCATCGATCTCACCCCAAGGCCTTGCGGGCGCGCGTCTCGATGACGCGATTATAGGCCAGCATGATCACGAGATTGGCGGCGAGGACGATGATCGCGATCGTCGCGCCGAGCGGCCAGTTCAGCTCGTGCATGTATTCGTCATAGACCAAAGTCGCCGCCATCTTGAGCCGGCGCCCGCCGAGCAGGCCGGGAATGGCGAAGGCCGAGGCCGAGAGGCCGAAGACGATCAGGCTGCCCGAAAGCATGCCGAGCGAGACCTGCGGCAGCACGACCCGGCGCAAGGCGGTGAAATGCGAGGCGCCGAGGCTCCAGGCGGCGGCCTCGACCATCGGATCGAGCTTCTGCAGCGCGGTCCAGACCGGAATCACCATGAAGGGCAGCATGACGTGGACGAGCGCGATCACGATCGCGGTCTCGGTGTAGAGCAGGCGCACGCTGTCGAAGCCGAGGCCCTGCAGGGCCTGGTTCACCAGGCCGGTCGAGCCGAGCAGCATGCTCCAGCCGAAGGCGCGGACCACGACCGAGACCAAGAGTGGCCCGATGATCACCAGGAGGAAGACCGAGCGCCAGGGATCGCGCATCCGCGACAGGATATAGGCCTCGGGGGCGCCGATGACGGCGCAGATCAGCGTGGTCAGCGCGGCGAGCCGGAGCGTGCGCCAGAAGATGCCGAGATAGTAGTCGTCCGAGAACACCGCTGCGTAATGGGCGAGCGTGAACTCGTTCTTGATGCCGGTCGTGTGGTCGTAGACGTGGAAGGAGAGGATCACCGTCAGCACGAGCGGCAGGATGATCAGCCCGGTGAAGAGCAGCGCGCCCGGCCCGGCGAGCCAGAACGGTGTCGCCGCGGAGCGCCCGACGCTCATGCCGTCGCTCCCTGCGCCAACTTCTCGATACGCTGGCTCGCCACGGCCCAGTCGAGCGCAACCTTCGCACCTTCGCGGGCCGGCTCATCGCCATCGTTCGGCGCCGAGACCAGGACTGCGCCGGCCGGCGTCTCGACCGTGAACAGCCAGGCGCTGCCGAGGAAGAAGCGGTTGGCGATGGTGCCGTCTACGCGCCCCTGTCCGGGCGGCTTGAGCATGATCTTTTCCGGGCGGACCGAGAGCGCGACGGCCTGGCCTTCCTGGAGGCCGCCAGCCTCCGCCTGCAGTGCGATGCCGGCGATCTCCGCCGCGCCCTTGCGCCAGGTGCCTTCGAGCCGGTTCATCTTGCCGACGAAGGTGGAGATGAACGGTGTCGCCGGGTTCTCGTAGAGCTTGTAGGGCGCGTCGACCTGCGTCATCCGGCCCTGCTCCATCACGACGACGCGGTCGCTGATCGAGAGCGCCTCGGCCTGGTCATGCGTCACCATGATCGTGGTGGTGCCGACACGCTGCTGGATGCGGCGCAACTCGAACTGCATCTCCTCGCGCAATTTGGCGTCGAGATTGGAGAGCGGCTCGTCGAGCAGCAGCACCGGCGGCTGGATCACGAGGGCGCGGGCGATGGCGACGCGCTGGCGCTGGCCGCCGGAGAGCTGGCGCGGATAGCGCTCGGCGAAGCCGCCGAGATGGACGAGGCCGAGCATGGTCGCAACCCGCTCGTCGCGCTCGGCCTTGGCGACCTTGCGCATCTCCAGGCCGAAGGCGACGTTCTGCGCCACCGTCATGTGCGGGAAGAGCGCATAGCTCTGGAAGACGATGCCGAGCCCGCGCCTGTTCGGTGTCTCACTGGTGATGTCGCGGCCATCGAGCATGATCGTTCCGGTGGTCGGCTCGACCAGCCCGGCGATCATCTGCAGCGTCGTGGTCTTGCCGCAGCCGGAAGGGCCGAGCAGCGAGACGAACTCGCCCTTGGCGACGCTGAGGTCGATGTCGCGCGCGGCGGCAAAGTCGCCATAGACCTTGCTCAGCTTCTCCAGCGTCAGGAAGCCCATGACCTCTCCCGCTTGGCTCGCCCCGCCCGCTCGTCGGGGTCTCTTGCCCTCGTGCGTTCCAGAAGCCGGAGCAGTGGAATTTCGTCAATGCATAATTCCATATGAAAGAATTTTTATCTCATAAATTCCGATATATGAAATTTATTGCGGTGCTATCCGAAGGCGATTAGCGTGGACGGATGATCGATTCTGCCGAGCCTCTCTCAAGCTTGCGCCGTGCGCTCGGCCTGCTGCGCCTCGTCGGGGCAGCCGAGGCCGGCGGTATCCGCCTGAAGGATCTCGCCGAGCAGGCCGGCTGCAGCCAGCCGACGGCGCATCGCGCCTTGCAGGACCTCGCCGCCGAGGGCTTCGTCGAGCAGATCGGCAAGCGCTACCGGCTGGCGCTCGACTTCTTCGTGCTGGCGGCGCGCGCCGGCCACGCCGATGGCCTGCGCGATCTCGCCAAGCCGGTGCTGCTGCGCCTCTCGGCCACGCTGACCGACACGATCTTTCTGCTGGTGCGCAACGGCTATGATGCGGTCTGCCTCGATCGGATCGAGGGACCATTCCCGATCCGCTCCTTCACCGGCGATATCGGCGGTAAAGTGCCGCTCGGCCTGGGGCAGGGGAGTCTGGCCATCCTCGCCCATCTGCCCGAGGCCGAGCGCGAGGCGGTGATCCGCTTCAACGTGCCGCGCCTGCTCGATCGCGGCTTCCTCGACGAGGCGGCGCTGCGGGTCGAATTGGAGAAGGCGCGGACGCAGGGCTGGGTCAATCTCAACACCGGGCTGATCCCGGGCATGGCGGGCCTGGGGGTGCCGGTCTTCGACGCGCAGGGGCGCGCCGTCGCAGCGCTCAGCGTCGGCACGCTGGCGGATCGCCTGCGGCCCGAGCGGTTGCCGGGCGTCGTCGCGATCCTCAAGGCCGAGGCTGCGACCTTGGGCGCAATGCTCAACCCGTTCGACACGGCCTTGCGCCATCCCTCGCGTAGCCTGAGCGCGGTCTCTTGATCTGCGGCGAGGGGCTGGTTGGCCTCCCGAAAGCGGTAGAGGTCGACGCCAAGCTCGCTCGTCCGGGCTGATACTAATCCGTCTGCATGGCTCCCCTGTCTCGTTGCCGCCGTGACCTTGCCGCTATCGGTATGCTACCTCGGTTTGCCGCCATGGCGGCCGATCGCAATCGCCACGGAGACTGATCGTGCTGGAGAAGGCCTGGGCGGATCTTGCCGCGCATCGCACCCGAACCGTCTCGCAGCATCTGCGCGAACTCTTCGCCGCCGATAACAAGCGCTTTTCCAGCTTTTCGGCCCGGCTCGACGATCTCCTGCTCGACTATTCCAAGACGGCGGTGACGGGCGAGACCGTGGAGCTGCTGCTTGCGCTCGCCAAGGCGGCCGATGTCGAAGCCAAGCGCGATGCCATGTTCGCGGGCGAGCCGATCAACACGACGGAAGGGCGCGCCGTGCTGCACACGGCGCTGCGCAACCAGTCGGGCCGTCCGGTCAAGGTCGATGGCGTCGACGTCATGCCCGAGGTCGATGCCGTGCTGGAGCGGATGGCCGCCTTCGCGGATGGCATCCGCAGCGGCAAGATCGCCGCGGCCAATGGCGAGCGGTTCAGCGATGTCGTCAATATCGGCATCGGTGGTTCCGATCTCGGACCGGTGATGGCAACGCTGGCGCTGGCGCCCTATCATGACGGGCCACGCCTGCATTACGTCTCCAATGTCGACGGCGCCCATATCGCCGATACGCTGGCAAAGCTCGATCCGGCTCGCACGCTCGTGATCGTGGCCTCAAAAACCTTCACCACGATCGAGACCATGACCAATGCCGCGACAGCGCGGCGCTGGATCGCCGGGGCGCTCGGTGAGGACGCTGTGGCCAAGCATTTCGCCGCGGTTTCTACGGCGCTCGACAAGGTCGCGGCCTTCGGTATCCAGCCGGAGCGGATCTTCGGCTTCTGGGACTGGGTCGGCGGGCGCTATTCGGTCTGGTCGGCGATCGGCCTGCCGGTGATGATAGCGATCGGCCCGGAGAACTTCCGCGCCTTCCTCGCCGGCGCGCATGCGATGGACGAGCATTTCCGGACCGCGCCGCTCGACAAGAACCTGCCGGTGCTGTTCGGGCTGATCGGGCTCTGGCATCGCGAAACCTGTGGCTATCCGGCCCGCGCGGTCCTTCCTTACGACCAGCGCCTCGCGCGTCTGCCGGCCTACCTGCAGCAGCTCGACATGGAGTCGAACGGCAAGCGCGTGCACAAGGCGGGCGGTGCGGTGACGCGGCCGACCGGCCCGCTGGTCTGGGGCGAGCCCGGCACCAACGGCCAGCACGCCTTCTTCCAATTGCTGCACCAAGGCACCGACATCATCCCCTGCGAACTCCTGGTCGCGGCGGAGGGGCACGAGCCAGAGCTTATCCATCAGCACCGCCTGCTGCTCGCCAACTGCCTCGCCCAGAGCGAGGCAATGATGAAGGGCCGCACGCTGGAGGAAGCGAAAGCGCAGCTCGCCAAGCAGGGGCTGTCGGCGGAGGCGATCGAGCAGCTCGCGCCGCACAAGGTCTTCCCCGGCAACCGGCCGAGCGTGACCATCGCCTATCGCAAGCTCGACCCGTTCACGCTCGGGCGGCTGATCGCGCTCTACGAGCACCGCGTCTTCGTCGAGGCGGCAGTGTTCGACATCAACGCCTTCGACCAATGGGGCGTCGAGCTCGGCAAGGAGCTGGCGACGGCGCTCCTGCCGGTGATCGAGGGCAAGGCGCCCGCCGAGGCGCATGATGCCTCGACGGCGGGGCTGGCGCGCTATCTGACCGGGCGTTAGGCGCCGTCAGCCGCGTTCATCGCGCTTCACGTCGCGCTGGGTGATCAGACGCGCGCTGCGCTGGTCTCGGGCGTGGATCCAGAGCCAGCTCAGCGCGACGCTGAGCCGGTTGCGCACGCCGATCAGGAAGTAGATGTGCGCCAGGCCCCAGAGCCACCATGCGAGCCAGCCCTTCAGCTTCACGCGGCCGAAATCGATGATGGCGACGCGCTTGCCGATGGTGGCGAGGCTGCCAGCATGGCTGTAGGCGAAGGGGCGCGCCGCCTTATCCCCCGCGAGCCGGCGCTGGATCGTCGCGGCGACATGGCGGCCCTGCTGCTTGGCGGCCGGTGCGATGCCGGGCACCGGCTTGCCGTCCTGGTCCATCACGCTCGCCGTGTCGCCGATGACGAAAATCTCGGGATGGCCGGGCACACTGAGATCGGGCTCGACCTCGACGCGGCCGGCGCGATCCATGGGCGCAGCGACCCAGGCACCAGCCGGCGAGGCGCGCACGCCCGCGGCCCAGATCACCGTTGCCGCCGGCAAGCGCTCCTTGCCGATCATGACGCCGTCGCGGTCACAAGCGGTGACCGGCGCGCCGGTGCGGATCTCGACGCCGATCCGCTGCAACTCCTTGTGCGCATAGGCTGCAAGCTCCTCATCGAAGCTCGGCAGGATGCGTGGGCCGGCTTCGACCAGTACGACCCGGCTCGTGCGCGTATCGATCCGGCGGAATTCCTTTGGCAAAGTGGCGCGCGCCAGTTCCGCGATCGTGCCGGCGAGCTCGACGCCGGTCGGCCCGGCGCCGATGACGACGAAGGTCAGCAGCGCCGCGCGCCGTTCGGGATCGGTCTCCGCTTCGGCGCGCTCGAAGGCGGTGAGGATGCGGCGGCGGATCGTCGTAGCGTCTTCGAGGGTCTTCAGGCCTGGCGCATGGGGTTCCCAGTCGTCATGGCCGAAATAGGCATGGGTCGCGCCGGTGGCGATGACGAGCGTGTCGTAGTGCAGGACCTCGCCGGTCGAGAGCGAGACCTCGCGCCTGACGGTATCGATGCCGGTCACCTCGGCGAGCAGCGTGGTCACGTCGCTGCGGCGCCGGAACAGATGCCGGATCGGCCAGGCGATCTCGGAGGTCGCAAGCGAGGCGGTGGCGACCTGGTAGAGTAAGGGCTGGAAGAGGTGATGGTTGCGGCGATCGACGATGGTGATGCGCACATCGGCGCCAGCGAGGCGGTGCACGGTCTCGAGCCCGGCGAAGCCGCCGCCGATCACCACGACATGATGCGGTTCGCTCATCGGCAATCCCTCGTTCCGGCAGAACAGGCCTTGTGTAGCACGGTTCTGCCCACGGAAGCGCGAATCAGGCCTTCAGCAGCCCCGACTGCGCCAGCGCGGTCGCAGTGCGCGGGCTGAAGGCGGCTGGGATGTCGTAGACAAGGACCAGCCGCAGCAACGCCTTGACGTCGACGTCGTGCGGCTGCGCCTGCAGCGGGTCGGGGAAGAAGAACAGCGCGTCGAGCTCACCCTGCGCGATCATTGCGCCGATCTGCTGGTCGCCGCCAAGCGGGCCGCTCTTGACCAGCCGGATCTCCAGATCGGGCATCGACTGCTTCAGCACCGAGCCGGTGGTGGCGGTGGCGACGATGCGGTGCGGCATGATCAGCTCGGCATGGTCGCTCGCCCATTGCGCCAGCTCCGGCTTCTTGCGGTCATGCGCGATCATCCCGATCGTCAGCGGCATCGTCGATTTCCTTCGTTTGCCTCAGGGCACCCAGCGTCGCGACTGCTCGGCGCGGTCGTCATAGCTTGCCTCGAAGATCGGCGAAGCAAGGGTGGCGCGGACCTTGAGGATGCCGTCGCCGATATTGCGGAAGCCATGGCGGGCGCCGGCCGGGATCACGATGGACTGGTTGGCGCGTAAGGTCAGGCGGTCGCCGCGCAAGGTGACCTCGGCTTCGCCCGCCATCACCTCCAGCACCTCCTCGACGGCATGGAGATGGATGGGGGCGCCGAGGCCGGGATCGCAGAACTGCTCGAAGATGCAGAGCTGGGCCGAGCGCACCAGCGCCGAGACCCGCATCAGCGTCATCACACCCTCGCGCCATTGCTCAAGTGGCTGGGTCTCGTGGTCGATGAGGCTCATGCCGTTGCCTTCTG
Organism: Allobosea sp. NPDC003192; assembly: GCF_050275675.1. Lineage (NCBI taxonomy): Bacteria > Pseudomonadati > Pseudomonadota > Alphaproteobacteria > Hyphomicrobiales > Alloboseaceae > Allobosea > Allobosea sp. NPDC003192. Next base: position 175,059 of record NZ_JBNNPK010000002.1, read on the forward strand.
TGCCAGCCCAACCATTGGCGGCTCGTGCGGGATGCGGACCTCCGCCGTCGGCTCGCCGCTCCAGAGCGATTGCAATTGGCTGACGACGTGGCCGCCGAAGCTTTCATAGGGGATGCGGATCGAGGTCAGCCAGGGCGCGATCCAGTGGTTGAGCGCGTTGCCGTCGACGCCGACCAGGGTGCAGCGCTGCGGGATCGGCACATCGCTTTCGACCGCGAGCCGATAGGCGCCATAGGCGATCAGGTCGCTGACGCAGAGCGCGCCTTGCGGCCAGCCGTCGTCCTGCACCAGTGCCCTGGCGGCGGCGTAGCCGATCTCGATATGCGACAGGCCGGGGCCGCTGGCGCGGCGGATCGCATCCTCCGGTACGCCGCGTGCGACGAGGCGATCGATGAAGCCGGCGGCGCGCTCCTGCGTGCTCGAGACGTTCTGCGCGGCCATCAGCACGGCCGGGCGCTCGATGCCGCGCGCCAGCATGAAGTCGGCGGCGTCGGCCCCGGCGGCGCGGTTGTCGATGCCGACATAGGCGCCGCCGCCGAGCGGATTGTGGCGGGCGACGAAGACCATCGGATCGCCGCGATCCAACGCTTCTTCCAGACCGCGGCTGCGCACGGCACTGACCATCACATAGCCGGCTACGAACTGCTCGCGCATCGCCTGGAGGTAGTCATCCTGAAGCTCGGCGCGGTCATGGGTGTCGCAGAGGATCATGACGTAGCCGGCGGCACGCAGCGCCGCCTCGGTCGAGACCGCGATCGCCGCCATGGCGGGGTTGTCGAGATTGGGCGAGAGCATCGCCACGACCCGGCTGGCGCGCTGGCGCAGCGCCCGGCCGACCGGGTTCGGCCGATAGCCGAGGCGGGCGATCGCCTCCTCGACGCGGGCCACCGTTTCGGGCGAGGCCCGCCCGCTTTCGCCATTGACGATGCGCGACACCGTCGAGATCGAGACGCCGGTATCTTCCGCGACGGTGGTGAGCGATACCGAACCCTGATGTGCCCTGGCGGCCCTGCTCTTCATCGCGCTCCATCCCCGATTCTGCGCCTGGCGAACCGGCACCCAAGAGATGCCGGCTCACTTCGGGATTGACAAGCAAGGCAAACGTTTGCCTAAATGATTGTCAAGGTGCTCATCGAGGCGCCGGTTCAAGCGGGGATGGAACGCTCATGCACAGCAAGCATTGGATTTCGGCACTCGCCTTGACGGCCGGCCTCGTCATGGGCGGGATCGCGCAAGCCCAGACCACGGTGCGCATCGCCTGGTATTCCGACGGCAATGAGGGCGAGGTCATCACCGACCTGCTCAAGCGCTTCGAGGCCCAGAACAAGGACATCAAGGTCGTGCTCGACCAGGTGCCCTACAAGGCCATCACCGAGAACCTGCCCGTCCAGCTCGCCTCCGGCCAGGGGCCGGATATCGCCCGCGTCGTCGATCTCGGCGGCATCGCCCGCTATGCGCTCGACCTGCGCCCGCATCTCAAGGACGCGGCCTATTGGGAAAAGAATTTCGGGCCGTTCCTGCCCTGGATGCGCCCGGAAGGCGACAGCAAGGCGATCACCGGCTTCATGACGCAGCTCACCGTCACCGGCCCCTTCGTCAACAAGACCCTGTTCGAGCAGGCCGGCATCGCCATGCCATCAGCCAAGGCGACCTGGGAAGACTGGGGCAAGGCGGTGAAGGACGTCGCCGCCAAGGTGCAGGCGCCGTTCCCGCTGGCGATGGACCGCTCCGGCCACCGCTTCTTCTCTGTCGCCGTCTCGGAAGGCGCCAAGGTCTTCGACGCCAAGGGCGAGCCGGCGGTGATCGACGACGGTTTCAAGCGCGGCGCCAAGCTGGTCTATGACTGGCACAACAACGGCGTGATGAAGAAGGAGCTCTGGGGCTCGGTCTCCGGCACCGCCTATCGCGGGGCCAATGACGAGTTCAAGAACGCCCAGGTCGTGATGTACCAGTCGGGCTCCTGGCAGATCGCCCAGTTCGACAAGACCGTCGGTGACGCCTTCGACTGGGTCGCGGTTCCCTCGCCCTGCGGCGCGGGCGGCTGCTCGGGCATGCCGGGCGGGGCCGGCCTCGTCGCGATCAAGACGACCAAGAGCCCGGAAGCCGTCGCCAAGGTGATGGAGTATCTCGCCAGCGAGCCGGTGCTGAGCGAGTTCTATGCCCGTTCGCTGTTCGTGCCCGGCCATCTCGGCATCGCCGCCAAGGGCCTCGACTATCAAGGCGCCAGCGCCCCGGCCAAGGCCGCGCTCAAGGTCTTCTCGGACCAGGTCGCGCAGCTCTCGCCGGTCGCCTACCAGCTGCAGGGCTATACGAGCAATCGGGTTATCTTCAACGCGGTGATCAGCCGGCTCGGCCAGGCGATCTCCGGCGAGGGCAGCCTCGACGAGGCCTATAAGCGGATCGAGTCGGACATCGCCCAGCAGATCGCCGAGCGCAAGAAGTAAGGCGGATGGCCTCCGACGCTCCCACCCCCGCGGCGTCCTCGGACCGCGCCGGCGCAGCGAGCCTCTTCGCTGCGCCGCTTGCGGTCCTGATGCGGCTGATCGACTGGCCGATGCAGGTTCTGCAGCGGCTGATCGGCGAGCGCCGGATGGCCTATGTCTTCTTAGCTCCCAATCTCGTTTTCTTCTCGCTCTTCGTTTTCCTGCCACTGATCATCAACTTCGTCTTCTCGGTGACGGGCGGAGCGGGGCTGTTCCCCTCGGAGCGGCCTTATGTCGGGACGCAGCAATACGCCTATCTCTTCGATTGCGGCTCTTTCCTCGATCCATCCTCCTGCCGCGAAGACCATTTCTGGCGCGGCGTCGCCAATACCGCGCGCTTCACCGTCTTTCAGGTCACGGCGATGGTGCTGTTCTCGCTGCTGACGGCGGTGGTGCTGAACATGAAGATCCGGGCGCGCGGCTTCTTCCGCGCGGTCTATTTCTTCCCGGTGCTGCTCTCGCCGGTGGTGGTGGCGCTGACCTGGAAGTGGATCCTGCAGCGCGACGGCCTGCTCAACGCCGCGATCACCTCGCTCGGCGGCGAGCGCATCCTGTTCCTGGTCGATCCGAGCTGGGCGATGTTCTGGATCGTCTTCGTCTCGATCTGGGCCCATATGGGCTTCTACACGCTGATCCTGCTCGCTGGGCTGCAGGCGATCCCGGCCGATCTCTATGAAGCCGCCGAGATGGATGCGACGCCGCGCTGGCGGGTGTTCTGGCGCATCACCCTGCCGCTGCTCTGGCCGAACATGATCGTGGTGATCGTGCTGGCGCTGATCCGCGGCGTGCAGACCTTCGACGAGGTCTTCGTGCTGACTGGCGGTGGGCCCGGCACCGCGACGCTGATGGTGGTGCACTACATCTACGAGACCGCCTTCGCCAACCAGGTCCAGAATTTCGGCCTGGCGGCAGCCGCCTCCGTCGTGCTCGGCGTCGTGCTGTTCGCGCTGACTTTGGCCCAGCTCGCGGCGAGCCGCCGCAAGGGGGCGGCATGAACAGGCTCGCCCGCATGGCGGTGGCCCGCCGCAACCCCGGCCGCTGGCATTGGACCGATATCGCGGCCTATACCTATCTCGCATTCGGCGTCGTCCTGATGTTCGGGCCGGTGCTCTGGCTCGGCCTGTCCTCTTTCAAGACGCAGGCCGGCCTGCTCGAATTCCCGCCCTCGCTGCTGCCGATGTCGCAGAAGGAGGTCCGGGTCGAGGGCCACGCCCAGCCGCTGCCGCTCTTCGAAGTGACGCTGGAGGACGGCAGCAAGCGGGTGCTGGCGCAGGTCCGCCGCATTGGCATCCAGGCGCAGATGGTCGACCCGGCCAATCCCGGCCAGAGCATCCGCGTGCCGATCGACAAGCGCACCCCGGTGCGCGAGTTCAAGCTCGCGACCGAGAACTATACCGAGCCACTGGAGCGCTTCGCCTTCATGCGCTTCCTGTGGAACTCGGTCTTCGTCACCGCGGTCGCGACGCTGATCACCCTGGTGATCAACTCGATGGCGGCCTATGCGCTCTCGATCTACGAGTTCCGCGGCAAGACGGCGGTTATGCTGATGGTGATCGGCACGCTGATGATCCCGATCACGATCATCCTCGTGCCGGTCTATCTCGTCATCACCAAGCTGGGCCTGGTCAATTCGCTCTGGGCGGTGATCCTGCCGGGCGCGGCGACGCCGACCGGCGTCTTCCTCCTGCGCCAATACATGCTGACCCTGCCGCGCGACCTGATCGAGGCGGCGCGCATGGACAAGGCCTCGGAGTGGCAGATCTACTGGCGGATCGTCATGCCGCTCGCCATGCCGGCGCTGGCCGTGCTCGCGATCTTCTCGATCATGTGGCGCTGGAACGAGTTCCTCTGGCCGCTCGCGGTGCTGACCAAGACCGAGGCCTATACGCTGCAGATCGGCCTCAACGCCTTCCAGGGCGAATTGCAGACGCAGTGGCACTACCTGCTCGCGATGACGGTGGTGACGCTGCTGCCGGTCGCGCTGGTCTTCGTCTTCCTGCAGCGCTTCATCACCACCGGCATCGCCAATACGGGAATGAAATAATGGCGGGACTGAGCCTCTCTGGCGTCCGCAAGGCCTATGGCGCGACCACGGTGCTGCATGGCATCGACCTCGATGTTGCCGATGGCGAGTTCGTCGTCTTCGTCGGCCCGTCTGGCTGCGGGAAGTCGACCCTGCTGCGCTCGATCGCCGGGCTGGAAAGCATCACCGGCGGCACGATCGCGATCGACGGCGCCGACGTCACCGGCCTGCCGGCCTCGGAGCGCGGCCTCGCCATGGTGTTCCAGTCCTATGCGCTCTACCCGCATATGAGCGTCTACGCGAACATGGCCTTCGCGCTGGAAAACATGGGCTTCAAGCGCGACGAGATCGATCGCCGCGTCAAGCGCGCCGCCGGCATGCTGCGCCTGACTGATTATCTCGAACGCAAGCCCAAGGCGCTTTCCGGCGGCCAGCGCCAGCGCGTCGCCATCGGCCGCGCCATCGTGCGCGATCCAAAAATCTTCCTGTTCGACGAGCCGCTCTCGAACCTCGACGCCGAACTGCGCGTCGCCACCCGCAAGGAGCTCGCCGCGCTCCACGCCGAGATCGGCGGCACGATGATCTACGTCACCCACGACCAGGTCGAGGCGATGACGCTGGCGCATCGCATCGTCGTGCTGCATGGCGGCAAGATCGAGCAGGTCGGCACGCCGCTCGAGCTCTACAACCGGCCGGACAATCTCTTCGTCGCCGGCTTCATCGGCTCTCCGCGCATGAACCTTTTGCCGGGCAAGGTGGTGAGACCGGGCACGGTCGCGATCGGCGAAGCCGGACATGAGGTTGCCTGCCGGACCGGGAGCCTTTCTGCGGACGCCTCCGTCACGCTCGGCATCCGGCCGGAGCACCTTGCGCTCGCTGCGCAGGATGGCGGCGTGCCGCTCGCGATCGAGCTGGTCGAGCGTCTCGGCGGCGAGAGCTACCTCTATGGCGCCTCGCCCGGCCTGCCCCAGATCACGCTCCGGCTCGACGGCCAGAGCGAGCACCAGCGCGGCGCCGGCGTCGCGCTCGCCTTCCCGCAGCAGCATCTGCACCTGTTCGACGAGAACGGCCGGGCCGTCCGGTCCTGACGACTGACTAGAGAGATCCCATGAAAGCCCTGACGCAAGGCCGCTATCTCGGCCGCGACGGCGAAGCCGCCTTGTTCGATGTCGGCCTCGGCGCGACGATCGCCGTCCGCATCCTCGAAGGCGATATCGGCCGGGTGACGCTGAAGCCGCAGGACGGTTACCGGCTCGACCGCGGCTGGTCGATCGCGCCGGGCGGGCTCGAGCCGCCCTATGAAGGGCGTCCGCGCGACGATCTCTCCGGTTTCACCTGCCCGCAGGCGAGCGTCAGCGAGGGACAGGGCAAGGTCACGCTCTCGGCCGGCGGTCTCTCCGCCGAAGTGACGCTCTCGCCCTTCGGCATCGCCTGGCGGCGCGAGGGGGAGGCTGAGCCCTTCCTGCAGGACCGCACGACGCAGGCCTATCTGATCTCGCCGCGCACCGGCGCGGTCTCGCATTTCATGGCGCGCGACTATGCCGAGCGGCATTATGGGCTCGGCGACAAGGCCGGCCCGCTCGACCGGACGGGGCGGCGCTTTGCGATCGACGCGGTCGACCCCTGCGGCTTCGACGCCGAGCTCTCCGACCCGCTCTACAAGATGCTGCCCTTCTTCATCGTCGACGGGAAGGCGGGTGCCCATGGCGTCTTCTACGACAACCTCTCGACCGGCAGCGTCGATCTCGGCTGCACGCTCGACAACTATCATGGCCTGTTCCGCTCCTGGAAAGGCGACGATGGTGATCTCGACTATTACGTCATGGCCGGCCCGACCGTGCCGGATGTGGTCCGCCGCTTTTCCTGGCTGACCGGCGGGCAGGCTTTTGCGCCGCGCTGGTCCTTCGGCTTCGGCGTGACCTCGATGGCGATCGCCGATGCGCCCGACGCCGACGCCCGCATCAGCGACTTCATCGCCAAATGCCGCAAGCACGCCATCCCCTGCGACAGCTTCCATTTCGGCTCGGGCTACACCCAGATCGGCCAGCGCCGCTACGCCTTCAACTGGAACCGCGACAAGTTCCCGGAGCCGCTGGCGACGATGAAGCGGCTGAACAAGGCCGGCATGCACACCGTCGCCAATCTGAAGCCCTGCCTGCTCGACGACCATCCACGCCTCAAGGAAGCGCTCGACCAGGGCTTCCTGGTCAAGGATTCCAGGACCGGCGAGCCTGCCGTGGCGCAGTTCTGGGACGGGCTCGGCTTCCATATCGACTTCACCAACCCGAAGGGCCGGGCCTGGTGGCGCGCCGGCATCGAGACGGCGCTGCTCGATCACGGCTTCACCACGGTCTGGAACGACAACAACGAATACGAGATCTGGGACGAGGACGCGGTCTGCGACGGCGACGGGCGGCCCTTCCGGCAGGCTCTGGCGCGCCCCGCGCAGCCGCTCTTGATGACCAAGCTCTCCTATGAGGCTCAAGCTGCGCGCGAGCCGGGCAAGCGCCAGTATTCGATCACGCGCGGCGGCTGCGCCGGCATCTCGCGCTATGCCCAGACTTGGTCGGGCGACAACGAGACTGCCTGGAAGACGCTGCGCTACAACCTGACCCAAGGGCTCAATATGAGCCTCTCGGGCATGTTCTCGATCGGCCACGATGTCGGCGGCTTCCATGGCCCGACGCCGGGTCCCGAGCTGTTCGTCCGCTTCAACGAGTTCTGCGCGCTCTGGCCGCGCATGGTGATGAACTCCTGGAACGATGACGGCGTCGTCAACCTGCCCTGGATGTATCCGGAGATGGTGCCGCAGGTGCGCGAGGCGATCTCGCTGCGCTACCGGCTGATGCCCTATCTCTACACCCAGATGTGGCGGGCGAGCCGCGACGGTATCCCAGCCGTGCGCCCGCTGCTCTACGATTTCCCGCAGGACGCGGCTGCCATTGCGGTCGACGACGTCTTCATGCTCGGCCCGGACGTGCTGGTCGCGCCGGTGCTGGAGGAGGGCGCGCGCGAGCGCGCCGTCTACCTGCCGCAGCACGGGGGCGGCTGGTATGACTGGCATGACGGCATGCACTATCCCGGCGGCGTCACCGTCACGGTTCCCGCGCCGCTCGGCCGGCTGCCGCTGTTCGTGCGCGCCGGAGCGTTGATCCCGCTCGGCGATGCCAAGGGCATCAGCACCGAGCGCGAGGTGCTGGTCTGCGGCGTGGTCGAAGGGGCGTCCGGCGAGCTCTACGAGGACGATGGCGAGACTGCCGACTGGCGCGGCGCCGGTTCGACGCTGATCCGCTTCCATGTCCGCAATGGCGAGGTTGCGATCGAGCAGCAGGGTGAGGCCAAGCCGCGCTTCAACAAGATCGCGATCCGGCAGATCGGGCAGTAGACCGGGAAAGCGGGCTGAGCCTGCGGCTTCGACTGCAGGCTCAGCCGAGGCGTCACTTCATTCGCTGCCGCGCTCATAGGAGCGCGAGCGGACGGCGAGGACGGCGATCGCCGTCACGGCGCAACACAGCATCAGATAGGCGACGACATAAGTCGGCTTGCCGCCGCCGGCCGTGACGAGCGCGGCTGCGATGAAGGGCGTCGGCCCCGCGATCGCGACGCTGTTGAGCTCGCGCGTCATGGCGATGCCCGAGAAGCGGTAGCGGGTCGGGAACAGGTTGGCGAGGAAGGCGCCCTGCGCGCTCGCCAGCCCGCCGAAGCCGATGCCGTAGCCGATGCTGAGGGCGATCGTGCAGAGGACGATGTTCCCGGTGTCCAGCAGCGCGAACATCGGGAAGGCGTAGCAGAACACGAAGACCGCGCCGAACAGGTAGACCTTGGCATGCCCGACGCGGTCGGCGAGGGCCCCGATGATCGGCGTCGTGACGATGCCGGTCAGGGTCGCGATCATCACCGCGGTCAGCGAGTCTGTGCGGGTCATGCCGAGCGTATTGGTCATATAGCTCAGGCTGAAGGCGCTGAGGATATAGGCGTTGGCGTTATGACCGGTGACCGACAGGAAGCCGAAGAGCAGTTCGCGCGGGCTCTTGCTGATGAGCTCGCGCAGCGGGACCTGCGCCTCATGGCGCTTCTCGGCCGCCTTCTCCATCGCCGCGACGTATTCCGGCGTCTCGTCGAGATGCTTGCGGATGTAGAGAGCGACGAAGAATAGCATGCCGGAGGCCAGGAACGGCACGCGCCAGGCCCAGCCGAACAGGGTTTCCTCCGACAAGAGCGAGACCAGCAGGAAGCTCAGCGTCGCCAGCATGATGCCGACCACGGTCGCCGCCTGGAGATAGGCGGTGTAGTAGGCCTTGCGCTCCGGCGGCACGTATTCGGCGACGAGCGTGACCGCGCCGGCATATTCGGCGCCGGCGCCGAAGCCTTGCAGCAGCCGCAGGATGACGAGCAGCACCGGCGCCCAGATGCCGATCTGGGCATAGGTCGGCAGCAGGCCCATCGCCACGGTCGAGGCGCCCATCAGCGCGATGGTGAAGATCAGGGCCGGCTTGCGGCCGAAGCGGTCGCCGATATGCGAGATCACGATGCCGCCGAGCGGCCGGCTGAAGAAGCCGACCGCGAAGGTCGCGAAGGCGGCGAGCACGCCGGCCGATTCCGAGAATTGCGGGAAGAACAGCTTGTTGATGATCAGGCCGGCGGCTGCGCCATACAGCGCGTAGTCGAACCATTCGATGACGGTGCCGATCGTCGCCGCCGTGACGGCGCGCCGGATATTCGCCTGTTCGGCCGGTGACTTTCCGGCCGCGATCGCCTGGGACATGGGGTTTCCTCGAAGCTTTGTTGTTCTGTGGGAAGAAAGGCCGGCGAACGCGGGATCACGCGATGGCGGCCGGCATGGGAAGGCCGAAGCGCGCCGCGCTCTCGGTGAGGCCGGCGACGATCCCGGCGGAAAGCTGGACGCCGTCGCGCAATTGCCGCTCGCGCCGGGCGAGTGCGTTGGCGCCGGGGAGATCGACATGGTCGAAGCCGGGGCGGGGCTGCGCCGCATGGCAGCGCTCCGCCAGGACCGCGACCTGGCGGTTGAAGTTCTCGGTGCCGCCGAAGGCGGCGGGGTCCATCACCAGGATGAAGACCGCCGCGCTCCAGCCGTCGCCGCCCTCGGCGCGTCCGCGTCCGGCGAGGCAGCCGGTGAGGAGCTCGACGATGAGCCCGATCGAGAAGCCCTTATGGCCGGCCTCCAGCCCGCCGAGCGGCAGGATCGAGCCGGGCGGCTCGGCAGCGATGACGTTCGGATCGGCGGAAGGGCGGCCCTGCGCATCCATCAGGAAAGGGTGCGGCAGATGTTCGCCGCGCTGGCGGAAGGCGGCGACGCCGCCATTGGTCATCAGCGCCGTCGACATGTCGATCAGGATCGGCGCATCCGGCGCGGGCGCGCCGAAGGCGATCGGGTTTGAGGTCAGCACCGGCGTGACGCCGCCGAAGGGAGCGACGCTGCTGTGGCCGGGATCGGTCAATGTCAGCAGCATCAGGCAGCCGGCGTCGATCGCCGGCTGGAGATAGGCGCCGAGGCAGGCGGTGTGGTGGCTGCGCTGGATCGCGACGGCGCCGAGGCCGAAGCGCTTGGCCCGAGCGATCGCCTCGGCGGTGGCGCGGCGTGCCAGCCAGGGGCCGGGCAGCTTGTGCCCGTCCCAGGTCTGGCAAGCGCCGATATCGTGGAGGATCTCGGGCTCGCCGTCAGCGGTCATGCCGCCGCTCTCGATCTCGCGCAGATAGAGCGGCAGCAGGGCAAGGCCATGCGTCGACTTGCCGAGCAGGTCGCCCTCGACCAGAACCTCGGCGATGTCGCCGGCCTTGTCATGCGGCAAGCCGGCACGCTCCAGCAGGCTGCGCGCCAGTGCTTCGAGCTCGTCGGCGCGATAGCGCGCTCCTCCGTGCCGAGAAGGCTGGCCCATGCGAAATCCTCCTGTCGCCTCATGCCCGTGAGGTCGTCGGGCCTTCAGATCGTCCAGCCGCCGTCGATGATGTGGGCCTGGCCGGTGGTGTAGGTCGCGCCTGCCAGGTAGACGACGAGATCGGCGATCTCCTGTGGCGTGCCGATCCGCCCGATCGGCTGGCGGGCGACGAAGGCGGCGCGGGTCGCCTCATAGTCGCCCTGTGCGCTCAATCGCTGCTGCAGCGATGGGCTCTCGACCGTGCCGGGGCAGATCGCATTGCAGCGGATGCCCTCGGCGACATAGTCGGCAGCGACCGACTTGGTCAGGCCGAGGACAGCGGCCTTGGTCACGCCATAGGCGAAGCGGTTCGGCACGCCCTTCACGCTGGAGGCGACCGAGGCCATGTTGACGATGCAGCCGGACTTGCGCTCCAGCATGCCCGGCAGAGCCGCCTTGATCGTGCGCACCATCGCCTTGACGTTGAGGTCGTAGGCGAAGTCGAGATCGGCTTCGCTCGCCTCCAGCACCGTGCCGCTCTGGACGATGCCGGCGCAGTTGAAGAGCACGTCGACCCGGCCGACCCCAGCGAAGAAGGCAGTGACGGCGGCGGCGTCGAGCACGTCGAGCCTGCGGCGCTGCAGGTTCGGCCCGGCCTTAATCGCGGCCAGCGCATCCTCGTTGATGTCGGTCGCCCAGACGATGGCGCCGGCGCGGTCGAAGGCCTCGGCGGTGGCGCGGCCGATGCCCTGGCCGGCGGCGGTGATGACGACGACCTGTCCTGTGAGCTCGGCCATCTCAGGCTTCCGTCTTGAGGGCTGGGGCCGCGCCATGGCTCCTGCGATGGACGATCGTGCGCTCCAGCGCCTGCCAGTCCCAGTCGATGCCGAGGCCGGGCTGGTCGGACGGGATCGCCTTGCCGTTCTCGATGCGGATCGGCGAGGAGGTGACGAGGTCGAGCTGCGGGATGTATTCGAGCCAGCGGCTGTTGGGCACGGCGCAGCACAGGCCGAGATGGATCTCCATCAGGAAGTGCGGGCAGACCGGAACGTTGAAGGCCTCGGCCATGTGCGCGACCTTGAGCCAGGGCGTGATGCCGCCGATGCGGCCGACATCGACCTGGACGATCGAGCAGGCACCGGCCTCGAGATAGTCCTTGAACTGCGAGAGCGAATACATGGACTCGCCGACCGCGACCGGCACCGTCGTCGACTGCGACAGGCGGCGATGGCCGCCGACATCGTCGGCATGGATCGGCTCCTCGAACCAGGCGACGTCGAGCTTCTCGTAGTGGCGGGCACGCCGGATCGCCTCGTCGAGCGAGAGGCCCTGATTGGCGTCGGTCATGATCTCCCAGCCGAAGCCGACCTTGTCGCGCACGGCCGAGAGGCGCTTGACGTCCTCGGCGACATGCGGGCGCCCGACCTTGACCTTGGTGCCGCCGAAGCCGCGCTCCTTGGCCTTGACGGCCTCGTCGACGAGTTCGGCCTCGTCCATATGGAGCCAGCCACCCTCGGTGTAGTAGAGGTCGATGCCGGTCTTGGCGCCGCCGGCGAGACGGTGCAGCGGCAGGCCGGCCTTGCGGGCGCGCAGGTCCCAGAGCGCGGTGTCGATCGCCGCCAGCGCGATCGAGGTGATGGCGCCGACCGTGGTGGCGTGGACGCGGTAGAACAGCGTGCGCCATAGCCCCTCGATCTCCTCGGCATCGCGGCCGATCAGCACGGGCGCGAGATGGTCGTCGATCAGCTTGCAGACCGAGGAGCCGCCAGTGCCGATGGTGTAGCTGTAGCCGGTGCCGGTGACGCCGTCGGCATCGGTGATGCGCACCAGCGGCGTCTCCTGCAGCTCGAAGCTCTGCACGGCGTCGGTGCGCTTGACCTTGGGCTTGAGGTCAGCCTGCAGCACGTCGACGGATACGATCTTGGCCATTCCGGGGTTCCTTGTCGGGATATTTCAGCGCGCGTTCGGCTGGTCGGCATGCCAGCTGCCGTAGCGACGCCATGAGGTCGTCAGATGGGCCGCGACGGCGGCCTGCGCGCCGTCCTCGTCGCCGCGCTCGATTGCGTCGAGGATGGCGCGGTGCTCGTCCAGCATCGGGCCGATATCGTGCGGGATGCGGCTGAACAGGCGGGCATGGTGCAGGTGCGGATGCAGGCTGCGCACCGCCTGGGCCAGGATCTCGTTGCCGCTGGCGGTCAGGATCGCCTCATGGAAGGCCTCGTCGGCCTGGCTGGCGCCGACATAGTCCGATGTCTGCCCCTGTGGTGGGGCCGCCGCCATGGCTGCGATGCTCTCGCGCATGCGGGCGATGGCATCGGGATCGCGGCTGCGGGCGAGCTGCCTGGCGGCCCAGCCCTCGTTGAGGATGCGGAAGTCGCGGAGTTGCTCGAACCAGTCGCGTGATGGCTCGGGTGCGACGGAAAAGCCGGTGAAGGACGCCGCCGCGACGAGGCCGAGCCCCGCCAGCCGCGTCAGCGCCTCGCGGATCGGCGAGACGCTGACCGCGAACTCGCGCGACAGCGCATCGATGTTGAGCTTCTCGCCGGGCGCATAGTCACGATCGAGGATGCGCTCCATCAGCAGCGCCGTCACCTGATCGACCAGCGCGACGCGCGCCAGCACGGGCTTGCGGATCATCTCCAGTCTCCTCCCTTGACGGCCCTTATCGTTCAAAGGCCAACGATCGTCAATGACCGATCGTGCATGATCGATGAAACGATGATGTAAGGCTGTTTGCCGCGACCTCCGTGGGGCTGTATTCGTCATGTCGACAAGGGACTGCACATGACCGACAAGACCATGGCCGCTCCGGCCGAGCGCAAGCGGGGCGAGGGCGTCAAGCTCGTCTACGACATCCTGCGCGACGACATCATCGACCTCGTGCTGCCGCCGGGCAGCCCGATCGACGAGATCCAACTGGCGGAGCGGCTGTCGATGTCGCGTACCCCGATCCGCGAAGCGCTGGTGCGTCTGGCGAGCGAAGGGCTGGTGACGACGCTGCCCAACCGTTCGACGGTGGTGTCCAATATCGACTTCCTCAACCTGCACACCTTCTTCGACGCGATCACGCTGATGTATCGCGTCACCACGAGGCTGGCGGCGCAGTTCCACGTCCCGGCCGATCTCGACGTCATCCGCGCCCGGCAGGCGGCTTTCGCCGGGGCTGTCGAGGCCCACGACGCGCTCGCCATGATCGCGACCAACCGCGATTTCCACGCCGCGATCGCCGAGGCCGGGCGCAATCCCTACTACACCGGGCTGTTCTGCCGCCTGCTCGACGAGGGGCGGCGTATCCTGCGGCTCTATTATTCCTCCTTCGAGGATCGCCTGCCGCAACGCTATGTCGCCGAGCATGAGGAGATGATCGCGGCGATCGCGGCCCGCGACGTCGAGGGCGCCGACCGGCTGGCCAAGGCCCATGCCGACCAGATCGTCCAGCAGATCCAGCAGTTGATCGCCCGCGACCGGCGCCAGACGCTGGCGCTGTAGCGCGCACCCCAAACCTCGCCTTTTCGCCACTCCGGAGCCGTCTGTGACGTCCCGGAACGGCGAGTTCTTGCGTCGTAGTTTTTCTTGTCGACAAATAAAATACAAATAGTATTATGTCTGTCGATCGAGGCGGCGCGACAGGCCGCCCGTGGAAACGCCAGCCCGAGGAGCGCGTGATGAAGGCCCAGATCTTTTCCGGCTGCATGCCGGCGCTGATGACCCCCTGCAAGGACGACCGCAGCCCCGATTTCGAGGCGCTGGTGCGCAAGGGCAAGGAGCTGATTGCCACCGGCATGTCGGCCGTGGTCTATTGCGGCTCGATGGGCGACTGGCCGCTGCTGACCGATGCGCAGCGCATGGAAGGCGTCGAGGCGCTGGTGAAGGCCGGCGTGCCGGTGATCGTCGGAACCGGCGCGGTCAACACCGCCTCGGCCGTCGCTCATGCCGCCCATGCCCAGAAGATCGGTGCCAAGGGCCTGATGGTGATCCCGCGCGTGCTGTCGCGCGGTTCCGTGGTCGAGGCGCAGCGCCACCATTTCAAGGCGATCCTCGCGGCGGCGCCCGATCTGCCGGCGGTGATCTACAACAGCCCCTATTACGGCTTCGCCACCCGCGCCGACCTGTTCTTCGCGCTGCGGGCCGAGCACCCCAACCTGGTCGGCTTCAAGGAGTTCGGCGGCGGCGCCGACATGCGCTACGCCGCGGAAAACATCACCAGCCGCGACGATGACGTCTCGCTGATGATCGGCGTCGACACCTGCGTCTTCCACGGCTTCGTCAATTGCGGCGCGACCGGCGCGATCACCGGCATCGGCTGCGTGCTGCCCAGGGAGGTGCTGCACCTCGTCAGCCTGAGCCAGGCGGCGGCGAAGGGCGATGTCGAGGCGCGGCGCCTCGCGCTCGAGCTGGAGGCGGCGCTCGCGGTGCTCTCCTCCTTCGACGAGGGGCCGGAGCTCGTCCTCTATTTCAAGCACATGATGGTGCTGAAGGGGGACGCCGAATATACGCTGCACTTCAACCCGACCGATGTGCTCGGCGAGAGCCAGCGCGGCTATGTCGAGGCGCAGCTGAAGCTGTTCGACAGCTGGTATGCGCAGTGGTCAAAGCAGGCCGGTGCGCTCAGGCACGCCGCCTGAGGATTGCTCAGGGCAGGCCCTCCTGGCGACGGGAGGGCCTTTTTGCTGTCAGGACACAGCGTTGAGCCCCAGCGCCTCCAGCCGGTCGAGCTGCTCGATCTCGGCGGCGGTCAGGGTGATCCCCTCCGCCAGCGCGCCCTCGCGGGCCTTGAAGCGGCGCTGCGAAGGCAGGCGCGCGCCCTGTCCGGCGATCGCCTCGAACAGGATCTCGGCACGGGCGAAGGGATCGCCGGGGCGGCCGGCGGCGAAGCGTTCGGGTGAGAACGCCAGGATCAGTTCGCCATGCTGCGGCGCCAGCGTCGTGGTGCCCAGGAAATCGAGCGCGCCCTGGCTGGTCAGGTCGCCGATCATCACACCGGCCAGCAATTCGATCATGGTCGAAATCGCCGAGCCCTTGTGCCCGCCGAAGGGCAGCATCGCCCCGGCGAGCGCGGCGGTCGGGTCCGTGGTCGGCTCGCCCGCGGAATCGAGCGCCCAGCCCTCGGGCAGGGGCTTGCCGGCCCGGCGATACAGCTCGATCTCGCCGCGCGCCGCGACGCTGGTAGCGAAGTCGAAGACATAAGGGTGCCCGCTTTGGCGCGGCCAGCCGAAGGCGAGCGGGTTGGTGCCGAGCAGGGCGCTGGTTCCGCCGGAAGGCGCGACGGTAGCGTAGCTCGGGCACATCGCCAGCGCGGCGACGCCCATTCCCGCCAGAACCTCCACCTCCGGCCACAGCGCCGAGAAATGCGTGCAGTCGTTGATCACCAGAGCGGCAAGGCCGAGCTTCCTGGCTCGCTCGGCGAGAGCAGGAGCTCCGAGCTCGAAGCCGGCGCAGGAGAAGGCGCCGCCCGCCGAGACGCGCAGCACGGCCGAGCCGTCATCGTGCAGCACCGGCTCGGCGTCAGGCGAGACCTTGCCGGCCTTGATGGTGCGCAGGCAGCCTTCGACGCGGTAGACGCCATGCGACTTGCAGCCGTCGCGCTCGCCGGCGGCGATCACGCGGGCCAGCGCCGCGGCATGAAGCGGCGACAATCCACCCTTGCGGAAGACCGCCTCGATCCGGCGCGTCAGCGCCTCCATGCTGAGGATCGTCGTGTCGGTCATGGTGCGCGTTCCGCTCGTTGCAAATCTGCATACTTGCTGTATTCAAAAAGCCGACATGACTTCAAGCGGGCGTAACGCCTCAGGAAGGTTCTGCTCCATGGCCAGCCATACCTTCTCCTGCATCGACGGCCACACCTGCGGCAATCCGGTCCGTCTCGTCTCAGGCGGCGGGCCGCGCCTGGAAGGCGCGACCATGCTGGAGAAGCGGGCGCATTTCCTGCGCGAGTTCGACTGGATCCGGACCGGGCTGATGTTCGAGCCGCGCGGGCACGACATGATGTCGGGCTCGATCCTCTATCCGCCGACGCGGCCCGATTGCGACGTCGCCGTGCTGTTCATCGAGACCTCGGGCTGCCTGCCGATGTGCGGCCATGGCACGATCGGCACGATCACCATGGGCATCGAGAACGGGCTGATCACGCCGCGCGAGCCGGGCAGGCTCTCGATCGATGCGCCGGCCGGCAAGGTCGAGATCAGCTATCGCCAAGAGGGCCGCTTCGTCGAGGAGGTTCGCCTCACCAACGTTCCGGGCTTCCTCTATGCGGAAGGGCTGACCGCCGAGGTCGAGGGGCTCGGCGAGATCGTCGTCGACGTCGCCTATGGCGGCAATTTCTATGCGATCGTCGAGCCGCAGAAGAACTTCCGGGACATGGCCGACCATACTGCCGGCGAGCTGGTCGGCTGGTCGCCGAAGCTGCGGGCGGCGCTGAACGCGAAATACGAATTCGTCCATCCGGAGCATCCGGAGATCCGGGGGCTGTCGCACATCCAGTGGACCGGCAAGGCGACGCAATCAGGCGCCCATGCCCGCAACGCCGTGTTCTACGGCGAGAAGGCGATCGACCGCTCGCCCTGTGGCACCGGCACCTCGGCGCGGATGGCGCAGCTCGCCGCCAAGGGCAAGCTCGGGGTCGGCGACGAGTTCGTGCACGAGTCGATCATCGGCTCGCTGTTCAAGGGGCGGGTCGAGGCGGCGACGACGGTGGCGAACCATCAGGCGATCATCCCCTCGATCGCCGGCTGGGCCCGCATGACCGGCTACAACACCATCTTCATCGACGACCGCGACCCGTTCGCCCACGGCTTCGTGGTAAAGTAGGCGAAGGCGCGCCGGCCGTTACGCTGGCCAGCCTGAGCCTTCATTAGCGGGCGTTCACGCATCCCGCCGCAGCGACGCACCCCTGGCCACCGCCACATCGCGGGCGGAAAGGGTCGCTTGTGCCGCGGCCAGCGCCTGGCGGGCCCATTCGCGGACGCCGAGCTGCGCGGTGCGTTCGAGATGTGGGACCTCGACGCTGACCGGCAATTCTGCCGGGAGCTGGCTGAAGATGCCGACGAGGTCGATGCCGCCTTCGCCGGGCAGCAGGCGGGCCTGCCGGGCGGTGTGGATCAGGCCTCCGGTCGTGGTTGGAATCTCGGCCGGCGCATCGCAGAGCTGGGCATAGCTCAGGCGCGCGGCCGGGATCGCGGCGATGTCCGCGAGCGTGGTGCTGGAGCGGCCGGCATGCAGCGCGTCGACCAGCACGCGGCCATTGGGCTGATCGGCAGCGCTGACGATGCGCAGCGCCGTGCTGGCGTCCGGAACCTTCGTCCACGGCATGAATTCGAGATCGCCGGTCAGGCCATAAGGCGCCGCCGCCGCGCAGAAGGCGGCGAAGGAGGCGGTGAGCCGGCTCTCGTCGGGATCGTCGCCGGCGACCAGCACGGCGCGTGCCTGCAGCGCGCCGCAGACCTCGAGGAAGGGCTTGATGGCCTCGACGGAGAAATCGGCACCGAGCCGGATGATCTCGACATCGAAGACCGGGACACCGCCGGCGATGGCGCGCCGGGTTTCGGCCAGTAGCGCGGCGTCCTCGATCAGCGGGCTGGTGTCGCCGCCCGGCGCGGCCGGCAGCGCGCGCAGGCCGACGGCGTTGTAGCCGAGCTCGGCGGCGAGCCGGACCGCATCGGGCGGGCTCAGCGGCACGGTGGTGAGATAGGCGAGCGACATCAGCGGCATGATCGATACCCTTGTCAGGCGAGCGGCGAGATCGCGGTCGGCAGGGCGATCGTCGAATACATTTCGCCGGTCAACCATTCCGGCCCGCCCTTCGGCGGCCAGATGCCCTTGGCGACGGAGTCGGCCCGGACGGCGGCGCGCTGATCGAGGCTGGCGAAGGGCCAGATATGAGTGAAGCGCGGCGGCCCGTCGAGCGCATACATGGCGATGACCAGCGGGGAGAGCTCGACGCGCGCCGGCACGGCGGCCTGCCAGGCGGCGATCGTCGCCGGCACGCCGCCATGCTTCAGCATATAGGTGCGGATCTCGTAGACGGCACCGAACTTGCCGGGCTGGACCGGCGGCAGGAAGGGGAAGGGCGCATAGCTGTCGAAGGCCAGCCTGGCGATATCTTCGCCGGCGCCGAACGGATTGCCGCTGGCGAGCAGGCGTTGGCGCTCGGACAGGAGCTCGGCCTCGTCGGCGAAGCTGCGCAGCAGGATGACTTGGTTGAGCGTGCCGATCTCGCTCGCCCAGCAGCCGAGCAGTCGGCCCTTGGCTTCCGGCGCCTTCAACGCAGCGTCGATCGCGGCAACGACAGCCCCGGCCTTGCCGAGGCGAACGGTGAGGGTGGCGATTTCATAGCGCATGGCGGGTCTCCGGACGCGGAATCAGGAACGGTTGTTGGCGAGCGGGATGCCGCCGGCATGATGGGCGGCGACATAGCCGAAGGTCATGGCCGGGCCCAGGGTGATGCCACCAGCCGGATAGCGGCCGGCCATCATGCTCGACATGTCGTTGCCGACGGCATAGAGGCCCGGGATCGGCGCATCGCGGTCATCGAGCACGCGCGCCTGCGCGTCCGTTTTGAGGCCGGCGAAGGTGCCGAGGCTGCCGGGCACGATCCTGACCGCATAGAAGGGCCCCGGCCCGAGCGGCGCGACGCAAGGGTTCGGCTGATTGTCGGCCGCGCCCTGGATGCGGTTATAGGGGGTGTCGCCGCGGCCGAATTCGGGGTCGCGCCCTTCGGCGGCGGCGGCGTTGTAGGTGTCGAGCGTATGGGCCAGCCCGGCGGCGTCGATGCCGCAGGCAGCGGCGAGCTCTGCGATCGTGGCGCCGCGCTTGAGATAGCCGTTGCTCAGCCAGGGCTGGATCGGGAAGGGGCGGGGCCGGACGCGACCGAGCCCGTAGCGGCGCAGGAAGCGGTGATCGCAGAGCAGCCAGGCCTCTGCCGGCTCGCCCGCCGGAGTCGCTGCAAAGAGCGCCTGCATCACGTCGTGATAGGAATCGGCTTCGTTGCCGAAGCGCCTGCCGTCGCGGCGGACCATGAGCGCACCGGGCTTGGCCCGCTCGACCAGATGCGGAAAGCGGCCGGGCTCGCCACCGGACTTGGGCACCAGCGAGACAGGAGCCCAGGCGCCCGCATGCGGCAGGTCCGCCTCGATATGTCCGCCCGCCGCCTCGCCAAGCCGGAGGCCGTCGCCAGTGTTGCTGCGGGGCGCCGCCGACCAGTGCTCGCGGCCAGTCGGCGCATGCGGGAATAGCGCCGACTTGCGGGCAAGATCATGCGGAAAGCCACCGGTGGCGAGCACGACGCCGCGCGTCGCCCGGATCGTCTGGCGCTGGCCCTCGTGCTCGACGACCGCGCCGGTGATGCGCTCGCCATCGCGCAGCAGCTCCACCGCCGCGGTCTCCTTGAGCAAGGCTATGCCGAGATCGTCGGCGGATTTGAGCAGGCGCGCGACGAGGGCGTTGCCATTGACCAGATGCAGGCCGCGGCCATGGCTGGCACGGTCGACAAAATGGCGCGCCAACCGGCGCAGCACGTGCAGGAAGGAAGAGAGCTTGCGCGTCGCGTTGAGGAAGTGCTGGAGGTCGGCGCCGGAGGCGATGTTCATGCCGAAGGGTGCGATTTCGGCCAGCGGTGGGCGCAGATCCTGTAGGCGCGTGCCGAGCTCGCGCCCGTCGAAGGGCTTGGCGCAGAGCGAGCGGCCGCCGGTGCCGGCGCCGGGCGTGTTGCCGTGGAAATCCGGCATCCGGTTGCCGTCGATGAAGTCGACAGCGCTCTCGCGCCGTAAGAACTCGACCATGCGCGGCCCCTGCTCGATCAGCATGGTGACGAAGGCCTCGTCATAGCCCTCGGCGAGCTCGTGGCGCAGATAGGTCCGGATCGTTTCCTCGTCCTCGTCGATCCCGGCGGCGCGGGCGAGCGGATTGCGCGGCAGCCACATCCAGCCGCCGGACCAGGCGGTGGTGCCGCCGAAATGGCGCTCCTTCTCGATCACGACGACGTCGAGGCCGAGCACGGCGGCGGTGACGGCACTCGCCAACCCGCCGGCCCCGGAGCCGATCACCAACAAATCGCAGGAGCTGGGCAGGTCACCGCTCATCCCGCAGTATGCTCCCCGAGCGCGTGGCGGACCGCGCACCAGGCGAAGGTGATGGCCGGGCCGATGGTGATGCCGGGCCCCGGATAAGTGCCGCCCATGATCGACTGCGCCTCGTTCCCGCAGGCATAGAGCCCGCCGATCGGCTGGTCGCCCTCGCCCAGCACCTGTGCGTTCTCGTCGATCACGAGCCCGGTCGCGGCGCCGATGTCGCCGGGCGTCAGCTTGACCGCATAGAAGGGCGCGGTCGCGATCGGACCGAGCGTCGGATTGGGCAGGCCGCGCGAGGCGTCGCCGTTGACGCGGTGATAGTCGGTGGTGCCGCGGCCGAACTCCGGATCGACGCCTTTGCGGGCGTGATCGTTCATGCGGGCGATGGTTTCGGTGAGCGTCGCAGGGTCGATCGAGAGCTTGCCGGCGAGCTCGGCGATGCTCGCGCCTTCGACGAGATAGCCGTCGGCGAGGAAGGGCCTGAGGTCGCGCGTGCCCATCCTGACCATGCCGAGCCCGTAGCGCCTGAGACCCTCGGCATCGGTGATGATCCAGCAAGGGATGGTCGGGCGCGTGCGGTTCGCCTCGAACATGGCGCGGCTGAACAGGTGATAGGAGGTGGATTCGTTGACGAAGCGCCGGCCGGTCTGGTCGACGCAGACGGTGCCCGGCTTGCTGCGGTCGAGCACGAAATGCGGGAAGACGGCGGTCGAGCCATCCGACCGTTGCCGCGTCGAAACCGGCGCCCAATAGGCGTTGTCGCGGCTGCCTTCGCCGTAGCGCGCGCCGAGCTTCAGTGCGAGGTCCTGCATCGCACCGGTATGGCCGGGAGCGGCGGGGCTGAGCGCCGGCGTCGGGGTATGGAGCATGGCGCCGCGACGCTGCGGGTGGCGATTGAAGCCGCCGGCGGCGAGCACGACGCCGAGGCCGGCTGCGATCGCGCGCGTCACGCCGCCCTGCTCGACGACGACGCCGGTGACGCCTTCGGGACCGCTCTGCAATTCGGTGATCGTGGCATTGAGCAGGACGGTGCCGCCATGCTGCTTCAGCGTCAGCAGCAGGCCGCCGATCAAGGCGTTGCCCATGACGAGGCGCGTGCCACGCTTGCCGCGGAGGCGGTCGAGCCCGTAGCGGCCGAGAATGGCGGCCGCGTACTTGAAGGAGACCCAGGAGGTCTTGAGCCTTAGCAGATGGCCGATATCGGTGCGGTCGATCATCATGCCGCCGAACAGGGTGAATTCGGGGATCGGCGGGCGGATGCGCTGGAGATCGGCGCCGAGCCGGCGTCCGTCGAAGGGGATCGGCTCCAACGCACGCCCGCGCAAGGTCGAGCCTTCGACATCCGATTCATAGTCGGGATGGGTGGCATAAGGGCGGAAATGGACCGCGGTTCGCTTTTCCAGCGTGGCGATCGCCTGCGGTCCCGCGCGCAGGAAGGCCTCGCGCAAACGTGCCGAGGAGTGGTTGCCGACGACGCCGTCGAGGAAGCGGGCGGCCTTCTCCAGCGAGTCCCCCGTCGCGACCTTCTCGGCATGCAGCGAGTTCGGGACCCAGGTCGTGGCGGCGGAAAGCGCGCTGGTGCCGCCGACATGATCGGTGCGCTCGACGACCAGCACCGAGCGGCCCTCGATCGCGGCGAAGACGGCCGCTGCCAGTCCCGCGGCGCCGGAGCCGGCGACGATGACGTCGTAGGATGTCTGCTCCGGCAGTGCCGCCAGCGTCGTGAACATCATGGACCTCAGCCGATACGCTCGCCGGCGAGCAGGAAGTCGACCATGGCGCTCTGCAGCGCCTGGTACATGTCGCTGCCGGTCGAGGTCTGGCAGCCGCGCTTGCGGGCCGCCTCGATCAACGGCGAGACCACGGGAACCGTGATGACGCAGCCGACGAAGGTATCGGGTGCGAGCTTGTCGACCTCGACCGGCAGCGGATCGCCCGGCTTCATGCCGGCGGGCGAGGCGTTGGCGACGAGCTCGAATCCGGTCGGATCGGCCGAGCCGACGCGGACCTTTGCGCCGTTGCGGCCGTCGAGGCGGGCGATGAGCCGGTCGCGGCGCTCGGCGTCGGCATCATGGATGGCGAGCTCGCACACGCCGGCATCGACGAGGGCGAGCGCGATCGCAGAGCCGGCGCCGCCTGCGCCGACCAGCAGCGCGCGCTTGCCGGCGGGCTCGCCGCCATTGGCCTTGACGGCGCCGACGAAGCCGAGTCCGTCGACGATGTCGCCATGCCAGGAGCCGTCCTTGCGCCGGCGCATGATGTTGACCGTGCCGAGGAAGTCGCCGCGCTCGGTGGCGCTGGCGCAATGGCGATGGCAGGCGAATTTGTGGGGCACGGTGACGATGATGCCGTCGCAGTTCGGCACATGGTCGAGCGCGGAGAGAAAGGTGGCGAGATTCTCGGGCGCGACGCGTACCGGTGCGACGATGCCGTCATGGCCCCGCGCAGCGAAGGCCGCCGTCATGCCGGCTGGCGACTTCACCTGCGCGATCGGCTCGCCGACGATGACGTTGAGGCGCGTCGCGCCGGTGATGGTGATGCTCACGGTCGTATCCTCCGTCGACGGCAGTTTTTGGTTGGCGCATTTTCTTCACGCGAACCGGTGTCCACTTCGCTCGAAAATGCTTCAGGCCGCACGAGTGTCCTGGGTTTCGACGACGCCGAGAAGGCGCGCCTGCAAGGCTTCGTCATGTTCCAGCTGGGCGGCGTCGCCGGCGAAGGCGACCTGGCCGTTGACCAGCACATAGGCGCGGTCGACGATCGGCAGCACGAGCTCGGCATGGTGCTCGACGATGATCATGGCGACGCGGCCGCGCAGTTTCACCAGCGCCTCCATGACTTCATTGACCACGGCCGGGGCCAGGCCCTCGAAGGGCTCGTCGAGCAGGACGAGCTTGCTCGGCACCATCAGGGCGCGGGCGATCGCGACCATCTGGCGCTCGCCGCCGGAGAGGTTCTCCGCCTTGGCGGCCTGGCGCGTCCTGAGGCGCGGGAACAGGGCGAAGGCCTCCTCCAGCGTGATGCCGCCCGGGCGCTGCGCCAGGAGCAGGTTCTCGGTGACGGTGAGGTTGGGGAAGAGCCGCCGTCCCTCCGGCACCAGAGAGATGCCGAGCCGGTTGATCTCGAAGGGCCGCAGCTTGCGCAGCTCCGTGCCGGCGAAGCTGATCGAGCCTGAGTCGAGGGGCAGGCTGCCGGTCAGCGCGCGCAGCGTCGTGGTCTTGCCGACGCCGTTGCGGCCGAGCAGTGCGACAGCCTCACCCTCGCGGATGGTGAGATCGACCCCGGAGAGCACGGTGCTGCCGCCATAGCCGACGGCGATGCCTTTTGCATCGAGCAGGACCGGGCTCGTTGCGCCCGCGCGGCGGGCCACGGCTGGAGCGGACGCCCGCTCGCCGTCCTTGGCGGCGCCGAGATAGGCGGCGATCACCTCGGGATTGCGCGCGACCTCGGCCGGCTTGCCGTCGGCGATCATCCGGCCCTGATGCAGCACGGAGATGCGGTCCGAGATCGCCAGCACGCGGTCGATGTCGTGCTCGATCAGCAGCACGGCATGGCGCTGGGCGAGCTTGCGGATGAGGTTGGCGACGACGATGCGGTCGGCCTCTGCCAGGCCCGCCAGCGGCTCGTCGAGCAGCAGCAGCTTGGCCTCGATCGCCAGGGTGACGCCGATCTCGAGCAGGCGCTTGGCGCCATGCGGCAGGTCCTGGGCGAGCTCGGCCGCCTGGTCGGCAAGGCCGACCGCGTCGAGGATAGACCAGGCCCGGGCGTTGATCGCCGCGTCGGCATGGGCATCGCGCAGCAGGCCGCGGGCGCCGATCCGCTGCGCCTGCACGGCGATGCGGACATTCTCGAACACACTGAGATTCGGGAAAATTGAGAGGATCTGGAAGGAGCGGCCCATGCCGAGCCGGGCGCGGGCATGCATAGGCAGGCGGGTGACCTCGTTCCCCTCGAAGAAGACCTGGCCGCTGGTGGGCGGCAGCACGCCGGTCAGCATGTTGTAGAAGGTGGTCTTGCCGGCGCCGTTGGGGCCGATGATCGAGTGCAGGACGAAGGGCCTGACCTGAAGGTCGATCTCCTTGGCCGTCACGAGGCTGCCGAACTGCTTGGAGAGCTTGCGCGTCTCCAGGATCGGCTTGTCCGGATCCATCGCCTGGCCGGCGCTGACATAGGGCTCGATCAGCGCCGGCCGCGGCGGGATGCTGCCCCGGGTCAGGGTCCAGCGCTGCTTGCCGAACAGGCGCTGGGCGAGGCCCTGGATGCCCTCCGGCGAGAGCAGCGCGAACAGGATCAGGACCGGGGCGAAGATCAGCCACCAGTTCTCGGTGATCGCCGAGAGCCGGTTCTCCAGGACGATGAAGGTGATCGCGCCCCAGAGCGGGCCGAGGAAGTGGTGTACGCCGCCGAGCACCGTCATCAGCAGCGCGTCGCCCGCATGCTGCCAGCTCAGATTGTTGGCGTAGACGCCCTGCAGCAGGAAGGTCAGCAGCGCGCCGGAAAAGCCGACGAAGCCGGCCATGACCACGAAGGAGCCGAGCCTGAGCAGATAGACGTTGAAGCCGAGGCTGCGGGCGCGCTGTTCGTTGTCGCGCACGGCCTGGAGCGCCCGGCCGAAGGGCGAATGCACCAGCCGCCAGAGCAGGCAGATGCCGGCGACGACGGCCGCCAGCACGAAGAGATGGAAGGAGAGGTCGCTGGCGAAGCTGGCGCGGGCGACGCCCTGCAGGCCGTTCTCGCCGCCGGTCACCGCCGTCCATTTGAAGGCGACCTCGAAGGCGATCTGCGAGCAGGCCAGGGTCAGCAGCGAGAAATAGAGGCCCTTGCGGCGCAGGATCAGCGCCCCGAGCACGAAAGCGAGCGCCAGCGAGAACAGCACGGCGAGCACGATGCCGAAGAGGTCGTTGCTGATCCGCCCGAGCACGAAGAAGGCGGCGGCATAGCTGGCACAGCCGAAGAACACCGAGGCGCCGAAGGGGACAAGCCCGGTATAGCCGACGAGCAGGTTCACGCCCATGCCGTAGAGCGTGTAGATCGCGATCTGGGTGATCAGGCCGATCGGCGCGCCGAGGCCGAGCCAGAGCAGCGTCAGGCCGGACAGGACGAGGCCGGCCCAGAGGGCGGGATGCGCAAGGAAGCCGCGGGCGTTCATTCGAAGCGCTCCCATTTTTCACCGAAGAGGCCACGGGGACGCACGAGCAGGATCGCCGCCATCAGCACATACATCGCCGCCCCCGACCATTCCGGCTGGAACTGGATGGTCATGGCGATGGTGACGCCGACGAGCAGGCCGGCAACGATGGCGCCGGCATAGGAGCCGAGCCCGCCGATGGTGACGATGACGAAGGCCGGCATGATCGCGCTCGCCGCCATCGTCGGGGTCACTGTCCAGAGCGGCGCGGCGAGGAGGCCGGCGAGGCCCGCGAGCAGGCAGCCGATGCCGAAGACGAAGCTGAATACCACCGGCAGGTTGATGCCGAGCAGGCCGACCATCTCGGCATCGCGCGAGCCGGCCCGGATGATCCGGCCGAAGGGCGTGTAGGTCAGGAAGGCCCAGAAGGCGACGAGGGCGGCGACCGTCACCAGGAGCACGAACATCCGGTACTTGGTCAGCAGGACCGGCCCGTATTCGACGAAGCCGGAGAGGAAGCGCGGCGCGCTGAACGGCAGCGGCGCGCCGCCGAAGATCATGCGCAGCACCGCCTCGAACAGCAGCGCCAGCGCGAAGGTCAGGATCAGGCCGAGCAGCGGCTCCTTGCCGTAGAGATGGCGGATCAGCACGATCTCGACCAGCATGCCGAGCGCGCCGGTGACGAAGGGCGCGAGCAGCGCCGCCCACCAGCCGAATTCGCGCGCCAGCACCAAGGCGACATATGCGCCGACGGCGAAGAAGGCGCCATGGGCGAAGTTCACGATGCCGAGCAGCCCGAAGATGATCGAGAGGCCGACGGCGATCAGCACATAAAGGAAGCCCAACACCAAGCCGTTCACGGCCTGGGACAGGATCATATCGAGCATGGCAGGCGCTCCTCGAGCGGGCGCGGCGAGGGAAGAAGAAGGGACCGGCCGGCGCGTGGCTCGGCCGGCCCTTCATCCGGCTGGGCGGAGCGTCAGAGCGCGTCCATCTTGCAGGCGCTCTCGGCCTGCGAGCCGAAGGCCTTGTCGATGTCCCCTTGCGTCTTCGGCAGCTCGGCCTTGATGTCGAAATAGTCCCATTTGTCGGTGATCTTCGGCTTGATGCCGGCGATCAGCAGGCGGTTGACCATCTGGTGGTCGAAGTCGCGATAGTGGACGTCGAGGTCGCCGCGCTTGACCTGCCATTTTTCCAGCGCGGCGACGATCGCCGCCGGCTCGGTCGACTTGGCGGCCTCGATCGCGTCGAGCAGGCTCTTCATGCCGAACCAGCCCATCCAGGCCTTGTCGGCGGCGGGGCGGTTGTATTTCTTCTCATAGGCCGCCGCCATCGCCTGCTCTTCCGGCGGATTGTTCGGGTTCTTGTAGTACCAGGTCAGGGTGTAGAGCCCGTCCGCAGCCTCCGGCCCGACGCCCCAGAGATCGGTGTTCCCCACCGAGATCTCGGCGAAGGGGATGCGCCCGCGCATGCCGAGCTCGTTCCACTGCTTCAGGAAGGTGGTGAGGTCGCTCGCCGCGACGCCGCCGATGACGACGTCGGGCTTGGCGGCGCGGATCTTCAGGATGAAGGAGCTGTAGTCGGGCGTGCCGACCGGGACCTCGTCGGCCCCGACGATGGTGATGCCGTTCGCCTTGGCATAGGCCTCGAAGGCCTTCTTGATGTCCTGGCCGAAAGCGTAGGCGGCCGTCAGCAAATACCACTTCTTGCCGATTTCGCCGCAATAGGGCGCGAGTGCGCGGACATGCACCTCGACCGGCGGCTGCAGGCGGAAGGTGTACTTGTTGCAGGACTTGCCGGTGAGGTCGCCGGTGGCGGCATTGGCGGCGATGTAGGGGATCTTAGCCTTCTTCGCCACGGCCGAGATGCCGAGGGCGAAGGAGCTCAGCGCGCCGCCGACCATGCCGACGACCTTGTGCTCGCCGACGAGGCGCTCGGCGTTCTGCTGAGCGCCCTGCGGATTGGGTTCGTCGAGCCAGACGATCTCGGCGGGGCGGCCGAGCAGGGTGTTGTTGCGCTGCTCCAGCGCCAGCATGCCGCCCTGGGCTAGATATTCCGACTGGTCGACGATGCTGCCGGTCTTCGCCCAGATCATGCCGATCTTGATCGGCTCGGCCGCGGCGGCGTTGCCGATATAGGGCATGCCGAGCCGGGCCGAGACGAGGCCGCTCGCGCCGAGCGAGCCGGCGCCGAGGAGCAGGCTTCGGCGCCTGATGGTGGAAATCCGCTGCGGCTTGTCTGCGTCGGTCACGACGTCCCTCCCTGCGTTGGCGTTCCCCGGAAGCCTTGCCTGGCTCCGATTGGCTGGCTCCGCGATGCGGGCCGGCGGCGATCCTCTAACATGATTGGAATGTAATTCCAGTCTTATTTTCAAAATTGGAATCTTATTCCAGTCAGCTTGACCGCAGCCGCGACCAGCGGGATAAGGAGGGGCAACGCAGGAGGCAGGCCCATGGCGCCATTTTCAGTCGGGATCGTCGGGGCCGGAGCGATCGGCCGTCTGCATGCGGACGTGATCGCGAAGACGGATTTTGCGGTGGTTGCCGGCGTCGCCGATCCCACCGATGCCGGCCGGGCCTATTGCGAGGAACGTGGCCTGCGCTGGTTCAAGGACCATCACGCCCTGATCGCGGCAGGTGGCGTCGAGGCGCTGATCGTGGCGACGCCGAACCAGACCCATCTGCCGATCGGGCTCGATGCGATCGCGCAGGGGATTCCGGCGCTGATCGAGAAGCCGGTCGCGGTGACGGTGGCGGAGGGCGAGGAGCTCGCGGCGGCCTCGGCCCGCGCCGGCGTGCCGATCCTCGTCGGCCATCACCGGCGCTACAACCCGATCATCGCTACCGCGCGCGAGACGGTGCAGAGCGGCGGGCTCGGGCGATTGAACACGGCCACGGTGCTCTACACCTTCTACAAGCACGACGCCTATTTCGACCTGGCCTGGCGGCGCGAGCCCGGCGGCGGGCCGGTCCTGATCAACCTGATCCACGAGATCGACCTGATCCGCTTCATCTGCGGCGAGATCGCCGCGGTGCAGGCCGTCACCTCCGACCGTATCCGCGGCCTGCCGGTCGAGGACACCGCGGCGGTGCTGCTCGAACTGGAAAACGGGGCGCTAGTGACGGTCAGCCTGTCCGACACTGCGGTGACGCCCTGGAGCTGGGACCTGTCCTCGGGCGAATTGCCGAACTATCCGGCGCAGCCTGCGCCGGTGACCTCGCATTTCCTCTCGGGGACGGAAGGCTCGCTGACGCTGCCCGGGCTCGATCTCTGGCGCTATGACGGCGAGAAGAGCTGGTTCGCGCCGATCACGCGGCAGGCGCTGCCGATCACGCGCGAAAGCCCCTATCTGCGCCAGCTCGGCCATCTGCGCGATGTCGTGCGCGATGGCGCCAGGCCGCTGATCGACGCCGCCGATGCGACCCGCACCTTGCGGGCCACACTTGCCGTCCATGAAGCGGCACGCCAGAGACAACGCCAGGAACTCCATTATGGATAGGGCCATGGCGAAGAAGCTCGTCGCTGACACGGAAGAGTCCGAGGCCGATCAGGCTCCGAGCGGGCTGCTCGAGCGGACGCTGGGGGTGATCGAGCTCCTGGCGGCTCATGCGCACGGGCTGCCGCTCTACGAGATCGCCGAGCGGCTCAGCATTCCGCGCAGCGCGACGCATCGCGTGCTGACGAGCCTGGTCGAGCGCGGCTATGTCCGGCAGGAGCGCCATCACGGCATGTACCAGCTCACGGCCAAGATCGCTTCGCTCGCCTTCAGCTTCCTGGCCGGCAGCGGCATCACCGATCTCGCCCAGCCGGTGCTCGACCAATTGGCGCGCGAGACGGCCGAGCTGGTCCGCCTCGCCCTGATCGACGGGCGCGAGCTGATCTGGGTGGCAAAATCGCAAGGCTCGCCGTTCGGATTGCGCTACGACCCCGACATGGGCCAGTCGGGCCGGCTTTCCTGCTCGGCCAGCGGCCATGCCTGGCTCTCCTGTCTGCCGGAGGAGGAGGCGCTCGCGCTGGTCGAGCGCCAGGGCTACGGCTCGCGCGAGGAGTTCGGTCCGAAGGCGCCGCAGACGCCGGCCGCTTTGCTCAAATATCTGCGCCAGGCGCGCAAGCGCGGCTTCAGCATGGTGAGCCAGACCTATTCGCCCTGGATGAGCGCGACGGCGGCGCCGATCCGCAGCGCCCAGAGCGGCGAGGTCATCGGCGCGCTGGTGATCGCCGGGCCGCATATCCGCCTGACCGAGGAGAAGATGCTGACCTTCTCGCCGATGCTGCTCAGCGCCGCCAGGGAGTTGTCGCTGGCGCTGGGGGCGAGCCCGACGCTGGTCTCGCATCAGCCGCGTGGCCCCTTCTTCGGCTGAGGCCAACCTTCATAGGGACAAGTCAAAGAATGCAGCTGGCGGCCCACACCTTCGGTTTCGTCTGGCAGGAGGAGGCGGAGGCAGCGGTTGCGGCCCTCGCCCGTGCCGGCTTCCGCCGGATCCAGCTGATGGCGACACCGCCGCATTTCGATCCCTGGCGCGAGGACGAGGCTCGAACTGCAGGATTGCGCCAGCTTGTTGCGGAGCATGGTCTCGAATTGCTGGCTGCCGACCTCGCCAGCAGCGACATCAATCTCGCGAGCGCCGCTCCCGAGGTCGTCGCCTTCTCGGTCGAGGCTTATCGCCGGTTGGCGTTGCGATGCGCCGAATTGGGCGCGCGCCATGCTTGCGTCGGCTCCGGGCGGCGCCATGCGCTGCTTGCCAAGGCCAATGACCGGCTGATGCAGAGCTTCCGGCCGGCTTTCCGGCAGGTGGTGGAGGAGGCGCGCCGGGCCGGTGTCGGGGTGATCCTCGAGAACCATCCGCAGGGGCTGCTCGACAGCGCGGCGGTGATCGCGCGCTTCCTTGACGAGGAAGGCTATGACGACGTGAACGTGATCTACGATGTCGCCAACGGCTTCGCGATCGGCGAGGACCCGGCCGAGGGCCTGCGCCTGCTCGCCGGGCGCATCGGCATCGTCCATCTCTCGGACAGCCCCGCCGGCCAATGGCGGCACGACCCGATCGGCAGCGGCGCCATCGATTTTTCCGCGATCAGGCGCGAGCTGGAGCGGCAGGGCTATGCCGGGGCGGTGGCGCTGGAGATCCTGTCGGAGGCAGCGCTCGCCGGGCTGCTCGACGGAGTAGCGCGGCTGGAAGCGCAAGGCTGGCGCTTCGACGGACCGCTGCCGCAAGGCTGAAGGACAAGGACGTAAAGCGATGCTCAAGGGCTGCGGCCTGCTCTCGCTCTGGAACGGTGTCGATCCCGAACGGCGCGGCGAGTACGATCTCTGGCATACCCGCGAGCATGTGCCGGAGCGGCTCGCCATCCCCGGAATGCTGCGGGCCCGGCGCTATCACCGCGGCGAGGGGCCGCTTCCGGAATTCCTGACGCTTTACGAGCTTGAGAACACCGGGGTGCTCGACAGCGAGCCCTACCGGGCTCTGCTACAGAACCCGACACCGTGGTCACGCAGCATGCGCCCGTCCTTCCGCGGCTTCTTCCGCGTCGGTCATCTCATCGAGTTGAGTCGCGGCGGCGGCGTGGGCGGCGCGCTGATGGCAACCGTCTTCGCCGATGCCGCGGCGCCCGCTGGTCGTTGGGAAGCGGTGGTGGAACTCGTGCTGCAGAAAACCGCAGCGACGGCAGTCCATGTCCTGGCGAAGGATCCAGCGGTTGCGCCGGTGCCGTTCTCGGTCCCGTCGGGCGATGGGATTTCTCATGCCGACGGCGGTGCGCTGATGGTCGAATGCTACGATCGCGAACGTCTTCCCGAGATCGCCGGCGTGCTCGATGCTGCGCTCGACACGCGCGGCCTGGCGAGGGGCCGGGAAGCCTGGACCAGTTACGACCTCGCCTATGTGCTTGGTGGGGACGAGCTCGCTTCCGTCGTATCCTTGTCGACACCTCCTGGCTGAACCCTGGCCGCTCGCGCCGCCGCAGTCTTGGGATGGCGCGCGATTGCGTGCAGCAGCATGCGCTGCAGCTGCAGCGCCGGAGCAGGTAGCTGGACGCCGTCCCGGGCGATAATGCCGACCGTGCGCCGGATCAGCGGTGCGGTGATCGGGATGACGCGCAGTTCCGTGCTCGGCGGGATGGCGAGGCGCGGCAGCACGGTGATGGCGATGCCGCTGGCGACGAAGCAAGCGGCCATGTTGACGCGCTGGACCTCATAAGCCCAGTCGAGCCGCTCACCGAAGGTGCCGAGGCTCTCGCTCAGCATGAAGCCGTGGCTCGTGGTCGTGGCGACACGCGCCAGCGGATGGCCGACGAGATCGGCCCAGGTGAGCTCCGCCCGATCCGCCAGTTCATGACCGGCGGGGACGGCCGCGACGAAATCCTCCTCGAACAGGGCGCGGGATTTCTGGGTCCAGAGCTGGGCGCCGAGGATGGTGAGGGCGAACTGGGCCTCGCCCGAGGCGACGCGCTCGCGCAGCGCCGCCGCCGGCTCGTCGAAGACCGTGACCGAGACCCCTGGATGGCGCTGGCGGAACTCCCGGAGCACCTCGGGCAGGAAATGCTCGCCGAGCGAGCCGAGGCAGCCGACGGATACGCGCTCCTGCGCCTGCCGGCCCTCGCGTCTCAGGTTTTCGTAGAGGCTCGAGAGTCGCATCAGCGCGTCGCGCGCTTCCGGGAAGAAGTCCTGTCCGGCCCGGGTCAAGGCGAGGCTGCGAGTGGTGCGCTGGAACAGGGTGACGCCGACATCCTCCTCCAGCTTGCGGATGCGGTGGCTCAGGGCCGTCTGTGACAGCCGCATCGCCTCGGCGGCGCGGCGAAAGCTGCCGAATTCGGCGATCTGGATGAAGGCTTCGAGCCCGGCGACATCCATTGCATCATCCGGTAATTGAGCAATTTGGCTCATGAATAAGGCCTTCAAATTCATTTGAACAGGGCCTGGCGACGCTCCTATCCTGGCTGGCATGAGGCCCTGACGGGTGTTGCGCGTCACAGCGCGCTGACGCCCGGACGCAAGGCCCCCTTGGGGAAACGGACCATGGGATCGATGGAAGGCGAGGGAGGACGGCTGTTCTTCCGCTCCGAAACCTTCGACACGCAGAAATTCGACCGCCGCCGCCCGTCCGACAAGACGGTCGCCGAGCCGGCGCGCAATCTGCCGGTCCACACCGAATGCGACGTCCTGGTCGTCGGCGGTGGGCCGGCCGGCACGGCGGCCGCGGTCGCGGCAGCCCGGCTCGGGGCCGATGTCGTGCTGCTCGAGCGCTATAATCATCTCGGCGGGCTCTCGACCGGCGGGCTCGTGATCTGGATCGACCGGATGAGCGACTGGCAGGGCCGCCACGTTATCCGCGGCTTCGCCGAGGAACTGCTGGCGCGCCTGACCCGCGACAAGATCGCCGGGCCCGAACCGGCGGAATGGGGCTCGCATGATCCGCAGCGCGTGGCGTATTGGGGCCAGCGCAACGCCGCCTTCAACGGCACGGTGACCCATGCGCCGACGCTCGACCCGGAATGGCTCAAGGCGGAATCGCTCGCCATGGTGCTGGAGGCCGGCGTCCATCCGATCTTCCACGGCTGGGGCGCGAGCCCGATCATGGAGGGGCAACGCGTCGCCGGCTGCGCCTTCGAGAGCAAGGAGGGACGGCGCGCCATCCTCGCCCGGGTGACGGTCGATGCGACCGGCGACGGCGATCTCTATGCCGGCGCCGGCTCGGCCTACGATACCGAGGTCGACACCCGCGACATCCATGGCTGCATGAACACCTCCTGGCTGTTCGGCGGCGTCGACATGAAGGCGTTCCTGCGCTTTCGTGCCGAGACGCCGGAGCAGTTCACGCAGTTCATGGCGCGCGGGCGCGAGGCGCTGCGCTTCTTCGACAAGCCGTCGGTGTCATGGCGCGACGACATCGCCGTCTTCATGGGGCCGCGGCTCGCCGGCTATTCGGCGCTCAAGGTCGAGGATCTCTCGGAGGTCGAGATCCGGAGCCACCAGTTGATGCTGGAGCACCTTTCCTTCTATCGCGCCCATGCGCCAGGGTTCTCGGACGCCTTCATCATGCTGTCGGGCTCGCAGCTCGGTGTCCGGCACGGCCGGCGCCTTGCCGGGCGCGGCAAGCTGACACGCGCGAACTGGGACGGTGCGGTAGCGCCCGACGAGATCGGCGTCTCGCCCTCGCTCGCGCCGAAATTCCGGAACGTTTCGGTGCCTTATGGCGCGATCGTGCCGCGCGAGGTCGACGGTTTGCTGGCGCCCGGCCGCCATCTTTCCTGCGACGCCACCAGCCACTCCTTCATGCGCGAGATCCCGCAATGCTGGCTGACCGGCCAGGCCGCCGGCATAGCCGCGGCAATCGCCGCTGACCGGGCGCTGGCGCCGAGCGAGGTGCCGATCCCCGACCTGCGCGCGGCGCTTCTCCTGCAGGGGGCCTATCTCAACGAGGCTCCCGCGATGGCGGAAGGATGAACATGCGCCGGCCGCGCGCCATGCGGTTGACGAGAGCTTGTGAGCAGGCCGAAGAAGCTTGCCGGACATTGAAGGGAAAGCGGCGGCAAGCCGCTCCCAAGGGGAGGACCAGAGGATGTTGTTTCGATTCGCTCGCTGGCGTAGCGCCTGTGCCGTCGTGTTTCTCTGTCTGGCCGGGGCATGGCCCGCCCTTGCGCAGGCACCGGCTCTGAAGCCGCTCGATCCGCCGCAAGCAGTGCGCGTCGCCTATGTGCCGATCATGAAATTCGCCACCGCCTATGTCGCGGAGTCGCGCGGGCTCTTCAAGAAATACGGGCTCGACGTCAAGCTCGACAGCGTCAAGTCCGGTACCGAGGCGATCGCCTTCCTCGACAAGGGCTCGGTCGATGTCGGCGGCATCTCGATCGTCGCCTCGCTCTGGTCGGCCTGGAATCGTGGGCTCGACATTCGCGTGATCGCACCCGGCGCGCTCGATCCGATGACGGACGGGCCGACCAAGCTGATCGTCCGCAAGGACCTGATCGACAGCGGCGCGGTCAGGACGGTCGCCGACCTCAAGGGCAAGCGCATCGCCGCGGCCGGGGGGCCCGGCAGCGGCGGCGAATACTTCGTCAGCAAGGCGCTGGAGAGCGCCAAGCTCACCTTGCGCGACGCGCAATTGCTCAATGTCGGCAATGCCGACATGCCGGCTGCGATGGAGGGCAAATCGGTCGATGCGGTGCTGACCTCCTCGCCCTATTCCGACCAGATCCTCAAGGCCGGCACCGGCAAGCTCCTGATGCAGGACATCACGCCCGGGCTGATGACGGTCGCCTTCGTCGGCTCCGGCAAGTTCATCAAGGAGCGCCCGGAGGTCGCCGAGCGCTTCGTGCTGGCGATGACCGAGGCGGCGCGGCTGATGCAGGGCGCCGATTATCTCGCGCAGGCCAATATGGACGCCTATCTCAAATTCACCGCCTCGACTCCGGAGGCGATCAAGGGTGGTGGCGCCATCGTCTTCGACCCCAACATGGCGATCCCGACCGCCGGCCTCGCCGATATCGAGCGTGTCCACCGCGAGAACGGCCGGACCGAATACGAGAAGCCGCTCGACATGGCCAAGGCCATCGACGTGCGCTTCGCCAACAAGGCGATCGAGACTCTCGGCAAGGCCGCTCCGGCCAAGTGAGGAGCTGGCGACTGCTAGCCCGGAGGACCCTGCGATGACGAGCGCCATGCAGGCCGTGGCGGCGCCGAAGATCGGCGCGCGCCATGTCAGCAAGCACTACCCCACGGCCGACGGTGTCATGGTCGCGCTGGAGGATTTTTCGCTCGACGTCAGCGACGGCGAATTCGTCTGCATCGTCGGCCCGTCCGGCTGCGGCAAGTCCACCTTCCTGCGCATGGTGGCCGGGCTGGAGTCGATCTCGCAGGGCGCGATCCAGATCCGGTCCGGCACTGATGCGGCCAAGCCGCTGAACAGCGTCGTCTTCCAAGAATATGCGATCTTTCCCTGGAAGACGCTCGCCGACAATGTCGCCTTCGGCCTGCAGATGCGCGGCATCGGGCGCAAGGAGCGGCTCGACACCGCCCGCTTCTGGCTCGACCGCGTCGGCCTCTCCAAATTCGCCGACTATTACCCGCACCAGATCTCGGGCGGGATGAAGCAGCGCGTCAGCATCGTCCGGGCGCTCGCCAACGATCCCGAGGTGCTGCTGATGGACGAGCCGCTCGGTGCGCTCGACGCCCAGACCCGCGTCGTTATCCAAGAGGAATTGCTGCGGATCTGGGAGGAGACGCGCAAGACCGTGCTCTACATCACCCACAGCCTCGACGAAGCCGTGCTGCTCGGCGACCGCGTCATCCTGATGAGTGCCCAGCCCGGCCGGCATCTGGCGACCTTCAATATCGACCTGCCGCGCCCGCGCAGCATCGCGACGATGAACCTGCCCCGTTTCGCCGAATATCGCGCTGCGATCTGGGAGCAGCTCAGTGCCGAGGTGACGCGGGCGATGGAGGCGCGGCCATGACGATCACCTCCGCGAACGAGATCGCAGATCGGCAGGGCCGCGAGTCGGCGCCGCGCAACTCGGTGATGGGCAATGACAAGCGTGCCCTCGTCCTGCTCGTCGCCGGCGGGCTGGCGGCGCATGCGCTGCTCGCCGTGCTCGGCCTCTGGCGTGCCGTCGCCTGGCCGGCGATCGGCCTCAGCTTCATCCTGCTCGTGCTGATTGGCGAGCGCGCCGGCCGCATCGTGCCGGTGCGAAACAGGGGTCTCTACGAGCGCACGCTCGCCTTCGGCTTTCCTGCGCTGGTGCTTCTCACCTGGCAGCTCGCCGGCGATTACGGCCTGCTCAACACCACCTGGTTCCCGCAGCCCTCGCGCATCGCCGCCGGGCTCTGGGACCTGACGGTGCGCTATGACCGCTTCTCCGGCACCAGCCTGCTCGGGCGCCCCTGGCTGATCCCAGAGGTCTATGCCGTGGACGGCATGGCCGGCGTCTGGAAACTGCTGTCAGAAAGCCATCTTCTCGCGACGATAGGGCGCGTCCTCGGCGGTTTCATCCTCGGCGCGGTGCCGGGTGTGCTGCTCGGCGTCGTCATGGGCATGAACCAGACCGTGCGGCTGATGCTCGATACGACACTGTCGGCGATCTATGTCCTGCCGAAGATCGCGATCTTCCCGATCGTGATGCTGATGTTCGCCGATCCCTTCGGCGAAGCCCCGAAGATCGTCGTGGTCGCGCTCGCCGTCTTCATCCTGATGGCGATCAACACGATGGCCGGCGTCCGGGGCATCGACAAGGTCTACCTGATGGCTGGGCGCAACTATGGCGCCAGGGGCTGGTCGATGCTGCGCCATGTCATCCTGCCCGGCGCCATGCCGGTGATCTTCGCCGGCCTGCGCATCGCGCTGGGCACGGCGATGATCGTGATCATCTCGGTCGAGTTCGTGCGGGCCAAGCAGGGCGTCGGCTACATCACCTTCTACTACTGGGAGGTGCTGAATCCCGAGAAGATGTATGCCGGCCTCGTCGTGGTGATGGCGCTCGGCGTGTTGCTGACCTACGGGCTGCAATGGCTGCAGCGTCGGCTGATGCCGTGGCAGCGGTGAGATGGAGGCCGTGATGAAAGTCGCCCTGATCACCGGAGGCGCGGGAGCTGTCGGCGCCGCGGCAGCGAAGATGCTGGCGGCCGACGGCTTCGATGTCGTGCTGGCCGATCGCGAGGCCGAGCGGACGGAAGCGATCTGCGCCGAGATCCGGCGCGAGCACGGGACGCAGGCAGTCGTCGAAGCGGTCGACCTGCTGGAAGAAGGCGCGCCGTCCCGGTTGATTGCGCGGGTGGAGGAGCGTTTCGGCCGCCTCGACTGCCTCGTCAACAATGCCGGGATGACTGGTGCGCCACGGATCGGCGAGGTCGATCTCCCGGCCTGGAACGCCGTGCTGGCGCTGAACCTGACAGTGCCGATGCTGCTCTGCCAGGCGGCACAGCCCCTGATGAAGCGAAGCGGCGGTGGCAGCATCGTCAACGTCGCCTCACGGGTTTACCTGTCAGGCACCGGCGTCGCCTACACCTCCAGCAAGACCGGGCTGATCGGGCTGACGCGCGTGCTGGCCGTCCAGCTCGGCCTCGACCGGATTCGTGTCAACGCGGTCGCGCCGAGCTTTCTCAACACGCCGTTCAACGACAGGATCGTGCAGGAGAATTCAGGGTTGGCGGCATCCTTCCGCAAGATGTCGCCGCTCGGTCGGGTCGGCACGCCCGAGGATGTTGCCGGCGCGATCGCCTTCCTCGCCTCGCCGCGGGCGAGCTTCATCACCGGCGACGTCATCCATGTCTGCGGCGGCACCCATCTCGCGCCGCAGCCGGGCTTCGTCGAGGGCGAGCCTGGTTCAGTCCAGTAACGGGCTGAACTGCTCCAACGACGAACTGCGGGTGGCACGTCCCGTCGCCCTGCGGCCGGGCATCGGCTCGATGTCGTAGCGCTTGGCCATCTTCAGGATATGCGTGTTGAGCGCGGCCTGGGCGCCCGGCAGGTCACTGGTCTCGAGCTTCTCGATGATGTCGAAATGCTCGGCGCTCGCCTCGTTCCGGACGGAGGCGGTCGACCGGTGGGAGCGCAGCGCCGAGACCTTGCTGGAGATCAGACGATAGGCGTTGATGAGATAGGGGTTGGCGCTGTTCTCGATCGCCGCGAGGTGGAATTCGGTGTCGGCATTGGCGCTGCCGTAATGATCGTCGGCCCGAATGGCCTCGTGCATCTTGCGAGCGGCGATGGTCATGGCGGCGAGCGTCTCGCTGCGCTTGCGGGCCATTGCGAGACTCAGCGCCTCGGCTTCGATCATGCGGCGGAACTCGCAGAGATTCTCGATGTCCTCCCGTGTCGGCAGGAAGACGAAACTGCCGCGCTGCGGCCGGATGTCGATCAGGCCTTCCTGTTCCAGCGCGGTCAGGGCTTCGTGGACCGGGCTGCGGCTGACCCCGAGCCTGGAGGCGAGCTTGTCCTCGGACAAGGCATCGCCGAGCTCGACCTCGCCGTCGAGAATGGCCCGGCGCAGTCGCTCGGTGACGCGCGCCGTCAACAGTCCTCGTGGCCTTGCCTCCACTGCGATGGACTCCCGCCTTACCGGATGCGGCTCGCATTGAACGAGACGAGCAGCATTCGCAACCATGCATTGTCAGTCAGAAGAGCGGTCTTCCGGCAACCGCCCTGCTGTCAAGTCGCCAGCGAGTCGAGAAATCGCCGTGTCGCATCCATTCCGCGTTGTGCTTTTGCCGGGAAGCTCAATCCCGCGACGCTCGCATGCGGAGTCTCGACGCTGATCCAGATGTCGCGCGGGAGCTCCGCCATCAGCTCCTTCAGCCAGAGATCGCCCTCGCCCGGCAATAGTCGGGCTCCGCGCGCCTCGGCGATGCAATCCCCGTCGGTGGCGGGCTGCACGGCCGGCGCATCGCAGAGCTGGAGATAGAGGACGAGGTCGGCCAGGGTCGCGACACTGGCCGGGCTGCCGCCCGAGCGGGACAGATGCAGCGTGTCCAAGAGGATGCCGACATTGCCGCGGCCGGAAGCTCTCGCCAGCTCGGCTGCGCCCTCGATCGTCGCTGCGGAGCGCCAGCGCATGAACTCGATCGCCATCTTGATGCCGTGCCGGGCGGCGGCATCGGCGATCCGCCCGAGATTGTCGGCCGCGCGCGCGTTTTCCGGGTCTTCCGAGGCGATCTGCATGATCGGCATGCCGAACTCGGCAGCGGTCTCGATCACCGGCAACCAGGCTTCGACATCTGTGTGCGGCAGCAAGGTGAAGACCTCGCCGTCGAGGAAGGAGACGCCGAGATCGGCGGCCACGGTCTTGATCTGCCGGATCAGGGCCTTGTCGCCGACGATCGGGTGGGCGAGCTCCAGGCCATGCGGTGCGATCAGCCTGAGGCCAGCGGCGTCGTATCCGGCTGCGGCGGCGGCCTGTACATGCTCGATCGGCGGGCAGCCAAAAACAGTCAGATAAGCGAGCGACAGGGGATAGTTCCGGTGCACGGCCAATTCCTCAATAGGTCGCGCGACCGCCGGAAATGTCGAAGACTGCGCCCGTCGAGAACGAGCACTCCTCCGACGCGAGCCAGCAGACCAGCGCCGCGACCTCCTCCGCCTGGCCAAGGCGGCCCATCGGGATTTTCGAGGTGACGAAGGCCCTGAACTCCGGCGTGAGCTGATTGAGCATCTCGGTCTCGATCGCCGCCGGCGTCACGCAGTTCACCACGATCGGTGTTGCCGCCAGCTCCTTGCCGATCGATTTAGTCAGGCCGATCACGCCGGCCTTCGAGGCGGAATAGGCGACCGCGTTCGGGTTGCCCTCCTTGCCG
Source organism: Allobosea sp. NPDC003192 (assembly GCF_050275675.1). Lineage (NCBI taxonomy): Bacteria > Pseudomonadati > Pseudomonadota > Alphaproteobacteria > Hyphomicrobiales > Alloboseaceae > Allobosea > Allobosea sp. NPDC003192. The sequence continues at coordinate 214,917 of NZ_JBNNPK010000002.1, forward strand.
GCGATCGAGGCGAGATTGACGATGCGCCCATAGCCGGTCTTCAGCATCTCGCGCACGGCCGCCTGGCAGCAGTGGAAGACGGCGTCGAGGTTGAGCGACATGACGAAGCGCCAGCCCTCGGTCGGATACTCCGCGAAGGGGGCGAGCGGGCCGTTATGGCCGGCGCAGGTGACGAGGATTCCGAGCGGACCCAGTTCGCCCACGACCTGGGCGGTCGCGGCCGTGACCGCGGCAGCATCGGTGACGTCGACCTTGTAGCCTCTCGCATTCGGCAGCTTTGCCGCGGCCTGCTCGGCACGGCCGGCATCGATGTCCCAGATCGCGACCTTGTGCCCCTTGGCGGCGAGCCGCTCGGCGATCGGAAAACCCAACCCGCCTGCTCCTCCGGTCACGATCGCGACCCGAGCCGTTTCCGCTGCCTGCATCTGCCGTCCTCCCTGCCGGATCGTCCGAGCGATTAACCGCTTGACTCATCCAACATACTAACATTCTAGTGGGCTAGATGGAGAGGAAACGATCCCCTTGTCAAGCCGCCGGAAACAGGCGGGCGGACAGCGGGGCGCCTGAGAGATGGATGCAATGGGACTGAAGGGATCGGCCTTCCTGGCGATCTGGCACGACATCGCCGAAGGCCAGCATGGCGAATACATCGAGTGGCATACGCGGGAACATATGCCCGAGCGCCTCTCGGTTCCGGGATTCCGGACGGGCAAGCGCCTGCATGCGCCGCAGGCGGCCCGCTATGTCTTCGGCACGATCTATGCCGGCGATGACCTCGAGGTCTTCCGCTCGCCCGGCTATCTCGCCCGGCTGAACAATCCGACGCCGTGGACGGCGGCGGTGGCGCCGAGCTTCCAGAATTTCCTGCGCGTCGCCTGCGAGCGTGTGGCGAGCGCCGGTGCCGGCGATGGCGGCTGCATGGCGACCATCCGCTTCGATTTCGCGCAGCCGGGGGCAGAAGCCGCACTTAAACAGGCCGCGCAGAGTCTCGTCGACCTGATCCTGACATTGCCGGGCGTATCCTGCGTCCATCTCGGCATCGCCCGCAACGAGGTCTCGGGCGTACGCACCCGCGAGACCGAGTTGCGCAGCGCGATGGCGGAAAAGGGCTTCGACGCGGTGATCCTGGTCGAGGGCTCGCAGCGCGCCGGTCTCGAAGCGGCCAGGCCGGAGATCGAACGGCTGGCCATCGCGACGGGGACGCTGGCCGCGCCGGTGGTGGCCCTCTATGAGACCGCCTTCAGCTTGACCAGCGAGGACATGCAGGAAGCGAACCGGCAGGTGCGGGCATGAAGCGCATCCTGGTCACCGGCGGCGGCGGCTTTCTCGGCGGCTGGATCTTGAAGCGCCTGGCCGAGGACGGTCATGCCGTCAGGATATTCGATCGCTCGACCGACCGGCGCGTGCTGCGCGAGATCGCCGGCGAACTGGCCGAGCAGGCCGAATGGGTCCAGGGCGACATCACCGATGCTGCGGCCCTGGTGCAGGCGGCGCGCGGCTGCTCTTCGATCATCCATCTCGCCGCCCTGCTGACGCCGGCCTGCAAGGCCGATCCGGTCCTCGGTGCGCAGGTCAACCTGATCGGGACGCTCAACGTCTTCGCGGCGGCCAAGGCCAACGGCATCGCGCAGGTCGCCTATGCCAGCAGCGGCGCCGTCTTCGGGCCGGACGACGGCGCAAGGCCGGAGCCGATCACCCATTACGGCGCCTTCAAGCTCGCGACCGAAGGCTGCGCCCGCGCCTATTGGCATGATGACGGCATCGCCAGCGTCGGCTTGCGCCCGACCATCGTCTACGGCCCGGGCCGCGAGATCGGTCTGACTGCCGGCCCGACGCTTGCCTGCCGTGCCGCTGCCGCCGGGCAGCCCTACACGATCGACTATTCCGGGTCACAGGACCTGATCTTCGTCGCGGATGTTGCGGCTGCCTTCGCGGCGGCGGCGACGAGGCCGATCACCGGCGCGCATGCCTTCTCGCTGACCGGCGGAACAGCAGACGTCACCGACGTAATCGCGGTGATCGAGGCCGAAGCGTCGGGCGCACGGATCGGCTTCGACGGGCCGCCGGTGCCGATGGCGGCTGTGATCGCGTCGACGCCGTTCGAAGCGGTTCTCGGGACGATCCCGCGGACATCGCTGCGCGAGGGCATCGCGCGGACGCTTGCGCATTATCGGGCGCTTGCGCCGGCCGCCTGAGCAAAGGAGCACACAGGCCGATCAAGGAGATTGCCGTCGCGAAAACGGGGCCCGGAGCGGCCACCACAAGACCATCGCGGCAGCAAGAGCTGATGACGACACAATAACTCGGAGGAGGAATCATGTTGAGCAAGTTTTCGCGCCGTGCGGCACTCGCGATGGTCGCGGGTTTCGCTCTCTTCGGCACCGTGTCTCAGGCCGATGCGCAGGCGCTGGAGAAGATCAAGAAAGCCGGCGTCATCCGCGTCGGCGTCATGGGTGAGCAGGCTCCCTGGGGCTCGATCGACGCCAGCGGCCAGAATATCGGCTACGATGTCGACGTCGCCCGCCTGATTGGCGAGGAGCTCGGCGTCAAGGTCGAGTTCGTGCCGAACGCGGTCGCCGCGCGGATTCCGAACCTGCTGACCAACAAGGTCGACCTGCAGATGGCCGTGATGGGGATGTATCCCGATCGGGCCAAGGCGGTGCAGTTCTCCAAGCCCTATGCTGGGCTGAAGATCATCCTTCTGTCGAGCAAGAAGAACAAGATCGAGAAGATCGAGGACGCCCGCAGCCTGCGCATCGGCGTGCCGCGCGGCGCGGCCCAGGACAAAGCGATCACGGCGTTGCTGGGCGATGTCCCGAACATCCGGCGCTTCGACGACGACAGCTCGACCATGCAGGCGCTCGTCTCGGGCCAGGTCGATGCGATCGGCGGCAACACCACCTACAAGATCAATCTCGACAAGGCCGCGCCCGGCAACGACTTCGAGCAGAAACTCGTCTTCAACGAACAGTGGCAGGGCGTCACCACCAAGCTCGGCGATGCCGAGATCAACGCCTGGCTGAACGCGTTCATCGACAAGGCCACGGCCGACGGCCGGCTCGAGAAGATCAGCCAGAAATGGCTGGCGCAGCCGCTGCCGACCTTCCCGGCCGCGGTCGAGGGCGTGCCCTTCACCGTCGCCAAGTAAGGGCGGCTCAGCTCCTATACGCCAGGACAGGCATGGGCGCGGCGGTTCTCGCCGCCGCGCCGGCATCACCGCTGTCGCGGAGGACGGGAATGCGGACGATCTTCATCCTGAACGGACCGAACCTCAATCTGCTGGGGCAGCGCGAGCCGGAGATCTACGGCCACACGACGCTGGACGAAATCCGCGGCTGGTGCGAGGCCGACGCGGCCGAACTCGGCCTCACCGTCGCGTTCCGCCAGTCGAATTTCGAGGGCGAGATCATCGAGGCCATCCACGCGGCGCGCAGCAATGCGGCCGGGATCATCATCAATCCGGCCGGCTACAGCTTCACCTCGATCGCGATCCTCGACGCGCTCAAAATGTTCGATCGCCCGAAGATCGAGCTGCACATCTCGAACATCCACCAGCGCGAGGCGATCTATCACAACTCGCTGGTTTCGAAGACGGCGACCGCCGTCATCGCCGGCCTCGGCGCCTATGGCTACCGGCTCGCTCTGCGCGCCATGGCGGAGATGACCCGGTGACCTCGCCGATGACGAAGACGATCCAGGGCGAAGCCGTCCCTGTGCTGGGCCTCGGCACCTTCGAACTGACCGGACCGGCGGGCGAAGACGCGATCCGCGCCGCGATCGATATCGGCTATCGCCAGATCGACACCGCGATCCGCTATGGCAACGAGGTCGAGGTCGGGCGGGCGATCCGCAGCTCCGGCGTGGCGCGGGCCGAGCTCTTCGTCACCACCAAGATCTGGTTCAACGACCTTCAGCCCGACACAGTCCACCAGCGCGTCGATGAGAGCCTGGAGCGGCTCGGGCTCGATCAGGTCGATCTTCTGCTGGTCCATTGGCCGGCAAAGGACATCCCGCTCGGCGAGACGCTGGCGGCCTTCGCCGAAGAGAAGGGCCGAGGGCGAACCCGCCTGATCGGTGTCAGCAATTTCACGGTCGCGCTGCTCGACGAGGCGCTCGACGTGCACAAGGCAGATCTCTTCTGCAACCAGGTCGAATATCACCCCTTCCTGTCGCAGCAGAAGCTGCTCGCCAGGATGCGGCGGGCCGGCATGCTGCTCAACGCCTATCAGCCGATCGCGCGCGGCAAGGTCTTCGACAACGACCTGCTCGCGGCGCTCGGCCGCAAATACGGCAAGAGCGCCGGGCAGGTGACGCTGCGCTGGCTCGTCCAGCAGGACGGGGTCGGGGCGATCCCGCGCTCGGCCCGCCCGGAGAACATGCGCGCCAATCTCGACATCTTCGACTTCGAGCTGTCGCCGGACGACATGGCGGCGATCCACGGGCTCGCCAGTGGCCAGCGCTATTCGCGCTTCGACTGGGAACCGGCCTGGGACGACTAAGCAAGAACAGGGGATTGGGGAGGACCGATGACACTCGATTTCAGCGTCGTGACCGGCGCCTGGCAGTCGCTGCTCCTCGGCACAGTCGGAACCCTGTTCCTGGCCTTCTCAGGCATGGCGCTCGCGATGATCATCGGCGTTCTCGGCGTGGTCATCCTGAGGATGCAACTTCGGCTGCCCTCGCTGCTGGTCAACGCCTTCATCGAGATCGTGCGCAACACGCCGTTCCTGGTGCAGATCTTCTTCCTGTTCTTCGCCCTGCCGCTCGCCGGCATCCGCCTCAACCCGACGTTGACGGCGATCCTGGCGCTCGGGGTCAATGGCGGCGCCTATGCGATCGAGATCATCCGCGGCGGCGTCGAGAGCGTGCCCAAGGGGCAGACCGAGGCGGGTCTGGCGCTCGGCCTGCACAAGCACGAGGTCTTCCGGCTGATCGTGCTGAAACCGGCGCTGCGGGCGATCTACCCGTCACTGTCGAGCCAGTTCATCCTGCTGACGCTGACCACGGCGATCTGCACTTCGATCTCGGCCTATGAACTGACCTCGGTCGGCCAGCGCATCGAGGCGGAAACCTTCCGCAGCTTCGAGGTCTATTTCACCCTGACCGGCATCTATCTGGTGATCTCGCTGGTGACGATGTGGCTGCTCGCGGCGATCGGTCGCCGCGCCTTCAACTATCCGCAGCGCTGAGGAGGATAGGATGGGCGTCCAGGAACTCACCTATCTCCTGCAGGGCCTGCTCTGGACCCTGCTGCTTGCCGCGATCGGCTTTGTCGGCGGCATCGTCTTTGGCGTTATCGTCGCGCTGATGCGGGTCTCGGCATCGCCCTGGCTGCGCATCCCGGCGATCGGCTGGATCGGCCTGTTCCAGGGCACCCCGCTGCTGATGCAGTTGTTCGTCGCCTATTTCGGGCTGCCCCTGCTTGGCTTCGACTTTCCGGCCTGGGCCGCGGTCTCGGTAGCGCTGACGGCGCATGCCTCGGCCTTTCTCGGCGAGATCTGGCGCGGCGCGATCCAGGCGGTGCCGCGCGGCCAGAGCGAGGCCGCCGATGCGCTCGGCCTTCCCGCCCGCAGCCGCATGGTCGACGTGGTCATGCCGCAGGCCTTCAAATTGTCGCTGCCGGCGACCGTCGGTTTCCTCGTGCAATTGCTCAAGGGGACCTCGCTCGCCGCGATCGTCGGCTTCATCGAGCTGACCCGGGCCGGCACGATCGTGTCCAACCAAATCTACAAGCCGCTGCTCGTCTTCGGCGTGGTCGGTGCGATGTACTTCGCCCTGTGCTGGCCGCTCTCGCTCTGGGGTCGCCGGCTCGAGCAGAAGATGGCGGCTGCGGCGGCAAAATGAGGGGATGACCATGACCGAGCCCAACAGCGCCGGGAACGCCGCCGCTCCGATGATCGAGATGCGGCATGTCGAGAAGTTCTATGGCCCCTTCCATGCCCTGAAGGACGTCAATCTCAACGTGACCCAAGGCGAGAAGATCGTGCTCTGCGGCCCGTCGGGTTCGGGCAAGTCGACGCTGATCCGCTGCATCAATCATCTTGAATCGATCAAGAGCGGCGAGATCACCGTCGCCGGCCACCGGCTGAGCGACAGCCAGAAGGCGGTCGACGCGGTGCGCCGCGAGGTCGGCATGGTCTTCCAGCAGTTCAACCTGTTTCCGCATAAGACCGTGCTGGAGAACTGCATCGTGGCACCGATGCGGGTACGCGGCCTGTCGCGCAGCGAGGCGCAGGCGACGGCCCGCAAATATCTGGAGCGGGTCCGGATCGGCGACCAGGCGGCGAAATATCCGGCGCAACTCTCCGGCGGGCAGCAGCAGCGCGTCGCGATCGCGCGGGCCCTGTGCATGGAGCCGAAGGCGATGCTGTTCGACGAGCCGACCTCGGCGCTCGATCCGGAGATGGTCAAGGAAGTGCTCGACACCATGGTCTCGCTCGCCCGCGACGGCATGACCATGATCTGCGTGACCCATGAGATGGGCTTCGCCCGGCAGGTGGCCGACCGCGTCATCTTCATGGCGGACGGGGCCATCGTCGAGGAGAACGATCCCGTGAGCTTCTTCCGCGCTCCGGCGCATGCCCGCACCCGCGCCTTTTTGGGCGAGATCCTGCATCACTGACTGCCGGACGCGCCGTGAAGCGCGTCCGGCCTTACAGTGATTCCTACCGGAACAGCGCCAGCGACTTGCTCAGCGTGATCCAGACGCCCCAGGCGAGCGGCAGGCCGACCACGGCCCAGGCGAGCAATGCTGCGCCATCGAAACCGCCCTTGCCGATGCCATAGGAGCCATACTGGACCGTGGCATTGGCGCTGGCGCTCCTGGCCTGCAGCGCGGCGACTTCCGCGTCCTTCATGAACCACTTGGCCGCGACGGGGCGGACGAGCAGATTGCAGAGGAACCCGACGACGAGCATTCCGGCAAGGATGTACATCGTGCGGTCATAGACCTGAGCGCGCGGCACGCCGGCGCTGATCTGCGCCTCGCGGATATAGTTGACCACGACCGGGCCGATGATGCCCGCCGTCGACCAGGCGGTCAGAAGCCGGCCATGTATCGCGCCGACGAACTGTGTGCCGAACATGTCGGCGAGATAAGCCGGCACGGTGGCGAAGCCGCCGCCATACATCGACAGGATGATGCAGAAGAAGGCGACGAAGAGCGCCAGCGAGCCGGCGTGCGCCGCCCAGGGCGAGAGCCCGTACATCAGGATGCCGAGCCCGAAGAAGGTGGCGTAGGTCAGCTTGCGGCCGAGCTTGTCGGAGAGCGAGGCCCAGAAGAAGCGACCCATGATGTTGAACAGCGAGAGCAGGCCGACGAAGGCGGCCGCGATCGTGGCGATCTGCTTCTTCTGCTCGGCATCGAGCGCGGCGAAGCCGATCTCGGGCTTACCGATCAGGGAACCCGCGAAGATCTCCTGCAGCATCGGCGACGCCATGCCGATGACGCCGATGCCGGCCGAGACGTTGAGGGTGAGCACGGCCCAGATCAGCCAGAACTGCGGGGTCTTGTGCGCGTCCTTGAGGTGAACGTGGCCGGACGTGATCATCGCGTTCTGCGTCGCCGGCGGCGTCCAGCCTTCCGGGCGCCAGCCGGAGGGCGGGATGCGGTAGCCGAAGGTGCCGGCCATCATGAAGACGAAGTAGATCAGCGCCATCACGACGAAGGTTTCCCAGACACCGACAGAGGTCGGGGTCTTGAAGTAGTTCATCAGCATGTCGGCGAGGGGCGAGCCGATCATGGCGCCGCCGCCGAAGCCCATGATCGCCATGCCGGTCGCCATGCCGCGGCGGTCCGGGAACCATTTCACCAGGGTCGAGACCGGCGAGATGTAGCCGAGGCCGAGGCCGATGCCGCCGATCACGCCGGAGCCGAGCCACATCAGCCAGAGCTGGTGGGTGTAGACGCCGAAGGCTGAGATCAAGAGGCCGCCGCACCAGCACAAGGTCGAGACGAAGGCCGCCTTGCGCGGGCCGACGCGCTCGAGCCAGCCACCCCAGATCGCCGCAGAGGAGCCGAGCAGCACGAAGAACAGCGTGTACATCCAGCCGAGATCGGCGACCTTCCAGTCGCAGGAGGTGGTGAACAGCGAGGCGACGAGGCCGACATCCGCGCCGCAAGCGACGGGCTTTCCGATGCCGATCGCCTGGCTGAGCGGCAGCCAGAACACCGAGAAGCCATAGGCCATGCCGATGCAGAGATGGATGCACAGCGCCGCCGGCGGCACGAGCCAGCGGTTGAAGCCGGCCTTGGCGATGATCCTTTTGCGGTCGAGCAGCCCTATCCCTGGGGCCGTCTCGCCGATTCCTTGTGCGATGCTCATCCCTCGTCCCTTTCCCCAAAGCGCTGCCGTTCGCGCCGAGGGGCTGCCCGGCGCGCTGCAACTGCCTGTTCGCGACGCTTGATCGGCCGTCGCGGCCACTTACCCGCTTGGCGCGGGCCTTATCTTGGCGCGCGCCTGCCGCACGAGCGGAGACAGGGGTGACGCATCCTTCGCGAAGCCGGCGCGAAAATCCTCGCGCATGCGCTTCGTCCAGAACTGGTTGATGTGGTCGGCGATCGAGGCGACCGCCTGCTCCTCCGGATAGGATTTGAAGAAGTCGCCAATCTGGTTGGCCATAAGGGCGAGCTTGGCGAGGTTCTCGCCCGCATGATCCCGGTGCATCACTTCGCTGCTCGTGGCCTCGATCATCTCGCTTCGCTCTCCACGGGGTCGGCGAGGCGCCCGGCAAAGACGGTCGCGGAATCGGCGCGCGCGATGCTGACCAGGGTCAGGCCGAGCGCGTTCGCCCGCTCGATCGCCAGCGAGGTCGGCGCCGAGATCGAGACCAGCATGCCCGCTCCGAAGATCGCTGCCTTCTCGACCATCTCGAAGGAAGCGCGGCTGGTGACCAGGACGAAGCCGTCACTTGCGTCGTGGCCGGCGCGCAGGCGGGCGCCGATCAGCTTGTCGAGCGCGTTGTGGCGGCCGACATCCTCGCGCACGGCCAGGATCGTACCATTCCGATCGCACCAGGCTGCAGCATGGACCGAGCGCGTGAGCCGGTGCAGCGGCTGCTGGCGTTCCAAGGCGGACAGGGCAGCGCCGACCGCCGCGGGTGCGATCGGCGTAGCGGCGGCTGCGCGCGCTTCCGCCGTCGGCAGATCGGCCAACCCCTCGACGCCGCAGAGCCCACAGGAGGTCCTGCCCGAAAGGTTGCGGCGGCGGGCGAGGTGCTCGCGGAAACGGCCGGGCGCAAGCTCGACGCTGACGACAATGCCATCCTGCTGCGGGGTGGCCGTGATCCCTCTGATCTCGTCGACGCTGCGGACGATGCCTTCGGTCAGACTGAAACCGGCGACGAAGTCCTCCAGGTCCGAGGGAGTCGTCATCATCACCGCGTAGGGCAGATTGCCATATACGATGTTGACGGGCGCCTCGATCGCGACCTCGGCACTCGCATCGAGGGCCTGGTCGGCCGCGTCGAAGCGCACGGTCCGGACGTGGACCGCATGACTCGCCGGTGGCTGGGCAGGCGGGCTATTCCGCGGCATCGGGCAAGCGTCCCGCGATCAGGCGCAGCGAGACATCCTGCTCGCGATTGCGTTCCTGCCATTCGGAATAATAATTCGTCCTGCGGACCTCGACCGCCGTGACCTTGTATTCCGGGCAGTTCGTCGCCCAGTCGGAATAGTCGGTGGTGACGACGTTGGCGCCGGTCTGCGCATGGTGGAAGGTGGTGTAGACCACGCCCGGCTGCACCCGCTCGGTGATCTCGGCACGCAACGAGATGTCGCCGGAGCGGCTGGCGAGCGCGACGAGATCGCCGTCCTTGATGCCGCGGCTCTCGGCGTCGAAGGGGTGAATCTCCAGCATGTCCTCGTCGTGCCAGGCCTGGTTCTCAGTACGCCGGGTCTGCGCGCCGACATTGTATTGCGAGAGGATGCGGCCGGTGGTCAGGATCAGCGGATAGCGCGGGCCGGTGCGCTCCTGCGTCGGCACGTATTCGGTGATCATGAACTTGCCCTTGCCGCGCACGAAGCGGTCGACATGCATCAGGGGCGTGCCGGCCGGTGCCTTGTCGTTGCAGGGCCACTGCACCGAGCCGAGCTTTTCCAGCTTGTCGTAGCTCACCCCGGCGAAGCTCGGCGTCAGCCTGGCGATCTCGTCCATGATCTCGCTGGGATGGCCGTAGGCCATCTCGTAGCCGAGGGCGCGGGAGAGGTCGATCGTCGCCTGCCATTCCGATTTGCCGGAGAGCGGCGCCATCACCTGGCGGACGCGGTTGATGCGGCGCTCGGCGTTGGTGAACGTCCCGTCCTTCTCCAGGAAGGAGGAACCCGGCAGGAAGACATGGGCGTATTTCGCCGTCTCGTTCAGGAACAGGTCCTGGATGACGATGCACTCCATCGCCGCGAGGCCGGCGGTGACGTGCTGGGTGTTCGGGTCGGACTGGGCGATGTCCTCGCCCTGGACATAGAGGCCCTTGAAGGAGCCACCGACAGCCTCGTCCAGCATGTTGGGGATGCGCAGGCCCTGTTCTGCATCGAGCGGCACGCCCCACATCATCTCGAAGACCTGCCGCGTCGCATCGTCGGCGACGTGGCGGTAGCCGGAGAACTCATGCGGGAACGAGCCCATGTCGCAGGAGCCCTGGACATTGTTCTGGCCGCGCAGCGGATTGATGCCGACGCCGTCGCGGCCGATATTGCCGGTCGCCATGGCGAGATTGGCCATCGCCATCACCGTCGTCGAGCCCTGGCTGTGCTCGGTGACGCCGAGGCCATAATAGATCGCGCCATTGCCGCCGGTCGCATAGAGCCGCGCCGCCGCACGGACATCGGCAGCGGGCACGCCGGTGAATTCCTCGCTCGCCTCCGGAGAGTTGCGTTCTTCGGCGACGAAACGGGCCCAGAGCTCGAAATCGGCGAGATCACAGCGCTCGCGGACATAATCCTCGGCGATCAGTCCCTCGGTCACCACGACATGGGAGATCGCGTTGAGCAGCGCGACATTGGTGCCGGGCTTCAATTGCAGGTGATGATCGGCCTTGATATGCGGCGACTTGACGAGATCGATGCGGCGCGGGTCGGCGACGATGAGCCGGGCCCCCTGGCGCAGGCGCTTCTTCATGCGCGAGGCGAAGACCGGGTGGCCGTCGGTCGGGTTGGCGCCGATGACGATGATGACGTCGGATTTCGCGACCGATTTGAAATCCTGCGTGCCGGCGGAGGTGCCGAGCGTGGTCTTGAGGCCGTAGCCGGTCGGCGAGTGGCAGACGCGGGCGCAGGTATCGACATTATTGTTGCGGAAGGCGGCGCGCACCAGCTTCTGGACGAGAAAGACCTCCTCATTGGTGCAGCGCGAGGAGGTGATGGCGCCGACCGATTCCCGGCCATATTTGGCCTGGATGCGCTTGAACTCGCTGGCGGCGTAGTTGATCGCCTCGTCCCAGGAGACCTCGCGCCAGGGATCGGTGATCTTCTCGCGGATCATCGGCTTGGTCATGCGGTCCTGATGGGTCGCATAGCCCCAGGCGAAGCGGCCCTTGACGCAGCTATGGCCCTCGTTCGCCTTGCCGTCCTTGTAGGGCACCATGCGGACGACGCGGTCGCCCTGCATCTCGGCCTTGAACGAGCAGCCGACGCCGCAATAGGCGCAGGTGGTGACCTTGGAATGCTCGGGCTGGCCGAGCTCGATCACCTTGTTCTCCATCAGTGTCGCCGTCGGGCAGGCCTGCACGCAGGCGCCGCAGGAGACGCATTCGGAGCCGAGGAAATCGGTCGGGCCGGCGGCGACGCGGGAATCGAAGCCGCGGCCGGTGATGGTCAGCGCGAACGTGCCCTGCACCTCGGCGCAGGCGCGCACACAGCGATTGCAGACGATGCACTTGCTGGGGTCGTAGGTGAAATAGGGGTTCGAGGTGTCCTTTGGCAGCCAGTTCTCGTTGGCGTAGCCGTCCATCGCCGCCGGCTTGACGTGGTTCTCACCGTCATAGCCGTAGCGGACCTCGCGCAGGCCGACCGCGCCGGCCATGTCCTGCAATTCGCAATCGCCATTGGCCGAGCAGGTCAGGCAGTCGAGCGGATGATCGGAGATGTAGAGCTCCATCACGCCCTTGCGCAAGGAGGACAGGTTCTCCGATTGCGTCCGCACGACCATGCCGTCCTCGGCCGGCGTCGTGCAGGACGAGGGCGTGCCGCGCCGACCCTCGATCTCGACCAGGCAGAGCCTGCAGGAGCCGAAGGGTTCGAGCGAATCCGTGGCGCAGAGCTTGGGGATCTTGGTGCCGAGGCTCATCGCCGCGGCCATCACAGAGGTGCCGGCCGGGACGGTGACGCTCTCGCCGTCGATCGTCAGTGTCACCGTCTTCTCGGCGACACGGATCGGCGTTCCGAAATCGATCTCCTTGATCAGGCTCATCGATGTCTCCTCACTCGGCCGCCAGCGGCAGCTTCGGTGCCGGCGGGCGGTCGAAATCTTCGAAGAAATGGTTGAGCGCGCTCATCACCGGCATCGGCGTGAGCCCGCCCATGGCGCAGAGTGAGGCGTCGGTCATCAGTCTGTTGAGATCGCGCAGCACGGCGAGATTCTTCGGCCGCTCGGTACCGGTGATGATCCTGTCGACCAGCTCGACGCCGCGCGTCGCGCCTATGCGGCAGGGCGTGCACTTGCCGCAGCTCTCCTTGGCGCAGAACTCGAAGGCGAAGCGGGCCTGCTTGGCCATGTCGACGCTGTCGTCGAAGACGACGATGCCGCCATGGCCGAGCATCGCCTTGATGCCGGCCAGCGCTTCGTAGTCCATCGGGGTATCGAGCTGCTTGACGGTGAGATAGGCCCCGAGCGGGCCGCCGACCTGCACCGCCCGGATCGGGCGGCCCGACAGCGTGCCGCCGCCCAGATCCTCGATGATCTCGCGCAGCGAGATGCCGAAGGCGAGCTCGATCAGTCCGCCGCGCCTGACATTGCCGCCGAGCTGGACCGGCAATGTGCCGCGCGAGCGGCCCATGCCGTAATCGGCATAGGCCTTGGCACCATGGGTCAGGATCCACGGCACCGCGGCGAAGGAGAGCACGTTGTTGACGATGGTCGGCTTGCCGAACAGGCCCTGCAAAGCCGGGATCGGCGGCTTGGCCCGGACGATGGCACGCTTGCCTTCCAGGCTTTCCAGCAGGGAGGTTTCCTCACCGCAGATATAGGCGCCGGCCCCGAGCCGAACTTCGAGCTCGAAGGCCTTGCCCGAGCCGAGCACGGATGGCCCGAGCACACCGGCATTGCGCGCCTTCAGGATCGCCCGCTGCAGCGCCTTGTGGGCGTGCGGGTATTCCGAGCGCAGATAGATATAGCCCTTGGTCGCGCCGACCGCGATCGCAGCGATCGTCATGCCCTCGATCAGCAGGAAGGGATCACCTTCCATGAGCATGCGGTCGGCGAAGGTGCCGCTGTCACCTTCGTCGGCATTGCAGACGATGTATTTCTGCTTCGCTTTCGCGTCGTGGACGGTCTTCCACTTGATTCCGGTCGGGAAGCCGGCGCCGCCGCGGCCGCGCAGGCCGGACTCACGGACTTCCTCGACGATCTGAGCGCCGGTGAGCGAGAGCGCCTTCTCCAGGCCCTTCAGCCCGTCATGGGCGCGGTAGTCGGCGAGCGAGAGCGGGTCGGTGACCCCGACGCGCGCGAAGGTCAGGCGCTGCTGGCGCTTCAGCCAGTCGAGTTGCTCCACCGGACCGAGGCGCAAGGCGTGCGCGCCCCCGCTCTGGAAGCCGGCCTCGAACAGGCCGATGACGTCTTTGGCCATGACCGGGCCATAGCCGATCCGCCCCTCCGAGGTCTCGACCTCGACCATCGGCTCGAGCCAGAGCATGCCGCGCGAGCCGTTGCGGATGAGCTCGACGTCGAGACCGCGAGCCTGCGCTTCCCTCGCAATCGCCTGCGCCACGCCTTCCGCCCCGACCGAGAGGGCGGCGGCGTCGATCGGCACATAGATGCGGACTGCCTCGCTCATTGCCGCGCTCCGCACAAGGCGGCGATGCGGTCGGCATTGATCCGGCCGATCAACTCACCCTCTACCAGAGCGGACGGACCGAGCGCGCAATTGCCGAGGCAATAGACGGTCTCGACCACCGCATCATGGCTTCCGGCATGAGCGTCGACGACGATGCCGTGATCGCGGGCCAGATCCTGCACCAGCGTCTCGCAGCCGAGCGCCTGGCAGGCTTCGGCCCGGCAGAGCTTGACGATCCGGCGCGGCGGCGGGGCCGTGCGGAAGTCGTGATAGAAGGAGATGGTGCCGTGCACATCGGCCCGCGACAGGTTGAGCGCGTCGGCGATCAGCGGCACGGCCCTGGGGTCGACATAGCCGAACTCATCTTGCAGCGCATGCAGGATCGGCAGGGCCGCTCCTTCGAGATGCGAAAGCCCCGCGATGATCAAGCGAGCGCCGTCTTCGTCCCAGGCCGGGTATGCCGCCATGTCTCCTCCGTCCCCAGCCGCTTCGGCTCTCGATTGGAGGAATTGAGAACTAAGCTTGGAACAGCTTCAAATCGTTTGTTCCAACCGTACGATAGATAAAAGCTATCAAAAATGGCCAAAGCGCGGATAGGCTCAGCCGAGTATAGCACGATCTGGCTGATAAGCATCGATTATCACGCAATTTTGCGGCGCACAAAAAACGCGCGCTGCGACGCGATAGGGCAGGGCTATCGTACGATCGACCGCCTCGGGAGCGCGGCTTCAGCGACCGGGCGCGTCATCATCAGGAGGTTGCGTGCCAGGGGAGCGAAAGGCTGACGGTCGGCGACGATCAGGCCGATGGTCCTTTGCGCGGCAGGCTCGACCAAAGGCAGCGCCTTGGTGCCGATCGGGACGCCGAAGAATTCGAGCAACTGGATCGAGACGATGCTGGCCACGCCCTGAATGCCGGCATGCGAGCAGAGATTGAAGATCGAATTGGTCTCGATCGCCGGCCGCGGCGACTGCCCGACCGAACGGAAGATGCCGTCGATGATGCGCCGGTTCTGCATGTCGGAGGTGAGCAGGCAGAGCTTGAGCTCGGCCGCTTCCGCCCAGGTGATCGTATCGCGTTCGCCGAATTCGCCGTCCTCGCGCGTCAGCAGCACGTAGGATTCCAGGTAGATCGGCTTGGAGATCACCCGGTCGAGCGGCTCGTTGTCGAGATAGGTCAGGCCGACATCGAGCTCGAAATCGTCGATGCGCTGCTGGATCTCGGCGGAGGTCAGCGACAGCACGGTCAGCGAGACCTCGGGATAACGTGACGAGAACGGCGCAGTGATGTGCGCGATCATCGGCAGGGCGGTCGGGATCGCACCGAGCCGGATGCGGCCGCTGACACCTTCGCGCAGCTCGGCGATCGATTCCTTCATCAGGTCGGCCTCGGCGAGGATGCGCCTGGCATGGGCGAGCACGGCCTCGCCCTCCTTGGTCAGCCCCTGGAAGCGCCGGCCGCGCTCGACGATCAGCACGCCGAGCTCTTCCTCGAGCTGGACGATCGCCGCCGACAGCGTCGGCTGCGAGACATGGCAGGCTTCGGCCGCCTTGCGGAAATGCTTCTCGCGGGCGAGCGCGTCGAGATAGACGAGCTGGCGGATGATCATGGCCGCATCTCAGGCGTTCCTGTCGAACGGCGCCAACTCCGGCTCAATTCCCAGTTCGCGCGGCGCGTCACGGCCAGTCTTTCCAGATTCTGGCGGTTTCCGATAGGAGCAACGAAAAGGGGCCGCCGGGGCGGCCCCTTCCCGACGAATGCCGAGGGCTCAGTTGTGATGCGGCAACACGCCCGCACCGCGGCCCGGCTGGCTCTCCGCGCCTTTGAAATGGTCGTGATAGGCGAGGTATTGCGCCTGTTCGGCGAGCGCGCGCTGGTTCTGGGCCTGCTCGTGCACGATGCTCTCGGCACCGAGTTCGGTTGCATAGGCCATGGAGCTTGCTCCCGAAAGCAAAAGCGCCGCCGCGAGGGCGGTCAACTTGCGTGAAAGCATGACAATCTCCTGTTTGACTTGGGTCGCCCTCGGTTGAGCTAGTCACCGCACGGAACTTTCCAACATCGCGGTGCCAGGGCCGGTGCTCACGTTCCCGTGACGCTCCGTGGCCGGGACTGTCGACGGCCTGACGATCAGCCCAGGCAGGATTAGACACGCCGCTGGTGTGCTTCCCAGTCGTCAGCGACCAGGGGGCGGACGAGCGTCAGGAATTCAGTTTGCCGCGCCGGACCGGTGGTCCTTGGGGAACCCATGCTCGCTTTAGGCTTGGAAGAAGAAGTTCGTGAAGCCTTCGGGCCCGGGCGTAAAGGGCAGTCTGTGTTTAATGGCCGCTCATTCGCGCCAATCAGTAATTTTTCCTTGCGAACAAATAGAATCTTATGATGATATCGCAATGCAGTGTCGGAGATACAAGATTCACTGAGTCGAATTTATGATTTTCCTTATAATAGAGAAGTTTTTGTAGAATTTAATGAAGGCATTCTATTGTGTATTCGTATCGCGTCGCGCCCGCCGACGGCTACGTGACCAATCTTGCCCTGCGCAAGGGTGCGCGCGTCGCCAGCCTGTCACTCTCCCCGGTGATGGCCTTCGTCGACACCTCCGACATGATCGTCGGCGTCGAGGTCAATCAGTTCGGCGCGCGCTATCTCGTGCCGGGGTAGCCGGTCGAACTGACCTTCAAGATGACGCCCGGGACGGTGCAGATCGGCAAGGTCGAGAGCATCCTGCAGGCTCTCGCGACCGAACAGGTCCGAATCTCCGGCACTGCGGTGGCTCCGGCCGCGCCCTTCGTGGTGCGGGTGAGGCTCGACGATGAGGCCTTCGTCCGTTCTCTTCCGGCGGGAAGCGCCGGAACGGCGGCGATCTTCACTGACCGCGTCAAGTCGACCCATGTCATCCGCAAAGTCGTCCTGAGACAGATCGCCATCATGAACTGCCTCAATCCGTTCTGATGGCGCGCAGGCCCATCAGCGCGGAGGGGAAGAAAGATCATGAGCGGCATCTGATCCGTCGTCGTCGCATTGTACGCGGCTTTGATGCTGGTCTCCCGAAACGCCCCGGGACGACAGGTTCGATCAGCCGAGGTCGCGCGGCCCGACGCGGTCCGCGAGTTCGGTGAGCCAGCGGACGACGGCCCGCTCCGGCTCGGTCAATTCGGGTCGCTCGGCCAGCGAGCACGCCAGCGTTCTGAACTCGGACCATCGAAGATGAAAATCCAGGACGTCTCGTGGCGCTGGTGGGTGCTTCCGTCCGGGCTTTTGTCCCTTCGCCTTGGTGCCGGAAGTGGCCATGTCGCATTTGTCCAATTTCATACGCGGAACGTTACACATGGCCGCGCGGGGCGGGCGTGAAAAAAGCGTGAACCGGCTTGGTCCGCAGCAGCATCGGTGAAATGATCCTTCCCTAGAGGCGGCTTCGAGTTCCCAAGAGGCAGTATCAAGCAGGAAAGGTCACCGGGATGACTTCGCCTCTCCTTGAGATGTCTCTTTTCGGTCCGTGCTTGATACGCTCTGCGCGGCCCGACGGATATTCGATCACCGGTGTCAAGCATCGCGCTCTGCTCGCGCTCCTGGCGACGGCTCCATTCGGCCGCCGCACGCGCAGTTTCCTGCAGACCACGCTCTGGGGGACGACCTGCTACGATACGGGCCGGCAGAGCCTCAGGCGGGCCTTGTCGGACATCAAGCAGCAGATGGGCGACGAGTACACCGAACTACTCGATGCGACCCATGGCGACATCACGCTCGACCTGCGCAAGGTCCGGTTTCTCGGCCGGATCGAGGACGGCATCTTCCTCGAAGGCATCGACGTGCGCGAGAAGGGGTTCGCGGCCTGGGCCGAGGGCATTCGGGCGAACCCCGACCAGATCGGCGGTCTCTACGTCAGCTCCCGCGCCCTGCGCTCGCCGGTCCAGCCGGTCGTCGCGGTGCTCCCCTTCACCGCACTCGGCGCCGATCCGGTCGATGCCGCGCTTGGCGACTGGTTCGCCGAGCAGGTCTGCCGCTCGCTCGGGCGTTCCCGCCTCATCGCCGTCATCTCGCATCTGTCGGGGCGCGAATTCGTGCGCCAGACCATCGACATCGCGGCGGTCCGCGCGAAGCTCAGGACCGATTACTGCGTCAATGGCAGCCTGCATCGCGTGAGCGGCGCCATCGTACTCGACACCGACCTCATCGACACGGCGTCGGGCCAACTCCTCTGGACCGAGCAGTTCCACATTCCGGCCGCCACTTTCACGGAACGTGCGGCCGACTTCGTGCAGATCGTGCTGTCGCGCGTCGCAACCTCCATCGCCGACGAGGCCCTGCGCCATGTCAGGGACCAGGAGCCCGCCCGGATCGACGGTCATCGCCTGCTGATCGCGGGCGTCGCCCTGATGCACCGGCTGACGCTGCACGAATTCGCCTATTCCCGCACGCTGATCGAGGAGGCATTGCGGCGCGCGCCCTATGCGGCCGAGATCCACGCCTGGCTCGGCAAATGGTATGTGCTCAGCGTCTTCAACGGCTTCAGCACTGAATCCGATCGTGAGATCGGCCTTGCCCTCGCCAGTACGGCGCGCGGGCTCGAACTCGAGCCCGACAATGCCTTCTGCCTGACGATCGACGGCTTCGCGCAGACCAATCTCAAGAAGCGGCTCGATTTGTCGGCTGCGCGCTACGACCTCGCCATCGACACGACCCCGAGCTGCGCCATCGCCTGGCTGCTGAAGGGCGTGCTGCATGCGTTCCAGGACGAGGGCGTCAGGGCGGTGGAGGCGACCGAGCGGGCTCGGCGCCTCTCTCCGCTCGACCCTTTCGGCTACTTCTACGATTCGCTGACCACCGCTGCCTATCTGGCGGTCGAGGACTACGAATCCACACTCGAATATGCCGACCGCTCGCTGAGCCTGAACGATCGGCACATCCCGACGCTGCGCGCGAGGATCGCCGCCCTTCACTATCTCGATCGCGGCGATGAAGCGCGCGAGGCTGGACACGAGCTGATGCGGCGCCAGCCGCGCTTCACCCTCGACGACTATTGCCGGACGCACCCGGCTGCTGCTTGCGAAACAGGTCAGCGGATGGTCAGGGCGCTCCGCGCCGTCGGCATCCCCTGAGCCAAGCGGAGTAGAGAAACATGGGCGGATTTGGTGGTTTTGGCGGCTTTGGAGGATTCGGGGGCTTCGGTGGCTTCGGTGGATTTGGCGGCTTCGGCAGCGGCGGCGGAACCGGCCTGGCGGGTCTCGGCGCTTTCACGCCAAGCCCCGCGGCCGATCCTCTGACGGCGGACGGTCTGATCCAGACGGCCCAGGGGCTGCTGCACATCGCCGATGCGGCGAGCGGCCCCGGCGAAGCAGCCGACCTGCCGGCCGGCAGCCCGAGCAACCTCCCGGCTTATGCCAATTGGGTCAGGGCTTCGCTGTACATTACCGAATTGCTGCGAGACATCGACTGGCGGATGTCCGCCGCGACTACGCCCGCCTTCGAACTGCGGCTCGGCGATGGCCCGATCCTGACGATCGAACGGCCGCCGCTCTCGCTCTTCGTCGACCAGGTCGCCCTCGTGCGCGACTATATGGATCTGCGCGGCGAGCGCGGTGCCGAGATCCTGTCGCAGGTCGGCTATCCCACCGATTATTTCGCCAGCATCCTCGGACTGACGGCGGCCCGTAACCCGCGCACGGTCGAACTCATCTCTATCGCCCAGGTGCTCGCATCCCATATCGTCATGCTGCCCAAGCACTATCTGTCCTGCCGCAGGCCGGACAAGCTCGGCGCCGTCATGCCGATGATACCGACACCGGCGCACCCGACCTTGCCGAGCGGGCACGCGACGGAAGCCTTCTCGGTCGCGACTGTGCTCGAGGGGCTGCTTCAGGCCACGGCCGCGATGGGCCACTATCGCAATCCGCGGCTCCTGACCCAGCTCGTCTTCAAGCAGGCCGAGCGCATCGCCGCCAACCGGACGGTGGCAGGGGTGCATTACCCGATCGACAGTTGGGCCGGAGCCGCCACGGGCGAAGCGGTCGGCCGTCTCATCCTGCGCAAATGCGGCGTGGCGGCCGAGCTTCAGCCGCTCCATTACCGGGCGAAGAACATCGATTTCTTCGCCTCGGAGTTCCGGCCCGACCTCTGGGACGGCGAGGTCGCGTCGGAGCGGACAGGGTTGGAACGCGGCGAGTCGCTGCCGGACGGGGAGCCCAGCCCCCTTTTCAAATGGCTCTGGGACAAGACTCTGGACGAGTTCCGGCTCGGCTGAGGGGAAGGCGATGATCCGGGAGACGTTCGAGCTCGGTGCCTATGCCCGCTGGATCTACGGCTCCGGACGCCAGCAATCCTTCGCCGGGTCCTGCGCCGCCGCGAGCCGGCTGGTGTCGTTGATGGCCCGGCGCCCACGGGCCGACATCGCGAGAATCATGGCGGCGCCCGCGCTTCTGACGCCGACGCTCTGGCAGGGCGAGCGCGACGGGGACGGCTTCGTCGACCTGCCGCTCCTGATGCGCACGGCCTCGCACCAGGGCTGCGTTACGGCCGGCCCGGCGGCGATCGCGGCCGATCTCAGGAGCGTCCTCGGCGGCTGGAGGCAGGCGGAGTTCCGGATCAATACGCCCGTTCCGGAATCGAGCCTCAATGCAGGCTTTTGCCCGACCCGTATCGAGAAGCGCCTGTGCCTCGGCGGTCGACGTCGTGCACGCCCTGCCGCCATCATGGCCGTGATCGACGATGGCATCGCCTTCGCTCACCGCGATTTGCAAGGCAGCGATGGCCGCTCCCGGCTCGCCTGCCTCTGGCTCCAGGGCGCCGATGCATCATGCGAGGAGACCGAGCATACAGTGCTGGTCGGTCGCGAATTGCTCGGGGCCGACATCCAGGCTTCGATCGACAGCGCCGCCGGCGACGAGGACCGTCTCTACGCCGCCATCGGATCAGAGCGCGGCGTCTTCTCCGGGGGCACGACGCGTCGTTTCGGGACGCATGGATCGCATGTGCTCGGTACTGCGGGAGGGCAGCCGCAGTCCCGCAAGGGCGGGGAAAGAGCGCTCGACGATCTGGCGCTGATCGCGGTGCAGTTGCCGGCGCCGACGACAATCGACACGACCGGGCTAGGCAAGGATTTCTTCGTCCTCTCCGCCTTCCACTACATCTTCGACCGGGCGGATCGACTGGCCCGGCTCCACGGTCTCGCCAGCCTGCCGCTGGTCATCAATTTCAGCTACGGCTTCAGCGGCGGTCCGCATGACGGCACCGACCTGCTCGAGCGCGCGATCAACGCCCTGGTCAAGGATCGAAACAAGCTCGCGCCGACGCATCTGGTGATGCCGGCGGGGAACGATTTCGAGTCGCGCCTGTTCGGTGAGATCTCGACGGAGATGCTGAGGGCGCGTAGCTTGAACGAGACTGCCGGGTTCGCTGTGCCATGGCGGCTTCAGCCGGCCGATCGCACGCCGAACTATCTTGAAATCTGGCTGCCCGAGGGCGCCGATTTCGGCAAGATGAACCTGGCGCTGCGCGACCCTGCCGGCCGGATCGTGCTCGATCAACGGCCCGGCTCTCTCAGGGCGAGCCGGCACGTCGACCTTGCGATCGGCACCTCGGCGCCGTTCGGCCAGGTCAGCTTCGAGATCTGCCCGAGTAGGACGGGCACGGCGCGCCGGCGGATCGTGATTGCGCTCGCGCCCACCGCGAAGGACCACCCGGCCCACGCGGCTGCGGCTTCAGGCCTGTGGCGGCTCGAGCTCACGAAACTGACCGGGATCCTGGCATGTGGCCCGATCGCCTGCCGCATCCAGCGGGACATCAACCCCTTCGGCTATGCGGTCGGGGCTCGGCAGAGCTATTTCGACGACCCGGCTCATGGCGGCGATCCGCGCCGTCCGAGCCGGACCGGCCCCGGTGCCTTCGTGCAGCGCTACGGAACGATCAACGGCCTTGCGACACACGATGAGGTCACGGTGGTCGGCGGTTATGTCGGTGAGACCCTGAGACCGGCCTTCTACAGCTCGGCCGCGGAGGTCGCGATGCCGGAGATGGCCCTCGCCGGCGTCCATTGCGTCGCCCGCAGCGAGACCAATCCGGCGGTGCTCGGTGTGATCGGAGCAGGCACGCGCTCCGGCAGCGTCTTTCGCCTGAGCGGGACGAGCACTGCCGCTCCGCAGGTCGCGCGCGCCATGGCGTCGGCCTATCTCGACGGCGGCGGTGCCCCGAAAGACGGGAGCCTCCCAGGCCTGCTGAACAGCCATTGGCGGCCATTCGTCGGCGGATCGATCCCGGACTACGACGATGATCAGGCGCGTGCGCGTCTCGGAGCCGGCTATCTCGTCTGACAAGCCGACGAGGGCGCGCAATGCTGCGCATCCCACATTCCTCATCCCGCAGCGATGCGGCCGCTCCGAAAGGGGCGGCCGCCACGCGCGACACGCCGACCAGGCGACGCGCGTGATGGCGCATGCCCGGCCGCGGCGCCCTCAGACCTCGCGCATCCCGCGCCAGACGACATCGAGCAACGGCTGCAGCAGATAGGCCCACATGGTGCGGTTGCTGGTCACGACCAGGACTTCGGCCGGCATGCCGGCGACGAGCTGGACCTTGGGCAGCTTTTCGAGCTCGCTGCGATCGACCTCGACGCGGGCCAGGAAGTAGGGCAGCCCCGTCCGCTCGTCGGTCAGCCGGTCGGCTGAGACGGTCCTGACGGTTCCGGCGATGACGGGCAGGCTGCGGGCGCTGAAGGCGGGGAACTTGACCTGCGCCTTCAGGCCGACATGCACGACATCGACATCGGTCGGGGCGATGCGGGCGTCGATCAGGAGGACCTCATTGGTCGGCACGATGTCGAGGATGACCTCGCCGGTCCGGATGACGCCGCCGACCGTCTTGGCGCGCAGGTTGACGACGCTGCCGTCGAGCGGAGCAGTGACGACCGTCCGCTTCAGCACGTCGCGGCTGGCGACGAGCCTCTCGCGCAGAGTGCTGATCTCGACCCGGACCTCGGTCAGCCTGGTGGCGATCTCGTCGGAGCGCTCGGCATCGAGGGAGACGATCTGCAGCTTCGTTTCGCCGATCTGCTCCTTTATCCGCGCGATCGTACCCAGGGCCTCGCCGTTCCGGCCCTTGATCTCTGCGAGTGCCCGCTCGAGCCGGCGGACTTCGGGCTTGGCGATCGTGCCCTTGGTGAACAGTACTTGCTTGCCCTGGAGCTCGTCCTTGAGCAGTTCGCCTTGCAGATGCGTGCTTTCGACCAGCGACCGCTGGACGCGGATCTGCTCGTTCTGCTGCTCGATGCGTTGATTGAGGACCATGCGGCGTGCGGCGTGGGCCTCCCGGCGGGTCCGGAAGAGCTGCCGCTGGCCGTCGAGCACCGCCTTCAGGACGGGATCGCCCTGATCATCCGCGATCTCCGGAGCGAAGGTGATGGACGAGGCTCCCGCCTGTTCGGTCAGGAGGCGCGACTGTGTCGCGAGCGCGGAACGGTATTGTCCGAGGAGTCCCTCGTAGACGGCGCGCGATTGCAAGCTCGCGAGCTCGACCACGGGCTGTCCCGCGACGACCTGGTCGCCCTCGCGGACATGGATCGTCTCGACGATCCCGCCCTCCAGATGCTGCACGGTGCGCTTGCTGCCGTCGGGGCTGATGATGCCGGGCGCCACGGCGCCGCCAGCGAGCGGCACCAGCGCTCCCCAGGTCCCGAGCCCGACCAGGAAGACGGCGATCACCAGGAATGCAAGCCGCATCGGGCCGCGCAGGCTGCGCCTCAGCACCGCCGGATCGACTGTGGGCACCGGCTCGGCCAGAATCGTGAGTGCTCTTGTTCGCGACATGTCAGACCCTCCCTGGAGCATTTTCGGGCGAAGCGGTCGCGCGAAGACAACCGACGAACCAAATCCGCTAGTGCATGACGGCTTCGGTCGCGGCGAGGACCCGCTGGCCGCTTTCGGGGCTGTCGGCGGGCAGGACGGACGGCGCAGCCTCCGGCTGATCGGCCTCCTCCAGGGTCGCATCCCGGCCGCGCGCCGCTTCCGCCGACCGCACCTGCATGGCCTTGAGGACCTCTTCGCGTGGACCGAACAGCACGATCCGGCCCTCCCGGAGGACGAGGACTTTGTCGGCTTCCGCGAGAGTCGACGGACGATGGCCGACGATCACCAGGGCAACGCCGCGCTCCTTCAGATCCTTGACGGCGGCGGCGAGAGCCGCTTCACCGGCCTGATCGAGGTTGGCATTCGGCTCGTCGAGGACCACGAGCACGGGATCGCCATAGACCGCGCGGGCAAGGCCGAGGCGCTGGCGCTGGCCGCCCGAGAGGCGCGCTCCACCTTCGCCGATCTGCGTCTCGTAGCCGTTCGAAAGCTGCTGGACGACGACATGGGCGCGCGACAGCGCCGCAGCGGCCAGGACTCCATCCTCGTCCGGCGATGGCTCCATGCGGGCGATGTTCTCGCTCACCGTGCCGGCGAACAGCTCGACATCCTGCGGCAGGTAGCCGACATGGCTGCCGAGCTGGCCGCGATCCCAGTGCTGGAGGTCCGATCCGTCGATGCGCACGGTGCCGGCGCTCGGCGCCTGGATGCCGACCAGAAGACGGCAAAGGCTGCTCTTTCCGGAGGCGGAGGGGCCGATGACCGCAACGGCCTCGCCCGGCTTGAACGAGACGCTGATATTGCGCAGGACGGGCTCGCGCACGCCCGGGATGGCCAGCGTGACGTCGACGAGGCTGATCATGCCTTCCGGCCTCGGCAGCCGGATGCGCTCCGGTTCGGGACCGACAGAGCGCGCCCGGGCCTGAAGGCGCTGATAGGCGAACCAGGCGTTCCGGAAGGCGCGCCAGGCGCCAGTGCCCTGCTCGACGGGCGCGAGCGCGCGGCCGAGCAGGATTGAGGCGGCGATCATCGTCCCGCCGGTCAGGCCGCCCTTGACCACGAGCCAAGCGCCCAGCGCCAGGACGCCGATCTGCACCGCGAAGCGAACGAACTTGATCAGACCGAGCAGGATGCCGCTCCGCTCGCCGACCTGGCCGAGTGCATTCAGGACCTCGTCGTTCTGCTCGCGCCAGCGCTGCCCGAGCGAGCCCATCATGCCCATGCTGCGCACGACCTCGGCGTTGCGAATGACGGCCTCGGCGAAGCTGTTCGAACCGATCTGGGCGATGCTTGCCGCCTGCGTCGCCTTGCGGGTCAGGACATCATTCGCGATCGCCAGGAGCACGAGGGCCACGGCCGAGCCGACCGCGAGAACGCCGAGCGCCGGATGGAGGAGCCAGATCAGCAGGCAGAAGACTGGCACCCAGGGCATATCGAGGAATGCCGGCAGTCCCTGGGAGGTGATGAAACTCTGGACCTGCGCAATGTCGCGCAATGGCTGCGCACCGGCCATGTCGCCATGGACCCGGGCCCGCACGCCGCCGGCGAGATAGATCGGTCCCAGCGTCGCGGCCACCCAGGTCGATATCCGCACGCTCAGCATCGTGCGCAGGGCATCGATGGCGCCAAGCAGGAGCAAGGCCGCGAGCGCGACACCTGTCAGCATGATCAGCGTCTCGACATGCCCCGACGTCAGGACGCGATCGTAGACCTGCATCGTGTAGAGTGGCGTCGCCAGCATCAGCAGGTTGATCGCGATGCTGAGGACCGCGAGGCCGCCGAGGGCGAAGCGGCACGAGCCGAGCGTGCGATCGAGTTCTGTCTCCCGCCAGAGGGAGGTTCTCACCAGCGACTTGCCCTTCATCGGACGCTCCCTGATCTGGAGCCGCTCGGCCATTGGACGAGGCCAGCTCATCATGGGGACCCGCGAGTGTTGTCGGTTCGCGGGACGGCTTGCCGCGTTCACGCGAGCATGGTCGGATCGACGACGATCGCGCCGCTGGCGAAGATCGTGTCCGCGGAGGTTTGCGCCGCGTCGGCATCGCTGGTTCCGAGAAGGACGTAGGTCGTCTGCGCGGAGCCGTTC
Organism: Allobosea sp. NPDC003192; assembly: GCF_050275675.1. NCBI lineage: Bacteria > Pseudomonadati > Pseudomonadota > Alphaproteobacteria > Hyphomicrobiales > Alloboseaceae > Allobosea > Allobosea sp. NPDC003192. The sequence goes on from NZ_JBNNPK010000002.1 coordinate 240,822, forward strand.
AGCGCGAGGGCATAGTCCGTGCCGGTCCCGAGCCCGATCGTCGAGAGATCGACCAGGGTGATGCTCGCGGCGTTGTCGCCGAGGCTCGAGAGCCGGATCGTCTCACCGGCCTGGTAGCCGGCGATGTAGTCGATGCCGGTCGCGTTGCGATACTCGTCGGTCCCGTCGCCGCCGATCAGCAGGTCGATGAAGCCGTCGCCACCGTCGAGGATGTCGTTGCCGGCCTCGCCGAAGAGACGGTCATTGCCGATTCCGCCGTGCAGGGTGTCGTTGCCACCGCCGCCGCGGAGCTGGTCGTTGCCGGCCAGCCCTTCGAGCACGTTGTCCGTCGCGACGACCGGGGCACCGGGAATGGCGACGTCGCCGATCAGGAGGTCGTCGAAGGCACTGCCGACGAGGTTCTCGATTCCACCCAGGCGATCTCCGGCCGCGCCCGGACCGCCTTGGCCGATGATGCCGTCGGGTCGAATGGCGAGCTGGACGGGGCCGGCTGCGTCCGAGTAATCGGCGGTGTCGATGCCTGCACCGCCGATCAGCGTGTTCGCCGCAGCGTTGCCGCCGAGCCGATCGTCGAAGATCGAGCCGTTGACGTTCTCGATGTTGAGAAGCACGTCGCCCGTCGCATGGCCGCCCGACACCGGGCCACCGAGCCGCACCGTGACGCCGGCCGTCGAGGTCGCGTAGTCGACCGTGTCGATGCCGGCGCCGCCGTCGATCCTGTCGGCACCCGCATCGCCGCGCAGCAGATTGTTCGCGTCGCTGCCCGTCAGGACGTCGTTCAGCGCCGAGCCGAACAGGTTCTCGATGCCGCGAATGCGGTCGCCCTCGGCATGGCCGCCGATGCCGATCGTCTCGCCCGTCGCGCTCAGCGCGACGGTGACGCCGACGAGCGACTCGATGTAGTCGAGCGTGTCGCCGGCCGCCCCGTTGGCCCCGCCGTCCACGATGTCGGCGCCGCCGCCGGTGCGGAAGAGGTTGTCGGCCGCGTTGCCGGTCAGCGTGTCGGCCTCCGATGAGCCGAAGGCGTTCTCGAAGCTGGTGAGCCGGTCGCCCTGCGCGTCGCCACCGGCCTGGATGAGGACACCGAGATTCACCTGCACGGCGTCGGCGGAGGTGCGGTAGTCCGCCGTATCGCTGCCGGCCCCGCCATCGAGGATGTCAGCGGCGCGACCGCCCGCGATGATGTTGGCGGCATCGTTGCCGGTGATCGTGTCGGCTCCCGCCGTCCCGATCACGTTCTCGACGAGAAGCAGGCGGTCTCCCTGCGCGTCGCCTCCCGAACTGGCGACGGCAAGCGCCGGGTTGACCACCGTCGAGAGGTTCAGGACTACGTTCACCGGCGCGGCCGAGCCGGAATAGTCGGCCGTGTCGGCGCCGGAGTTGCCGACCAGGAGGTCGGCGCCCGTGCCGCCGATCAGCGTGTCGTTGCCGGCGCCGCCATCCAGCGTGTCGTTGCCGGCGCCGCCGTCGAGGCGATTGGCGGTCGAGGTGTTCGGGCGGCCGGCAACGGCGACGTCGGCGATGATCACGTCGGCGAATGCCGTGCCGACGATGTTCTCGATATTGCCGAGCGTATCGCCTGCCGCATCGCCATTGGGCTGTCCGTTGAAGGTCGCGGCCTGCGTCAGCCCATCCGGCCGAAGCTGGATGAGGACGCCGCGGCTCGAGGTCGAGTAGTCGGCGGTATCGACGCCCGCCAGGCCGTCCAGCACGTCCGCGCCGGCACCTCCGCGCAGGATGTTGTTCTCGCCGTCGCCGACCAGAATGTCGTTGAAGCCGGAGCCGAACAGGTTCTCGACCTCGCGCAGGATGTCGCCCTGGCCGTCGCCGCCGACACCAGCGATGTCGCTCGACAGGCGGACGAAGACGCCCGCCAGCGAGGCGGAATAATCGGCCGTGTCGATCCCCATGCCGCCGAGGATCGTGTCGGCCCCTGCATCTCCGAAGAAGAGGTCGTCGTCCATGCCGCCGTCGAGGACGTCGTCGCCAGTGCCGCCGCGCAGCCTGTCGCGGCCGAAGGAGCCGAGAAGGGTGTCGTCGCCGCTGCCGCCGTCGAGGATGTCGTCGCCCATGCCGGCCGAGAGCCGGTCATTGCCGCCGCCGCCGAACAGGCTGTCATTGCCGAGGCCACCGGAGAGGACATCGTCGCCGCCGCGGCCGAAGATGAGGTCGTCGCCCATGCCGCCGTCGAGATAGTCGGCGCCGCCGACCTCGTCGTTCAAGCTCGCCGGATCGAGGATGCCGTCCTGGTCGGCGTCGTCCGCGTCGCCGTCGAGAATGTCGTTGCCGTCGCCACCGTCGAGGCGATCATTGCCGGAGCCGCCGGCGAGCCGGTCATTGGCCCGGCCGCCCGACAGGATGTCGTTGCCGCTGCCGCCGTACAGGAAGTCGGGATCGAGGTCGCGTACGCGGATGCCGACGGAGATCGAATCGTCGCCGTCGAGGCCGTAGATCGCATGCGAGCCGGCCTGCGAAAGGCTGAAATTATCGCGGCCGTTCGTCAAAATCCGCTTGATCGGGGGCATCGCTCGCGCTCCTCGTCGGTTCGAGCACGGTCCGGTCCGACTGACGCAGAGCGGCTCTCGGTTGGTTGATTGAGCAGGTCGGCGAGGAAGGCCGGGCTCGGCCCTTCCGGTATCCCTGTCGTCATGGGAGGGCTCGAGGCGGGCGCCCCGAGAACCAGGTCCCGACGGAGGACGTCGGGACCTGGCTTGCTGCCGGAGGAGCTCATGCCCCTCCAGCAGCGGCTAGATCTCAGCAGTCGACCTGGGAGATCGAGTAGGCGTTCGAGTTGGCGCCACCGTTGCCGGCGAACGTCTCGGTCGCGGCGAAGGTGTAGACGTTCTCGCCCAACGCCTCGGCGTCGGCCGCCGCCTCGGCGACGTAGCCGTCGAGATGCAGGTCGATGTCGGTGTTGTGCGACACGTCGCTGTAGATGTCGGTGTTGCCGTAGAAATCCCAGGCGATCGCAAGAGTCTGGTCCATGATGTCTCTCCTAGATTTTGCGGTTACTGGAGTAATCACCAGCAAGAAAATCATACAAAGATAATATCTGAAGTTAAAGAAGTAAGAAGGTGTATATAACTTAGGGTGTAGGAGCTATTATACTTTTATTGTTCGATCAATGCCCGCCGCGGTGTCAGGCGATGGCGCCGGTGACGTAGGCGGCAACCATCGACATGCCGTCGTCGGCGAAGCTGTCGACGAAGCTGCCGGCATAAGCCGCATCGCCCCAGGCGTCGGCCGTGGCCGAAACCTCGGCCACATGATCCTCGAGCTGAAAGCCCGCGTGCCGGCCGCCCTCGGGGCGCATCCCGCGGCCTTCGCCGCAGCCACCGCGCTCGCGAGAGAACTCCATGGGGCCCTGCGCGAAGTCGAAGCCTTCGATGTCGATGGCGATGACCTCGAGACGCGTCTCCGAGCCTGCCCAGGAGCCGTTGCGGCCGGAGCGGCCGCCGTCGCTCTCGACGACATAGGTGAAGACGAAGTCCGCACCCGAGATGTCCGCGTAAGCGTCGGTGTCGGCGATCACTGTGTCATCCCGATCTCCCGTGCTCAGCGCGCTGAAAGCAGCCTCGCCGCGGGCGATCCGGACATCGCCGAGGTCGCGGATATCCGCATCGACCTTGCCTCTGGTTCTCGACCCGTCTCCGACGGCGAGCGCCTCGCCGCCGATGTCCAGCGTCAGGCCACCATCGCTGCCGTCATCGGCGACGACCTCAGCGTTTCGCCGGGTCATGGCGCGTTCGAATTGCCGGAACGCGCTCATGAAACCGCGCAGCTGATCGAAATCAGCCAACTGACTTCTGAGGGAATCGAACATATCCTCCAGAGGAGAAGGTGCATTCTTTGTCCGCATGACATACCTCCACTATCGCTGAGTAATTCTAGCACTTGCTCCTAGTCTTCTCAGCGACGAATAAAGCGATCATCCGGTTAGCGTCGTATCCACTTTTGACTTAGGCTCGCGTACGACTTGAGTCGTCAGGATTCGACGCGTAACAGCGCCGGCCTCCGGGCCGATGCGAGCTTCGCGGCGACATCCGCCTGCGCAGCCGAGGACAGCAGCGCCGCCTCGGTGCGGTTGCTCACGCCGAGCTTTCGCATGATCTGGCGGACATGGACCTTGACGGTCGATTCCTGCATCCCGAGCTCCCGGGCGATGACCTTGTTCGGCTTGCCGAGTCGAAGCAGGCGCATGACGTCGTCCTGGCGCGATGTCAGCTCCCCGGCCTCGCGGGCACCTGACGGCGCGCGAAGGGAAAGGCCGGTCCGGTCCTGAACGTTCAGCAGGGCCGTCGGCGGAAAGAAGTCACCGCCCGCCAGGATGAAGGTGAGCGTCTGCAAAGCGAGGCCAGGGTCCATCGAGCAAGGGATGAACCCGCGAATGCCGAGGGTGAGGACCGCCAGCACGTCCTCTGCGTCGTGGGACTCAGCGATGACGACGATCGCAGCTTCCGGCGCAAGGCAGCGCGCCCAGTCGATCCAGCCATGGAACTCGTCGCATCCGCCGATGGTGCCGACATTGACGAGGACGAGGCGGCAGGTCTCGATCGACTCCGGCCGGGTATCGTCAGGTTCCAGCCCCAGCACCTCCAGCCCGGCGCTCTGCGCCCAGGGGCCGAGGAAGCTCGTCAAGCTCTGCCGCCGCAGCCCAAGCTTGTCCGCGACGACGAGCGTTTCTCTCGGAGACGTCGGTATCGATTGGCCAGCCATGTTGCCCTCCATCCACGGTGAGCCGAGGGGCGCTCCATTCGTCCGGGGCCGCGCTGCCGCACGCTATGTGGAACACGGCACGGAATGAACTTGAGGACCCAGTCAGCGACATTCTGGTGCCACAGCTTGGACGGAAAGCGGTGTGAGAAGGACGTGAATTGGACCGGTCGCGACTGGTCTGGGCAGCCCGCTACAGCTGTGAGCAAACGCTGCAATGATCGCGATGGCGCGCCAGCTACCGTCGATCTTCGGCAGCGTGGCCTTGAAGTTGCCGCTGGACCGCGATCTCTGAAGCGCTAATCTCGCGGCTGGCACCGAGCAGCCTGCGCCTGCGTTGCCGCTGGACCGCGATCTCTGAAGCGCTAATCTGCTATACTTCTCCTGCATGAACGGGCGGTGGTTGCCGCTGGACCGCGATCTCTGAAGCGCTAATCTGCCTGATAGACGCGATCAGCGATGCCGGCCGTTGCCGCTGGACCGCGATCTCTGAAGCGCTAATCTAGCCTGCCTTGCGGATCAACTCGCCCACGGGTTGCCGCTGGACCGCGATCTCTGAAGCGCTAATCTCTTGACGATCTTGTGGGCGACATCGTGGGTGTTGCCGCTGGACCGCGATCTCTGAAGCGCTAATCTCTCTCCATCGAGCGCACACCCTCGATAACAGTTGCCGCTGGACCGCGATCTCTGAAGCGCTAATCTTTCGCCCGACAAATCCAGCACTACGCCATCGTTGCCGCTGGACCGCGATCTCTGAAGCGCTAATCTGGTGCTGATCCTGCTGGCTGCAGCGACGCAGTTGCCGCTGGACCGCGATCTCTGAAGCGCTAATCTTCCAATCGGAGATGGGCGCGGGTCCCTACAGTTGCCGCTGGACCGCGATCTCTGAAGCGCTAATCTGGCCGGACTGAGGGGCAAACGCCGACACCCGTTGCCGCTGGACCGCGATCTCTGAAGCGCTAATCTCCCGCTCTCAATCTCTTGAACGCGCCGGTTGGTTGCCGCTGGACCGCGATCTCTGAAGCGCTAATCTGCGGCGCGATCGGCGTCGGATCGAGGATCTGTTGCCGCTGGACCGCGATCTCTGAAGCGCTAATCTGGCGAGCGGATTCGCACCCGACGCAGGAGAGTTGCCGCTGGACCGCGATCTCTGAAGCGCTAATCTCGAACTGATCCGCTATGTGCGTGAGGTGCGGTTGCCGCTGGACCGCGATCTCTGAAGCGCTAATCTAGCCCTCCCGCCCCCGCGTATCCCCCCTTAGTTGCCGCTGGACCGCGATCTCTGAAGCGCTAATCTCCCCCGCACCCGCGCGTCGAGCCGGTCGGTGTTGCCGCTGGACCGCGATCTCTGAAGCGCTAATCTGCCGGGACGCCACTGCGCGTCGGGGCCACCAGTTGCCGCTGGACCGCGATCTCTGAAGCGCTAATCTCGACCCGCTCGTCACCGCGGGCCACCAGCTGTTGCCGCTGGACCGCGATCTCTGAAGCGCTAATCTCTGCGCGATGCGCGTCAGCGTCACGGCATCGTTGCCGCTGGACCGCGATCTCTGAAGCGCTAATCTAGCCCCATCGCGCGAAAGTAGCGTGGTATGGTTGCCGCTGGACCGCGATCTCTGAAGCGCTAATCTGCAACGAGCGGCGGCATGTAGAATTCCAACGTTGCCGCTGGACCGCGATCTCTGAAGCGCTAATCTTCGGTGGTAGCGAGGAATGGCGCGCCGACCGTTGCCGCTGGACCGCGATCTCTGAAGCGCTAATCTCAAATGGGAATCGCCTTGGGCGATAATTTGGTTGCCGCTGGACCGCGATCTCTGAAGCGCTAATCTCCCCGGTACCGAGGATGAACACCCAGCACAGTTGCCGCTGGACCGCGATCTCTGAAGCGCTAATCTTCGACGAGTATGCAGTCCCACAGGATCGTTGTTGCCGCTGGACCGCGATCTCTGAAGCGCTAATCTCCTTGCGAATGTCGTTAAGCGCCGAACCAAGTTGCCGCTGGACCGCGATCTCTGAAGCGCTAATCTACGCTGATCCTCGGCGACGATGTGGACTTGGTTGCCGCTGGACCGCGATCTCTGAAGCGCTAATCTCTCACCGACAAGGGCTGGGCGCTGATCGGCGTTGCCGCTGGACCGCGATCTCTGAAGCGCTAATCTGGCATTGCACACTGCAACATGCGGCGTTCGGTTGCCGCTGGACCGCGATCTCTGAAGCGCTAATCTGAAGTCGGTCGAGACGAGCATAGTCCAGCAGTTGCCGCTGGACCGCGATCTCTGAAGCGCTAATCTGTTCATCGTCGCCGCGACGATCTTCATCGGGTTGCCGCTGGACCGCGATCTCTGAAGCGCTAATCTGACCGGCAACTACATCATCGGCAATCCACAGTTGCCGCTGGACCGCGATCTCTGAAGCGCTAATCTATTTCACATTTATTGGATTTGCTTCTTTAGGTTGCCGCTGGACCGCGATCTCTGAAGCGCTAATCTCGAGCTTTCGCGCGCGACCTTCGTCTGGACGTTGCCGCTGGACCGCGATCTCTGAAGCGCTAATCTACCAAGCTCTATCGCCGCCATGTCGCCGAAGTTGCCGCTGGACCGCGATCTCTGAAGCGCTAATCTGGCGCATCATCAGATGTGGTGCGCGATCGAGTTGCCGCTGGACCGCGATCTCTGAAGCGCTAATCTTGGCGTCGAAATGCAGCGCGGAATCGCCAAGTTGCCGCTGGACCGCGATCTCTGAAGCGCTAATCTGCCTCAGCCCGGATCTCCTTGAAAATAAAGGAGATCCGGGCGCTCGCGGCGAGATCGAAATCCCCGCTCGGCTCAAAACAGCGCGAGCTGATCCGGATTTTTCCGCTGGCGTCTGCGCCGCTGGCCCGAGAAGCGTACGATGTTCTCATACTGCCGGTCCGTGAATGTCAGGATGTGGACGTCGCCGCGATCGGGGAGGTTGGCCTCGATCCGGCGCATATAGGCCTCGAACTGCTCCTTGCCGTTGCAGAAGCGAGCATAGACCGAAAACTGGCTTTTCTCGAAGCCCTCGTCGAGCAGGTATTGGCGGAACTTCGTCGCCGCGCGATTCTCCGCCTTGCTGGTCACCGGCAGGTCGAACATCACGAAGATCCACATGAGCCTGTAGCCGCTGAGCTGGGTGAGCGTCATGATGGGTGGTCCGCCGCCGATCCGGCGGGAGCCTTCGACTCTGCCAGCTCGGGGACCAGGCTGTCCAACCCTGCGATCTCGATCGGCGTCGGCGGCAGCGGCGTCGCAAGCGCCGCGGCATCGTTCGCCTCGAAGGCGCGGGCCAGCGACTGCGCCAGGCGCTGTGCCGCGACCGTCACCGTCGTGGTGCCGTCTGCACCTGGAAGGTCGACGGCGATCAAGCCGGCGAAGGCCCGTTTCGCGGCCGGCTCGACGGTATCGAATCCCTTCGCGGCCAGGCGCAGCGCCAGCGCGTCGACAAGCGGCCGGAAGGGCTCGACAAGGTCGTCGGCCAGGGCGAAGGCGTTGCCGCGATTGGCGTGGTGGATGCCGATCGTGGGATGCAGGCCTGCGGCAACCACCGAACGCGCCACTAGCGAGCGCAGGATGGTGTAACCGTAGTTCAGCGGGCCGTTGATGTCGGCAGCGTCGCGATCGCGCCGGAAATCCGAGCCCATCAGCAGCGGCCAATAGCGTCGCGCCGCCTGGGCTTCGATATTGTCGGGATCGCCCGAGCGGACCTTGCGGATCAGCATGTCGAGCGCCGCGCGCTCCTTGCCATGCGCCTCGAGCACAGCAGCCTGCCAGCGCAGCTTGGCGACGACGATGCGGCTCCAGAGCTGCTTGGCCAGCGGGCGGCCGGCGTCCCATTGCGCTCGCATGCGCGCATTCTGGCCGTGATGGCCGTCGAGCGGCAGGAAGACGCCGACCGGCTGATGGTTCGGGCCGCACAGCACCAGGGGAGCGCCACGCTCGGCCAGCGCCACGGCGAGATTGGTGCTCCAGGTCACGCCATGAGCGTGGACGATCACCGCCGCGACATCGTCGAGCGGGACGCGGCCGATCTCGCGCCTGCCCTCGCTGACGACGAGGAAGCCGCGCTGGGCGGAAAGGTGTCGGCCGTCGCTGGCGATGTCGACGACCCGCTCCATGCTTATCCCTTCGCGCGCGGCTTGCGGGCGGGGAAGCCGGGGTCGAGGACGCGGCCGAGCTCGTCGATCCGCACCTGCCGCGCTTTCCAGCGCTGCAGCGAACTCGGCGAGCCGTAGACGTAGCGGAACGGGTCGTCCTTGTCGGCGTCGCGGCTTTTGAGGCTACCGGCTTCCTGGGGAGGCGCCAGGACCAGTGAGCCGGCGGAAAACTTGACGACGCGCATCAACTCTCGTTCGCCCTCCCGCTCGACGGCGACGACATCGTTCTGCTGCAGCGAAAGCACCTTGCGCGCCGTCGGATTCTCGGCGCGAAGCGGCGAGGACCAGCCCGGCTGGTGTGCCTCGAACATCGAGACGACCTCGTCCTTCCAGCGGCCGGTCTTCAGCTCCCAGACGTCGAAGCGGTAGTTGGAGTCGCCCTTGTAGGCCTTGTAGGGGCGCCCCTGCCGATCGCGGATCGCGATCACCGAGAGCGGCTCGACGACGCGAATGCGGCGCAGTCCGGGATAGGAGCGCGGCCCGCGCTCGGGATGGCCGAAGGCGCGCATCGCCTGCTCGAAGGCGCCGCCCTCCTTGCCGGCAGTCCAATCCTTGAGCTTCTGCTTGAGATCGGCGTCGCGGATCGCATCGAGGTCGGCGGGTTTCTTGAAGGCGGTGAGCGGTTTGCGGGTGACGACGATGTCGAGCCCGCGCGCATCCTTCTCCCCGGTGAGACCGTAGGCGGTCTCGTTGTGCAGGCGTGCGGCGGTGGCGTCGCGCTCTTTCGGCTGCCCGGCCTTGCTCGCCGTGCCGTGGTCGGGCCGGTGGCTGACGGTGATGGCGCGCACGACGCGGCCGACCTCATCGGAAAAACCCTCCCAGGGATCGGGGATGCCGGCGACGAGCCGGTCGGCCGCCTCGTGGCCCTGCCGGCCGGCTTCGCGCGCGATGCGGTTCAGCATGGCGCGGTCCGTCACTGCGACGACGATGGCGTCGATGGCGTGATGGCGATGGTCGCGGCGGTTCTTCGGCTGGTTGGCGCCGCCCGACAGGTTGTGGTCGGGCAGGTGGTGGTTGAGCGCCCAGTTGCGCCGGAGCATCTCGGTCAGCCGGCCAGGCGAGACCCAGACATGGCTCGAGCCTTCGCCCGTCTCCGGATAGAGCGCGCCGAGATATTCCCGCGCCAGCCGCGACAGATGCTGGGTATCGGTGAGATGGCGGGCGAGAAAGCCGCCTTGCGCGTCGAAGCGGCCGAGCGCATCGGGCTCGAAGCGCCAGCGCTTCTCCTTTGGTAGGCGCGCGGCGCGGGCGGCGATCGTCTCCCATTCGGCATCGGGGCCGAACTGGGCGCGCAGATCGGCACGCGCCTCGAAGGGCGTGCGCTTGCGCTTGATCCGGTTGACCTCGCGCAGGCAGAGGATGCGATTGCCGTTGGAATCGTCGAGCGTGGCGCTGAAGGGCAGGATGTGGTCGATCTCGACTGCGCCGGAGAACAGCATGTCGAGCGAGATCTGCCGGCCGGTATAGACGCAGCGCCGGTCGAGCACGTTCTCGCGGTTGAGCTCCTCCCAGAGCTTGAGCAGCGCCCGGTTGCCGCCCTTGTCGGCCTGGCCGATCTCCTGGAGCTTCTCAGAGCGCTTTTGTGCCGCCTCGCGATTCTTCCTGTTCTCGACATTGATCTCGCGCTTGCGCTCCTCGTCGAGCTTGAGCTCGCGGGCGAGCTCGATCGCGATCTCTGCCGGCGGGCCATAGGTCCGGATCAGCGCGTTGACCACCCGGCGCAACTGGTTGAGGCCGATATGCACGGTCGGATTGGTCAGCCGGCCGATGCGCAGGGCATCATCCGTCTCGTCAGGGTCGGCGGTGCCCGGCAGGATGTGGCGCTCCAGCACCGCGCCGTAATAAGGCAGGGCGGGGCGTTCCCGCCCGTCCTGCCAGATTTCCCCGGTCCGCCGGTCGGAATGGTGGCCGAGCTCCGGGCGGCGCTTCACCGCCTCGCTGTAGACGATGACCTCCTTCTGCAGTTCCGCGATCAGCGCCGCCGTGGCGGTCGCGCCGAAGCGGCCATAGCCTTCGGGCAGGCGCGCAGCCGTCACGGCCTGCGCCTGCTCGCGGGAGAGGCTGAATCTGTCCCGCAGCCAGGCCTCGAACTCGGCGACCTCGGCGTCGCTTTCGAGCGCCAGCAGGCGCTCGATCACCTGCCATTGCACCTCGGGCGTCATCCCGAGCCAGGCCTTGCCGAAGCGCTTGCTGCCGGCGAGCTCGGCGGCGACCTCGTCGCCCTTCATCTCCTTGCGGTTCTCGCTTTCCTTGTTGAAACGCGCATCGGGGTCGAGCTTCAGCGCCTTGCGCAGGGCTTCGTAGGTGACGGCCTTTCGATCGGAGAGCTTCGAGAGCAGCGCGTCGCGCTCAGGCCTGTCGAGAAAGCGCGCCTCTGCGCCGGGCAGCACGATCTTCAGCGCGTTGACCTCTTCCAGCAGGCGCCGGCGCTGGAACAGCGGGTGCGCCTTGGGCAGGCGCGGCTCCGGCGGCAGCAAGGTGCAGAAGCCGATCTTCGGCTCCTTCAGCGGCCGCTGGTGGAAGATGACCTCGTGAAACTGCTCGCGCCGCTCCGGCGTCAGCGCCTCGGGATGGTGCGCAGCCTGCGCCTCCCAGATCGCTGCGAACTCCTCCTCCAGCGTCTGGCGATCGGGATAGAAGTCGTAGACTTCGCCGGCCTTGCCCTCCTCGGCCTCGGGCGCGACGATGCGGGTCCGCACATGCGGGATCGTGTTCGGATCGGCGGCACCGGCCCGGCGCTTGTGCAGGAACTCTCCGAGAGTCCTGGCTTCGGCCTCGGCCATCTGCTCGTGCAACCGCGCCACGCCGATCCTGACCATGCCGGCATCGTCGTTCTTGCCGCGGTCGGTCTTGCGGTTCGACTTGAAGCCGCGGCGCTGGTTGAGATGGAACAGCGCCCGGCCGAGATGGAAGAGCGGCAACTGTTCGTCCAGCGCCCGCGCCCGGAGTTCGTAAGGGTCGAGCCCGGCGAGCGCTGCGCGCGGCTCGTCGTCCGCGGGGAAGAAACCGGCCAGCGTTAGGTATTTGAGCAGGGCCGCCTGGCGCTGCTTGAAACGGTCGCGCCGCCGCCGCATGGCGCGGGCATCGCGGCGGGCACCTGCGAGGGAGGCGCCCGATTTCGGTTCCCGCCCGTCCGAGAAGATGCGCGAGCCGGCAACCTCGACGCCGGCGGGTTCACCCTTCTCATCGAGCCGAATGACCGCCCAGCCGAGTGAGTTTGTGCCGAGATCGGCTCCCAGACGCCAACGCATAAATGCTCCCCCGACATGATCTTGTTGTTATTGGACCTGCAATCTGTGATTGTGGATTAGTCTGACGTTAGGAGAGGTTGCCGGCCAGCGTCAATTCCTTATCAGATATGCGTAGGAACTGATTCCCTTTCCTTCCATGAACCGAGTGCGTGCGATACTCAGAAGCTCTTGAGCTAGGTACCGATATGCGTGTTGCCGCTGGGCCGGCGATCTCTGAAACGGTGCTTGACCGCGATCCTCGTAGCGCTATCCTGATGCCTTCAGAGATCGCGGTCTGGCTGTTAACAAGCAGTCATGTCTGCACCAGATAAGGGCGACGCTCCGGCGTCGCCTTTTTTGTTATGCCGTGCCGAAATCGATTGCTTGATAAATTTATACATTGCCGCTGCATCAACACAGGGGCGCGTACGATTGAGCTTGCCAACGGCGAAATGATTGAGCAGGGGCCGGGTTCCGCAAGGCCATACCACGTTAGAAGGCCGTTTGCCGGGCATCCTTGGCCTTGTGGAATCGGGCGCCAAGCTGCCACAAACCGGACCTTGCCAGCGTCTGCTAGGAAAAGAATTCGTGGGAAAAGTTCCGGCGCCGCGAGCGGCGGTGCCAAAAAGCCAATGACATCAACGACATATATGGCGCGCCCGACACGATTCGAACGTGTGACCTTTGCCTTCGGAGGGCATGAATTTCAAAGCTTTATCCATTTGCGGCTTGTGCGCTGAAGTCTGTCTAAGTCCATCGAAATCCAGCAAAACCAGAAGCTTATACCCATGCTTCATCCGTGGCCGTCCACCATTGTACGCGGCATCTTATTCGATGTATATTTTTTGAATTCGGAGAGCCCGCCATGTCGAAATCCCTCGTCGATGCCCCGCTGACGACTGCAGCTGCCAGGAAGCGGCTTGTTGCTGGCTTACACTGGCGGGGGCTGGATCCGGACACACACCTTGGCTACCGCAAGGGCGCTCGGGCGGGTCGATGGCTCGTTAGGTGGCGCAACGGCGTAGGATATCTGCAAGCTACGCTCGCGACGGCGGATGATGTTTTGACTGCAGACGGCCGCACCACCATGACATTTGATCAAGCCAGCCGCGCCGCACGCGACCATGTCGAGCGTGCGCGAGCGGATGCCGCAGCTGTTGCGGATGGCCCTACGCAGACGGTTCGAATGGCGACAGAATGCTATGCCGAGACGGTAGAGGCGCGGCAAATCGCGGCTGGCCGACTTGTGTCCAAGGATGCGCGAAGCCGATTTAAGAACCATTTGTGGGCCGACGACCTCGCGGATCGAACACTATACTCACTCAAGGCTAGTGATCTCCGTAAATGGCGCGAAAGTGCGCGCGCAAAGTGCGCTTCCGCTTCGACATTGCAGCGGGTTGTGAACGATCTTCGGGCGGCGCTGAACGAGGCTGGGCGAATACATCAACGCAAGCTGCCTGATCGCTTCCCTGTTGAGGTCCGCGAGGGATTTGCCGTTGCGACGCATGAGAGGGCGATGGTCGCTATCCGGCCGAACGTGATCTTGCCAGACGCTGACGTGCGCCGGCTTATTATTGCGGCTAGGGAGATTGACGCAGAGCGGGGATGGGGCGGCGACCTCGCGCGCATCGTCGTTGCACTCGCCGCCACGGGCGCGCGCTTCTCCCAGATCGCTCGATGCATTGGCGCCGACTTGCAGCTCGATACTCGGCGCCTGATGGTTCCTGTCTCCCGAAAGGGCCGCGGAAGGAAGGCCGCTAGCCACACCGCCGTCGCCATAGGCGACGACGTTATCACTGAACTGCGGCCCGCCATTGCCGGACGGCGTGGCCACGAGCTGCTGTTCCAACGGTGGGGCTATCGCCGAGCGGGAGGGCTCAAGTGGGAACGACATGAGCGCCGGGGATGGCTTCCTGCTGAGCTGAGCCAGCCCTTCGCTGAAATAGTGCAGCGGGCAGAGCTGCCGGGCGACGTAACCGCTTATGCGCTTAGGCACTCGTCCATCGTCCGCGCTCTTCGTGTAGGTTTGCCGGTTCGCCTCGTTGCTGCATTGCACGATACTTCGAGCGAGATGATCGAGGCGCATTACTCCGCGCACATTGTCGATGCCATGACGGACGCCGCACGTCTTGCGGTCGTTCCTTTGGCGGACACAGCTCGGGTCTCTAGCCTTCGGAGCGCTTGATGGCGCTTGGGATGTCGACGCTCGACGATCGCCGCCAAACGGCTGTCTTCTTGTTCTGGGCAAAGTTCCAGTAGAGCTCGTGGCGCTGTATCGGGAGTCGCAACTGCCCTTGTCGCTTAGGTCCACTCACTGGGTACGCGTTAGCGCCATGTGTGGACGGCTCTCCGTTGGCAAGGACTATCGAGCGCTGTGCAAGGCTGGTCGGTGCGGCCATGTGTTCGACCTGTTGGTGCGGTGCGCATGACCGCTGGCCATAATGCCTTCCGCGAGGACGGGTCCCAACCAATTGCACGCGCTCGAGGCGCTCTGGCGCGAGCGGGTTTCCCCGTTCTTCGGTTCGACCGGCTGGTTGCGTTACGTTCGTGTTGCCCTTCCCAAGCTCGTCGGCGGGGTTCGCCTGATCTCTACGCGGCCAGCCGGACCGGCTCGCGATAGGCCTCACCGGTGGTCATGATGGCCCAGGCCATCCGGGCGGTCTTATTGGCCAGCGCGACGGTTGCGATCTTCGTGGTTCGTCGAGCAAGCAACTGTACCAGCCAGGGTCGCCGTGTCCCGTTCCGCTGCGCATACCTCACGACGGCCAGCGCACCCACGACAAGCAGCTGACGCAGGTAGCGATCACCTTGCTTGGTGATGGCGCCCAAGCGCTCCTTCCCACCGCTGGAGCTCTGCCGGGGAACGAGGCCGATCCAGGCGGCGAGGTTCCGACCCGACCGGAAAGCCTTGGGGTCCGGGATGGCGGCCACGAGCGCACTCGCGAGGAGCGGCCCGACGCCGGGCACGTCCATCAGCCTGCGCCCGATCTCGGTCGCGCGCGCATCGGCTCTGATCCGACGATCGGTATCGAGGATCTGGGTGTTGATGAGAGCGAGCTGCGTAACCAGCATCGCAAGGCAAGTTCGCGCCTCAGCAGGAACACGCTCGTCACCGCTGCCGATGAGTCTGATGAGAGAACCCAGCCCCTCTCTCCCGATCGGCGCGGCGAGCCCAAACTCGGCCATGTGGCCTCGGATCGCATTCGAGAGCTGGATGCGCTGGCGCATGAGCATCAGGCGAACGCGATGCAGCACCATCACACTCTGTTGCTCGGGGTTCTTCACCGCGACGAAGCGCATGGTCGGGCGCGTCACGGCCTCGCAGATCGCCTCGGCATCGGCCGCGTCGTTCTTCTGCCGCTTGACGTATGGCTTCACGTAGCTCGGTGGCATGAGCCGGACCTGGTGGCCGAGCTTGATCAGCTCGCGCGCCCAGTAATGCGCTGTCGCGCAGGCTTCGATGCCGATCAGGCAGGCCGGCAGCTTGGCGAAGAACGGAAGCAACTGCGCCCGTCGAACTTGCCGCCGAACCACAACGGCGCCGCTCTCGTCAACGCCATGAACCTGGAACACCGACTTCGCGATGTCCAAACCGATCGTGACTGCCTGATTCATGCTCTCCTCCATCTCTGCGAGAGCCTACGCTCCCGCGGGGCTGGAGAGCCGTCCACAGCATCAGTTGCGGACATTCGACCCACGCCTGAAAGCCGACATTGAGGGCTTCGTCGCTCAGCTGTCGCGTAAGCTGCGCGTTACGAGCCGATTCAGCCTCTCCGCGAATGCATTTGCGTCTGCCGGGCGCTCGCCGTCCAAGACGCGGGCGCTGTCCAAGAGAAGGTGTGCGACGTCGCTACGCAGCGCGCCATCCTCGACAGAAGCGAGGGCCGAAACCATCGCATGATGCGGGTTGACCTCGAGGATCGGCTTTGCCGCGCTTTCGACTCGACCTGCCGCGCTGAGCAGGCGTTCGAACTGGCGATCCGGCCCCTGATCCGACGCAACCAAACAGACCGCGCTCTCGGTCAGCCGATCGGAGGATCGGACATCCGCAACCTCATCGGCCAAAATCTCCTTCATCGACGCGAGCAGAGTGGTGATCTTCTCACCCGTTTCAGGAGACGGAGGCGCCGCGCCGTCAAGCAACGGGACGAGGCCGAGATCAGCCGCGCCTTGCGTCACCGACTTGAACGGCTTGCCCTCGAATTCCGGCATGCCCGAAACCCAGAAGCTGTCGACCGGATCGGACAACAGCAGGACCTCGATGCCACGCGCCCGGAAGCCTTCGAGCTGTGGCGAGTTCGCGATCCGGCCCGCATCGTTGCCGGCGATGTAGTAGATCGCCGTCTGGTTCTCTTTCAGCGCGGCAACATACTCCTTCAGGCTCCGCCAGCCTTCGCCGGAAGCCGTGGTCCGGAAGCGGGAGAGATCGAGAAGCTGGGCGCGACGTTCGAAGTCCTCGTAGAGCCCTTCCTTGATCACCGCGCCGAAATTCTCCCAGACCAGGGAAAAAGTCGCGGCATCCTGCTCTGACAGCCTCGCAAGATCGGAGAGCACCCGGTTGGTGACACCTTTCTTGATCGCGCCGAGCAGCGGGCTGTCCTGGATCATCTCGCGGGAGACGTTGAGGGGCAGGTCGGCCGTGTCGACGATGCCGCGGACGAAGCGCAAATATCGCGGCATCAACTCGGCTTCGTCGGTGATGAAGACGCGCTTCACATAGAGCTTGATCCGTCCCTTGCGCTCGGCGTCGAAGAGATCGAACGGGCGTGCGCCCGGCACGAAGGCGAGCGCGCTATACTCGTGCCGGCCCTCGGCATAGAAATGGATGGTCGCCGCCGGCTCGTCATATTGCCCAGCGACGCTGCGATAAAAATCGATATACTCATCCTTGGAAATCTCGCTCTTCGGCTTGGTCCAGAGCGCGGCGCCGTCGGCAAGCGTCGTCGCTTCCGCTCCGGGCTTCTCGACCAGAGCGATCGGCACCGGGACATGGCCGGATTGCTCCCTGACGATGCGCTCCAGCGTCCAACGCTCGGCATAGGTCTTGGCATCGTCCAGCAGATGGAGCGTCACCCGCGTGCCGCGCGCGGGAGCCTCGTCCAATGCGACCGGCGCCACGGTGAACTCGCCTTTGCCGTTCGAGGACCAGGCCCAGGCCTCGTCGCTGCCGGCGCGGCGGCTGACGACCTCGACCTCGCCGGCGACCATGAAGGCAGAGTAAAAGCCGACGCCGAACTGGCCGATGAGCTGGGCGCCTTCCTTGCCCTCGGCCGTAGCTACACGTTCCATGAAGCTTCGTGTGCCGGAACGGGCGATCGTGCCGAGCGCCTCGATCATCTCGTCGCGGCCCATGCCGATGCCGTTATCGGCGATGACGAGCCGGCCCGCCTCGGCGTCCGCCTCGATAGTGATCGCGAGCTTGGGCTCCTCGCCGAGCAGCGCGGGATGGGCGATCGCTTCGTAGCGCAGCTTCTCGCAGGCGTCGGCGGCGTTCGAGATCAGCTCGCGCAGGAACACGTCTCGGTCGGAATAGACCGAATGCACCATCATGTGCAGGAGGCGGGAGACGTCGGCTTCGAAGCTGCGATGCTCGGCCGTGGCAGTCGTTGTCATTCGGAATTCTCGATTGGATGAGCAGAAAGGCGGTATCTCGCGGCGGATGCCGATCATCTACTCTCCGCCACTCGCCCGTTGGATAGTGTCCTGATCAAAGCGAGTATGGCATTCAACCGCGCAGTCGCGAACTCGCCCGCGTCGGGTAATTGGGCCTCGATATGAGCGGCGACAGTCTGCCAGGTTGCCGATCCATCCCGTGTCATGACGGCCAAGAGATTATCCTTGAGCCCGTATGTTGCGCTCTCGGCGCTCGTAATCATGGCTTTGAAGCGGTCGGAAGGGGAGATTTGCTTGGGTTCCTGCGGGCCATCGGTCATGTTGGATGCCAAACTCGATTGAGACGAATGTAGGGGCTTTCCGAGGCGCTAGGCCTTCTCGCGAAACCGATCGATCGCTCGCTGCGCGAGGTCGTCCTCGTCAAGAGCCAGAGGAACTAGCGAAGCAACGACGTAGGCGAGATTCGTCCGCTCCCGCTCGCCGCAGCCAGAAGGAAGCGATGGCTGGAGTTCCGCCCAAGCCTTTTCAAGAGCGGCCTCGGCGCGGGCCAAGTCGATAGGATCGGTCAGCGATGAAAAGGGCACGGCTTCCCTCGGGAGGCCTAGGCGATTGCGGCGTTGGGAAGGGCGCCGCGCAAGCGGCGGCGCCCTCGATTCTCAATAGTCCATGCCACCGGCGGGCATGGCCGGCGGCGGGTCCTTTTTCGGGAGCTCGGCGACCATCGCCTCCGTGGTGATCAGGAGGCCCGCGACGGAAGCGGCATCCTGGAGCGCCGTACGCACGACCTTGGTCGGATCGATGATACCGGCCTTGACCAGATCACCGTACTCGCCGGTCTGGGCATCGTAACCCCAGGCATAGTCGCCCGACTCCAGGAGCTTTCCGACCACGACCGCGCCGTCACCCCCAGCATTCTCGACGATCTGGCGAGCCGGCGCCGTGATCGCCTTGCGGACGATCTCGACGCCAGTTTTTTGGTCGTCATTGGCCGCCTTCAAGCCCTCCAGTGCCTTGGCTGCACGCAACAGCGCAACACCACCGCCCGGAAGGATGCCTTCTTCCACCGCGGCGCGGGTGGCGTTCAGGGCATCGTCAACGCGATCCTTCTTCTCCTTGACCTCGACCTCGGTCGCGCCGCCGACGCGGATCACCGCGACGCCGCCGGCGAGCTTGGCCAGGCGCTCCTGCAGCTTCTCGCGGTCGTAGTCCGAGGTGGTCTCCTCGATCTGCGCCTTGATCTGCGCGACGCGGCCCTCGATCTCGGCCTTGGAGCCGGCGCCATCGACGATCGTGGTGTTCTCCTTCTCGATCCGGACCTTCTTGGCCCGGCCGAGCATGTCGAGGGTGACGTTCTCCAGCTTGATGCCGAGATCCTCGCTCACAGCAGTGCCGCCGGTCAGGATGGCGATATCCTCCAGCATCGCCTTGCGGCGATCGCCAAAGCCCGGAGCCTTGACCGCAGCGATCTTGAGCCCGCCACGGAGCTTGTTGACGACGAGGGTGGCGAGAGCCTCGCCCTCGACGTCCTCGGCCACGATCAGCAGCGGCTTGCCGGTCTGCACCACCGCTTCCAGCAGCGGAAGCATCGTCTGGAGACCCGAGAGCTTCTTCTCGTGGATCAGGATGTACGGGTCCTCGAGCTCCGCGACCATCTTCTCGGTGTTGGTGACGAAATAGGGCGAGAGGTAGCCGCGGTCGAATTGCATGCCCTCGACCACGTCGAGCTCGGTCTCGGCAGTCTTGGCTTCCTCGACCGTGATGACACCCTCCTTACCGACCTTCTGCATCGCCTCAGCGATCATCGCACCGATGGTGCGGTCGCCATTGGCGGAGATGGTGCCGACCTGGGCGACCTCCTCCGAGCCGGTGATCATCTTGGAATGCTCGCCGAGGGACTGTGTCACCGCCTCGACAGCAAGGTCGATGCCACGCTTCAGGTCCATCGGGTTGATGCCGGCAGCAACGGCCTTGGCGCCTTCCCTCACAATGGCCTGAGCCAGCACGGTCGCGGTGGTGGTGCCGTCACCGGCGGCGTCGTTCTGCTTCGAGGCGACTTCGCGCACCATCTGGGCGCCCATGTTCTCGAACTTGTCGGCGAGCTCGATCTCCTTGGCGACGGTGACGCCGTCCTTGGTGATGCGGGGAGCACCAAACGACTTCTCGATCACGACGTTGCGGCCCTTCGGTCCCAGCGTGACCTTCACCGCATTGGCCAGCGTGTCGACGCCGCGCAGCATCCGCTCGCGCGCGTCCTGCGAAAACTTTACGTCCTTCGCAGCCATGATTCCTCACTCCTTCAGACTTGAGGTTTCAGGTTGATGAGATGGGAGGAAGGCCCCGTCAGGCGGCCTTCTTCAGGGTCGCGGTTGCCTCGACGACGCCCATGATGTCAGTCTCCTTCATGATCAGGAGATCCTGGCCGTCGATCTTGACCTCGGTGCCGCTCCATTTGCCGAAGAGCACGCGGTCGCCGACCTTGACGTCGAGCGGCACGAGCTTGCCCTGCTCGTCGCGGGCGCCGAGCCCAATGGCAATGACCTCGCCCTCCTGTGGCTTCTCCTTGGCGGTATCGGGGATGATGATCCCGCCCTTGGTCTTCTCCTCGGCGTCGATGCGCTTCACGACGACGCGGTCATGCAGTGGCCGAAACTTCATGAGTTCCTCCAATTTCCATGTCGGTCACATGTCAAAGCGGGCCGGCCCTATGCGGGTCTCGCGGCGAGGTTCCGCGCGCCCCTGAGGCGCCGTGCCCGCGCGAAAATCTAGGTTGCCCCATTTTTGCCTTCAAGAGGCTGGCAGCACTTTTTTCGCATGAGTGCTAACGCCTTGAATTCGTACAGCTAAGAGGAACTTTTCGACTTGCGGGCGCATTGAATTTGCGCTGCCATGAGCAGCGCAACCACGGAGCTAAAAAGGAATGGCTTCCACTGATTTCGCCCGTCAGATCGCGGGCTATGGCCTGACCACCGCCGGCATCCTCTACCGCCTGCCCGACCACCCTTCGATCCTGCAGGAATATATCTGGCAGGACTACGATCTCGCCCCGCGCTTTCCCGAGCTCAACAAGTTCCTCACCTTCTGGCAGGCCAAGCTCGACGGCAAGCTGTTCCGCATCACCGTCGCTCACAAGGACCTGATCGGCCCCGCTGACCTCAGCGCGGTGAGCGGCGAATTCCGGCTGCAATAGCGAGGAAACGCTTCGGCGCTCGACCCTCTTGACGCTCTCCCTGCAGGGCACAAATTCATCCCGCGCACCTCGCGCAGCAACTGAAAGGAGCTTTTTGGAGGAACACCGATGAGTCAGCCATTGACCGCGATCGTGCCGCCCGCTCGCCCGGAGACGGATGACGCACCCCTTGCCCGGCTACTGCACCCGAGCCGGTTCTATGAGCGTCCGCGTGATGTCCTGCGCGACAATTCGCTTCCAAACTCTGAAAAGCGGGCGATCCTGTCGTCCTGGGCATCCGACGCCTGCGCCGTGGACTCATGTCCCGCGCTGCGACACCCATCCTTCGCATCCCATCCGATCGGCTTCGACGAAGTGATGGACGCGCTCACATCGCTCGATCGCGCCGAGAGCGGCAGGCCGCTCGGCGACAGGAGGACGAGCAGACAGACGGCACTCGGCGACCTCCTCTCCCTGTGAGCGTGGAGGTTCAGATGTCCGCTGTCGAACTCATCCGGAGCAGGCGACCTTTTGACAAGGCCAGCCTGGCTCGGTTCGCTGCACTTGCGATGCTCGTCGTTGCGAGCGGATTCATCCTCGCGATCATCCTGACATGATCCGGACCCCGCCGAGCTTTCGGCGGGGCAGTTCCGGCTTCACGGGTGCCAGCGCTCGGGGGGCCTTCGTGCGACGCCGTTGTCCGAGCCATCGAACGATGCGTCAAAAATGTCGCCGACCCTCTTGAACACCGGTTGATCTGATCCAAATCGATGCTTGCCGATCGCCTTTTATGGGATCGGCCGGTCAAGCCAGCGTCGGTGAGACCCCGGAATGGCCGACTTGTACCCATGTTGCTCAATGGAGGATGTGGCTATGAGAACCGTCTTCGATTTTTCTCCTCTGTATCGGTCAAGTATCGGCTTCGACCGCATATTCGGTGCGCTCGAAGCTGCGAGCCGGCTGGACCCGGCCGGTAACTGGCCGCCCTACGACATCGTCAAGACCGGTGACGACGACTATCGCATCACGATGGCCGTGGCCGGCTTCTCGCAGGACGAGCTCACGATCACGCATGAGCCGAACATGCTGATGGTGTTCGGGCAGAAGGCCGGCCAGGACAATGGCCAATATCTGCATCACGGCATCGCCGAGCGCGCCTTCCAGCGCCGCTTCGAGCTCGCGGATCACGTCAAGGTCGTGGCCGCCAACCTCGAGAACGGTTTGCTGACGGTCGATCTGAAGCGCCAGCTGCCGGAGGAGATGAAGCCGCGCCGGATCGGGATCGCCACTGGCACCGCACTGCCGAAAGCCGATCGGCCGCAGATCGACTCGGAGAAGCGCGCAGCCTGAGCAGAGGCGCCTGAAGGCGGATGTCAGGCGCCGGGCGAGCAACCCGGCGTCTGGATGCATCGTACTTTTGAACGCAAGGAGGACTGCTATGAGCGTTCGAGATATAATTGCCTGGGGCTGCGACCGATGAATACCGAACACTTTGAACGCCCGGTCGTCATACTTGTCGGGTTAGGTCATCCCGCGGCGATTTCGTCAGTCATGGAAGCCTACATGTTCCTGGTCGACTGGCCGCCCAGCAAGCGCGACCCAGCCCACAACTTCGCGATGAAATCCTGTCTGGCCGCTATGCGCGGCGAAGTGGAAGCGGAGACCGTTCGCGGCATCTTCGCGACGCTGGCCGAGAAATACGGCATTCTGGCGCCGGACGTCGCGGCCTTTGCCGCGGCCTACCGGGAAGGCCCGCAAGGCCGCGCCTGAAGAAATGCCCGGCGTCCCATGGGCGCCGGGCGCAGTGCTAACCTCAATGACGGCCCTCGGAGGCGGCCATGCCACGGAAGCCGGCCCTGCTACTTCACGTCACCGACGTAAAATGCATCACGATCAGCGACGACCCTTTGGAGGGCGCAATCCTGCGGTTCCACATGCATGACGATCCAAACGATCTGGAACTGCATTTGCCTGCGTTGGCCGTCGCTCGATTGCAGGCGCTGCTCTTAGAGGCTGATGCCGAGCAGGCCAGGTTCAAGGCCCCGCAATAGCTTTGTCCATCGCGCAGATCATCGCCGGCCGGTCGCGTCGTCGCGCTCTTCATCCCAAGCGCAAATATCAGCTATCAGCCAATGCAACTCTTCTGCCTGCGGCGTTTCCTCGGCAAAGTTGCAAAGCTCTGTGACTCTCTGGTTCGCTGCCTCGTACTGTTCCAACGAGGTGATGGGGTTTGTCATCGCCACGGTTGCTGGCGAATCCTGTTTCAGCCAATAGGCATTGACGGCATCGATCAAGCCAACCCGCTTTGCCTCCTCGTCTGAATCTTCCGGCGCAACGGCAAGGTCGGCTATGCGCCGATTGTGTCGAAGAAGTCGGCGCCGCGCATGTGCAGAGAGACTGCTTCAAAACTGATAGCTAAGCAGGTGGTTCGCACCCTCCGATATCGCCATTGGCAGATTCTCGGGCAAGCGCACGACAGGTCGACTTCAGCTCGTTGGATCTGCAACAAAACTGTTTTCGATCCGACTGCCGTGCCATAAACGGACCTTCGGTCGCGGCCCGCGAGCAGACATTCCGAGCGCCGCCCTTTAGATTATTTCACCTATGTCAGGCTCGACTCTTACTCACGGCAGCGGCCGGGAGCGCTTGCAGCCGCGCATGATCGCGGTCTCCTCCCAAGGCTCACTAGCCCTCGGCAGCTGCGCCCTTACCGGTGACTTCCCGCTCCCGACCCACATCCGCAACATATTGCTCAAGGAGAAGTTGGAACCACCGCCCTGAAGGTAATTTCGATGAGCTGCTCACGGAAGGCCAGCCGCGACACGCCTATTAGATTGCTCGCACAGCGTGGTTTGACAGCGCCGTAGGCTTCCTTTCTCACAGCACCTGCCACGGCGAAGGCTGCATCCACATCCAGCACGTAGAGCGTCTCCTCAACTATGTTTTCTAGCGTCGCTCCGAAGCGTGCCAGAATTCGGGCCGCGTTGGCGTAGGTAGCTCGCATTTGCGGTTCCATCATCGAGAAATCGATGGGCAATCCATTTCCATCGAGAGACGCCGGTGCTACGAGATCTCCTTTCTCATCATGGCTAAGCTGGCCAGATACATAGATTGTATCGCCAACCTTGATCGCTTGTGCATACCCGTAAGTATCTTCCCATGGTAGGTCGAAATAAGCTGATTGTTTGCTGATCATAAAAATCACCCGTGTTTTCGATTGTTCCGCAGAGAGCGACCCACTAAAGCGCGCACCGTTAGATTATCTTCGCCGGCCGGCATGTGCCGACCGGTCGTGTTTCGATCCGGCAAGATCAATTGAGAGGCGTGATGTCCATGCCGAACACTGGCAAGGCGAGCTTTTTAATCGTCCCATCCGCCTGAGCCTCGGCAATGGCCTTATCGAACATCGCCTTCAGGTCGGTGTCTTGCTTACGCAGGCCGACGCCGGCGCCCTTTCCGACGACGCCGCCCTGGAAGCACGGTCCGAATGTCTTCATCGTTTCGCGGCCCGGCTTCGCGGCAGCAATGCCCAGTGTGTCCTTTCCGCCTACGACCACGTCGACCCGGCCGGCGACCAAATCAATGTCTCGCGCTTCGGGGGTCTTATACTGGCGCATCAGCGCAACACCTTTGAAGTAGGTCTCGACGAAGGCGACTGATCCGCCAGCAGCAAGGGTGCCGATCGTCATGTCCTTGAACAGAGCCTTGATCGGATCCATCGCGGCCTTGGTCGCCGCCTCGTCATTGAGCGATATGATCTTGTCCTCGTTGCCGAGCTTCTTCGCGATATCGGGATTGGCTGTCGCAAAGGTATAACAAACCGCGGCATACGGGATTGAGAAAGCAATGACCTCCTCCCGCCGCGGCGTTATCGACACGTCGTTGACGATGGCGTCGAACTTCCCTGCATTCAGAGCAGGGATCATGCTGTCGAAGGATTGCGCGGTCAGCGCGCATTTGACTTTCATGCGCGCGCAAATGTCCTTGAAGAGATCGATCTCGAAGCCAGCCAAAGTGCCATCCGGTTTGGTGTAGTTCCACGGAGGAAAGCCACCCTCCGTCACGATGCGGACTTCCTTCCACTTCTGTTCTTGCGCAAAACCACATGGAATGGCGGCGACAAGAAAAGTTCCGGCGACGAGCAGTGTGGCGGTTTTCATTGCATTCCCCTTTTTTGTTTTGCGACCTCGGCCGCGCTCAACGCCCCAAGAACTGTTCAAAATGGGGCGACTGACTCTTGGTGAAGATATCTTCCGGCTTCCCATCCGCTTCGATTGAGCCCTGGTGCAGGAAGACGACCCGGCTCGATACGTCTCTTGCGAACCCCATCTCATGGGTCACGACGAGCATCGTGCGGCCCTCCTCCGCCAGGGATCGAATGACGCGCAGAACGCCGCCGACGAGTTCGGGGTCCAAAGCGGACGTAGGCTCGTCGAACAGCATCAGGCTCGGGCGCATGGCGAGTGCGCGAGCGATGGCTGCCCGCTGCTGCTGGCCTCCGGAGAGGTGGGCGGGGTATTGATCCGCCTTGTCGGCGATCCCGACTCTGTCGAGAAGGACTCGGGCCTCTTCGACGCATTCCGCTTTGTTTCGCTTCAGAACATGGACAGGGGCCTCTATGACGTTCTGCAAGATCGTCATGTGGGGCCAGAGGTTGAAGCTCTGGAACACCATGCCGATGCGCGAGCGCAGCCGATCGATCTGACGTGTATCCAGCCCAGTGGGTCGCCCTTTGCCGTCCGAAGCGATTTTGATCTGCTCCCCGGCCACCGATACGGAGCCCTCGCTTGGGATCTCCAGCATGTTAATGCAGCGCAGCATGGTCGACTTTCCCGAGCCTGAGGAACCCAGGATCGAAACGACCTCTCCCTCGTAGGCCTCGAGATTGATGCCCCGTAGCACTTCGAGCCCGCCGAAGCGCTTACGAAGGTTTTCGAGGCGAACTGCCGTTTTCATGGAGTGTGATCCTAACAGTCCGTTATTGTGCGTCGGCTGGGAGAGCTGCTCGCCGCAGATGAGGCGTCAGCCGATACTCCAGGAGCCGGACCGACTGCGTGAGCGCCGCGGTCAGTGCGAGATAAATGGCACCAGCGGCGACGAACACGCCGATCGGCCGGTAGCTGCTAGAGGCGATCGACGCAGCGATGCCTGTCACGTCCATCAGTGTCACGAGCGAAGCGAGCGACGTTGCCTTCACCATGGCGATCATCTCGTTGCTGTAGGCCGGCAGCGCCTGCCGGACGGCGAGAGGGAGCACAATCCGCCGCAAGAGCAGAAAGCCGGACATACCGCACGCGCGAGCGGCTTCGATCTCGTTTCGACCAACCGACTGGAGCCCGCCGCGGATCACTTCCGCTGCATAGCCGGAGCTGTTGATCACAAGGGCGATGACAGCGCACCAGTATGGCTCGCGCAGAATCGGCCAGAGGAAACTTGCGCGGATCGAGCTGAACTGGGTGAGTCCGTAGTAGATCAGGAACATCAGCACGAGCAGCGGGATGCTGCGGACGATCTGGACATATAGCCAGGCGGGCCAGATCAGGACCCGACGGCCCGAGAGCCGCATCCCCGCGACTAGAAGCCCGATCAGCAAGCCGCCCAGTATCGCCAGGGCGGCAAGTTGCACTGTCAGCGGCACACCGCCTAGCAAGCTGAGAAACGTCTCGAAGATGAACTGGATTTCCATCAGCGCCTCACGAAGCCACGGGAGTAGCGTCTTTCGGCAGCCTGGATCAGCAGCCCGCTTGAGACTGCCAATGCGATGTAGATCAACGCCGCTGCGAGATAAAAATCGAATGGTAACCGGGTAGAACCAGCCGCGATCTGAGTTTGGCGCATCAACTCGGCGACGCCCGTGGCCGACAGCAGCGAAGACCCCTTCAATAATCCGAGCCAAACGTTCCCGATGCTCGGGAGGGCGTGCCTTAGCGTGAGCGGCGCAATTATTCGACGAAAGCGTAGGAACGTGCTCATCCCGCACGCTTTCGCAGCTTCTATCTCACCTGGCTTGACCGCAAGGAACGCGCCACGGAACACCTCGGTCATCAGGGCGCCGGCAACGATACCGATGGCCAGGACCCCTGCGATGAACCCGGGTAGAGCAAAGAAGCCGTGGTAGCCGAAGAACCCAGCGACGCTTGAGAGCACCGAGCTGCTCCCGAAATAGAGCAGGAATATCACGAGCAGATCGGGCACGCCGCGCAATACGGTGGTGTAAGTCTGTGCGATCGTTCGCGCGATGGGGCCGCCCAGCAGTTTAGCGCGCGCGGCAGCCGCTCCGATTAGCGAGGCCAGGATAAGGCCGCACACGGCAGCGCCGATGCTAACGGCGGCTCCTGCAAGCAGCACGGCGCCCCATCCGTCTGGGCCAAAGCCGAACAGCCCGAGGTTGCTCAAGAATGCGCTCCAGGCGCGCAGCTCAGGTAGAGCCGATCCCGTCCCCGGTATGCATTGCTGCGAGCGCCCTTCGTCTCAGAGTGATCCATCGCCTCACCTCCGCGGATTGACAAGGCATAACCGCTCTGAATGATTTATTCAACAATCATATCATCTGAAAATTCATATTCATATTGGGCCAAGTCTCATCGGACCCGACCAGCGCTCCAGGTTGAGGGCAGCCACGCTGCATGCCACTTCTCAGAGAAAGACCCTGCGCTTTTTGGACGATTCGTGGATCGTCTCGAGGCGGCGCTGCGCTTTTCCGTTCATGCGTGCGCACATCGCATCCAGAAGAACGGCAGCGATTAATTGGAAGGCCGCGTAGGAATCGAATAGCAGGCGGCTGTTGACGCGCGCCTTGAGAAGAAAGTCGGCCAACCCTTCGTCGTTGCTGAAACTGGTATCAGTCACCAGAATAATCCGCATGCCGAGTTCGCGCGCAAATTGGATCGCCTGCACAGTCTCCTTTGGATGAAGCGGCAGCATGAAGAACAGGGCCGTGCGTCCGCCAGCGAGATGACACTGCTGAAGTCGGTCTTGTGTCATCGAGCCGCCATCGGCGATGAGCCGGACATCCGAATGGATCCGGGAGGCATAGAACTCGAACTGCGTCGCGAGCCCAGTGGATATCCTCAAGCCCACGACGGCGAGAGGTTTGGATTCGACCATTGCATCGACGATGCGGTTGATCTCATCGGCGTCGGCGAAGGCACGAGCGAGCTCTTCGAGATTGTCGACTTCGGCGAGCACAGCAGTCTGATATCGGTTGCTGTCGGAGCCGACGCCATCTTCGTTCATGGCTACGCCGCCGCGAAGGTGCTTTCGCATCTCCAAATAGCCATCGAAGCCTAGCACCATAGCAAACCGTGTCACCGACGGCTGGCTAACACCCGCCAACTCGGCGAGTTCAGTGCTCGACAGGAATCCGATTTCAGACCCGCGCTCGACGAGACACTGCGCGATGCGGCGCTGCGCAGGCGTCAGGCGCTGGCCGCTTGTCCGCATATCGAGCTCCGCCTGAAGCGCGGACCGGTCGAGCGAACGCGGACCGTCCTCCTTCTGAGGCGGCCGCCGACGGCCTCCTGCGCGGGTGTTCGTCATAGTTGCTCCCTCGATACGCGTCGCGGCCAGCGACCGCCGGACACTAGCATTGCCTCGGATCGGTGCACGCCTCCCGGCTTGCCAGATCCACAGTAGCTCGCTTCGCCGTTCTATTCATCCATTCTCTAACGTGTTGACTCATGAATTATTATATTCAATAACGTCACGCATCGCGCTTTTTCCGCCTTCGACACCTGGGGAGATTCTCGTGGCAGCTGCAGCTTCACCACTGGCGCCGGCGAAACCAACCCCGGCACCGCTCCCGGCTCGGATCGATCGTCTCAAGGCGCTGATGGCGAAGCATGATTGCGATGCGATCATCTCCTTCAAGCCGGAAAACAGCTTCTATCTGACCGGCTTCAATCCGATCATCTACTCTCAACCGGTCATCGCGATCATCACTCCCGACCACGAGCCGATCATGCTCGTGCATGCGCTTCGCGACGAGCATAGCCGCGGCAGTTCCTGGCTGTCGGACATCCGCCTGTTCGGCTACTGGTCCAGCAAGGTCACGCTGGGAGCCAACTGGCTCGATGCGCTGGCTACCGTCCTCGGCGATTTGGGCTGCTCGGCGAAGAGGATCGGCATCGAGGAAAACTTCGTTTCTATCGATCGCATGAAGCAGCTCCGCCAGGCGCTGCCGGGAGCGCAGTTCACCGACGCCGGACGCATTATCGAACGCTGCCGCTTGATCAAGGATTCCGACGAGATCGGCAACGCCCGGATCGCGGCGAAGCTATCCGATATCGGCATGGACGCCGCCTATGAGGCGCTACGCGCGGGCGGGAATGAGCGCGAGATCTGCGTCTCAGCCATGCATGCAATGAACCAGCACTGGTCCGCCAATTACCCAGAGGTCGAAGTGTGCGATTTTGGCTCGCTGGAAGGTGGAGTTCAAAACAACCTGTCCTTCTGGGCTCTGTCCGGCGAGCGCACGTTCTACAATTGCGACAATCCCAGTCAGCGCACACCAAAGCGCGGCGATGCCGTCACCCTTCTCAGCTGGACGATTGCAAACGGTATTCATGCCGAGAACGAGCGCACGGTGGCAGTCGGCTCTCTGCCTTCTGCTTACCGCAAGGCAATGGATGACATTCTTGAAATCCGCTCCGAGGTCGACCTGCTGATTAAACCGGGGGTGCCCTTCAGAGACATCTACAACGCGAGCAAAAGCCGGCTCGAGTCACGGGGTTATGGCGCATACCTCCCAGGCCGTATTGGTCACAGCATCGGCCTTGGGGCCCATGAGCAGTTTTCGATCGATGCAAAGTCGGACGAGGTGTTGGAGCCGAATATGCTGATCACGTTCGAGCCTCACATCCAGATCTATGGCGAGGTTCAGACTCAGATTTCGGACACGATCCTGATTACCGCCCAAGGGCGCGAGTACCTGACGCTGTCCCACCCCGGATATCTGGAAGTCTGAGCTCAGTCAGGTTCGCCAGCACCTTTGCAACTGCGTGCTTTCAGCGCGCGGCCCCCTTTGCTCATTGAACGCATAGGAATCGCTCACAATGGATGCGGCAACGCTTCGTTTCGACGTCCCGGAATATGACCTCTCGCTTCGGGCTCGGTTCCTGACCGACCGGAATCCGGCACTGGTCGAAAAGGTGCTCGCAGAACTGCCGCTTCAGACGGTGTTGCATCATGTCCTCTTTTCGGGACGTGCGATCTACATGCCAACGCGGATCATCGACAGCGAACCAGGCAACATGGTCACGCGGCGACTGGGCGACGTCTATCTTTATCAGCCGAGCGCCCAAATCTGCATCACCTATAACGACAAGACCCCCGAGAGCGCGCCGGTCAACAAGTTCGCAGAAATTCACACGGACGACCTGCCGGCTCTGATCAGGCTCGGTGAGCTTGTCCGTGACCACACGGTGACTAGGGCACAGCGAAAGGTAATCAAGATCGGTATCCGTTCCTCCAGCAGTCCCGTCGAGGTGTCATCTCCGATCGTGCAATTCGGAAAAGATCTGCCGAGTGACCACTGGCGTCATGCGGTCAATCGGATCAACGATGAGGTGGATCGGGTGTGGCTAAACGAGCCGCAAGAAGTCCTCGAGCTCATTCAGGCGGACACGTCCCCTGCCACAATGTTCTTCATGAACAGCTACTTACTTCAGGACGGGCCGAATATTGGATCGAAGCTCCTGACAGTATCGACCGACAGCGATATGACATTGCCGTTTATTGTGCGGCTCACAAAATCTTTTCTAACTGAACCATTCGACCATTTTCTCTTCCTCTCCGACCTCGGCTTTCCAAAAATGAAGGAAATCGGCGAAGCTTATATGAATGCACTTCCGACCTTGCAAAGCCTGGACGAGTATCGACAGCTGACCGCTCCGTTGGTCATCCTGTTGAACCGTATGCAGAAGTGGATGCATCTAATCTACGATCACGGCGGTTTGACTCCCGGCGAAAAGATTCGGCTGAGCTCGCGCTAGAATCAAGCTGCCGACGGGTGTAGCTCTGCGATGCGTCACAAGCAGAAGCGGGCTGTGGCCGGAGAGCTGACATTCATTCTCCGAGCTTCCGTCCGAGCTGATGCAAGTTCGCAGCTGTGGGGCTATTGGTCACGGCGCGGCAGCTGCCCGCCGCGCCGGATAGGTTACAGGTCCGTCTGCTCGGAGATGAGGAGAGCATCATCAACTTCGATGCCGAGGTAGCGCACGGTGCTTTCCAGTTTGGAGTGCCCCAGTAGGAGCTGGCATGCGCGAAGATTGCCGGTACGCTTGTAGATCAGGGCAACTTTCGTCCGCCGCAGACTGTGCGTCCCGTAGAGTGCGGGATCGAGGCCAATCAGAGCGACCCAGCCATCGAGCAGTCGGCCGTACTGCCTGGTTGTCACGTGATCGCGTGACCGACTGCGGCTCGGAAAGAGCCATTCGCCATTGTCGGCCGGGCGCTTCCTCAGCCAAGCTGTAAGCGCCTCCCGGGTCGTATCCGTCAACTCGAACGGCACCGGTCGACCCGTCTTCTGCTGGATAATCGACGTGATCAATCTTACGGTTCCGCCGAGCACGACATCGCCCACGCGCAGCCGCACGAGATCGCAGCCGCGCAGCTTGCTGTCGATCGCGAGATTGAACATTGCCAGATCTCGCACACGCCGATCGTGCTGTAGCCGTGTCCGGATCGCCCAGATGTGGCGCGGCTTCAACGGCGGCTTCGGGCCGATGTTGCGGCCGGTGTTCCAGGCAGGACGCTGATGGATCGGTTGAGCTTCGACAAGCATTACGCATCCTCCATCGGGATGCCGCATCCGAAGCTACTATAACTCATCCAACCCATCGCTCGGCGCCAATTGCCGACATTGGCTGGCTGCCAGGAAGCAGACGTTTACGCGGGCGCTATTTTGACGCGGCGTCCGTATCGAAGTTGCAAGATCTGGCTGCGGTCAGGCGTTTTCCATGAAGCCAACCACGTCATCGAGAACGGGCGCCCGCCAATTCATGATGCGCGCGAGTGAGGCAGCCGTCCCTGCGTGTCCTAGGCCGGGATAGATCCTGAGCGTCACCGAGCGGGCACCCGCGCGGCGTAGTGCGGCGGCGAGCCGCTCGGTGTTGCGGGGCAGGACCGTGGTATCGTCGGCACCGGTGGCGAGCAGGATCGGCGGCGCGTCCGCACGCGCGAAATTGATCGGCTGGGTACGCTCCAGATTGGGGGCATTGCCGAAGGCGGCTTTGGTCACATCGATATCCAGCGGCAGGAAATCATAGGGGCCCGAGAGGCCAACTGCCGAGCGGATAATGCCGGGCGATAGTCCCGCACCCGCGAGATAGCTTCTGTCGAGCGTCAGCATCATCGCATTGTAGGCCCCCGCCGAATGTCCCATCAGATGGATTCGGCGCGGGTCGCCACCAAAGCGTGCGATATTGTCACGGACGAAGCGCAGAGCTGCGGCACCATCCTCGATGAAAGCCGGGAAGCGCACCTCCGGCACAAGCCGGTAGTCGGCGATCACGGTGACGAAGCTGCGCGTGGCCAGGGCGTCACCGACGAAGGCGTAGCTCTCCTTGTCGCCATTCGCCCATGAGCCGCCATAGATGAAGAAGACGACCGGTCGTCCGGCTCCACCGTCGCTCGGGGTGTATATGTCCATCGCCTGCCGTGGGTGGCGGCCATAGGCGACATCGCGCGCGCCCTGGCTCAAGGCGCCCGGCCGCAGCGCGGCGCAGCCGGCAAGGACGATGGTCGACAGCGCCGCCATGACAGCACGCCTGGAATTCAAGATCGTCATGGGCGCCTTCGTGTTGCCGGCCGTGCGATGGATACGCCGGACGAGGCGCGCTGGATCCCCGGGTCGGTCGATCTGCTCAAGGTAATCCGAAGGAGCAGGTCCTGCGTATCTGATGGCACATGCCAATGGAGATCGTCATGCGCTTCGTCGCCGGCTACGTCGCTTTTCTCATCGCCTTCGGCATCTGCGATGCGATCTGGCTCGGCACGATGACGGCGAGGCTCTACCGCCCCGCGCTCGGCGACCTGATCGTTGAACCGACCCGCTATGTGCCTGCGGCGCTGTTCTATTTCGGCTTCCCGCTTGGCGTGCTGCATTTTGCGGTGATGCCGGCCGTGCGCAGCGGCGGCGCGAACGACGCACTCGTCAACGGCGCCCTGATCGGCCTGCTCGCCTATGCGACCTACGACCTGACGAACTACGCCACGCTGCGGCCGTGGACGCTGACGATCACGCTCGCCGACATCATCTACGGCATCGTGGTGGTCGGCTTCTGTAGCTGGATCGCCTACGAGGTCGCGCGCCGCGTTGGTGGCTGAAGCGGGGCTCATCGCCGATCTATCGCTGGCCGGTCAGACCGGCCGCAGCCGGTAGTGGTTGACGCCCCAGGCTTCGCCGCCAGCGTGCCCGAACAGCCCGCTCGTCGCCAGGAAGAAAAGGCGCCAGCGCCTGCGCCAGATCGGCGCGTCCTCGCCATAGACCTCGCGCAGGATGGGCTCGATCGCCGGCAGGTTGCGGTCGAAATTGGCCAGCCAGTCCTCGGCGGTGCGCCGATAATGCTCACCGCTCCAGCGCCACTCCTCCTCGACTGCGAAGAGGTCGGAGAATTCGTACGCCAGCGCCACGCTCGGCATGATCCCGCCGGTGAAGAAGTGCTGGGCGATCCAGTCGGCGTTGTCGCCGACATCGAAGCGGTAGCAGCTCCGCGCATGCGCGAAGATGTGGATGAACAAGCGTCCGTGCGGCTTCAGCCAGCCATGGACGCGCTCGAGCAGCGCGCGCCAGTTCGCCATGTGCTCGAACATCTCGACCGAGACGACGCGGTCAAAGCGCTCCTCGATCGCGAAGTCGTTCATGTCCGCGGTGATCACGCGCAGATTGCCGAAACCGTGCTCGCGCGCACGTTTTTCGATGAAGGCGCGTTGCGAGGCCGAATTCGAGACCGAGACAATGCGCGCCTTCGGATACATCTCAGCCATCCAGAGCGAGAGCGAGCCCCAGCCGCAGCCGAGCTCAAGGATGTCCTGACCGTCGGCAAGGCCGGCGTGCTCGGCGGTCCGCGCCAGCGCCACTTCTTCAGCCGTTGCAAGACTGTCTGCAGGGTCGCCGTAATAGCAGCAGGAGTATTTCCGTCTCGGACCTAGCACCTGCTCGAAGAACGCCTCGGGCACTTCGTAGTGCTGGGCATTGGCCGCGTCGGCATGCAGCGCGATCGGAAGTTCCGCCATCTCCCGCGCGAAGCCGGCCGCATTGCCGGGCTTGGCCGAGAGGGTACGATCCGTTCGCCCGACGAGCGTGGCGATCACCATACGGCTGACCGCATCGGGCACCGGCAGGGCCTCGCCCCAGCTCGACAGCCTCTGCATGATCGTCATCGCCCGGCTCCTTTGGGTGGGAGTGGAATGAAGGCGCTGGTCCGGAGCTGATAATCGCGATAGGCATCCCCGTGCTTGGCGAGCATGTGCTCCTCAAGCGGCGGAATGCCGGATACGCGCACAAGCAGCAGCGTGATCGCCACGGGTGCGAGCCAGGCGAGCCAGCCAAAGGGGTGAGCCGCGCCGGAAGCAATCACCGCATAGGCGCTCCAGAGCACGCATTCGAAGAAGTAGTTGGGATGCCGCGAATAAGCCCAAAGCCCCTCATCACAGACGCCACCGCGGCCGGAGCGTGCAAAAGCGCGAAGCTGCCGGTCGGCGATGCCCCCGCCGATGATCCCGGCAAGGAACAGGCCGAGACCTAGCCAATCCTGAGGCTGGCCGAATGCCACCGGGTTATGCGCCGCCAGGACGATGCCGATAGCGAGTGGAATGCTCGCAAGCGCCTGCAATTGAAGCAACCGGGCCATTTTCTTGGGTGCCTGGGCCCCCCAGTCGCGCTTCATGCGGGCATAGCGAGGATCATCGGAAATCCCTGTCGTGCGTCCGGCGATATGCAGGCCGAGGCGCAGAGCCCATGCCGCAACGAGCGCCGCAACGAAGAGGCGCCGCGCGAGCGGCCCATCGCCGAACGGTAGCAGAGCGCCGGCAATGCCGGTCGCACCGAGTCCGAAGGTCCAGACCACATCGATCCAGCCGGAATTGCCGGTCTGGCGTTCGACCCGGGTCGCCAGGCTCATGGCGGCCGACATCGCGACGGCGGCAAAGAGCAGTGCCGCCGCGAAGGAGGCCAGCGTCACAGCCGCACCAGCGGCTGCAGCAGGCGGCCGAGCCAACCCTGGAACAGGACGTTACCGGTCATGGCGACGAGGCAGGTACAGCCTTCGACCGGATCGACGCGCGGCGTGTGCTCGTGCTCGGCGTCCGCCTCGTCGAAATCACCCGCGGCGTAGCGACCATACTCATGCTCGTAGGCGCCGGACAGGATCGTCGTCCATTCAAGGCCGGTATGCTTATGGTGCGGCAGCGCGATCCCTGGCCCGGCCCGCAGCATGAACACGCGTGACTCCGATCCAGGCACTTCGACCCGCCGCATCGCGATCCGGATGCCGATCGGCCGCCACGGCCCTAGAGCATAGGGACGCAACGCATGGGGCAGGTCTGCTTCGGTCAGATGGGGCGCTACGCCAGCATCCGGCAGCGAGCGCAGCTCGGCTGGGTCCAGCGGCCCTGCCGTCATCGCCACAGGCTCTGCGGCATCGAGAATGGCACCCTGGATTGCCTGGAATTCCTGCACGCGGCGCCGGCTCTGGCCGTCCAGCTCGACATGGGCCGCGACGACGAGCGCTAGCCCTTCGTCGAGCCGGCCGGCGGCGAAGGCGGCGAGTGTCTCGTCAGAAGCACGATGGACGACGCTCATCGCAGATCCTCCAGCTTGCCGCGCAGATGCGACAGAGCCAGCCGCAGCCGCGACTTCACTGTGCCGAGCGGGATCGCCAGATGCTTCGCCACGTCCTGATGGGTGAACCCTTCCAGGAAGGCGAGCTCGACGACCCGATACTGGTCAATTGACAATCCGGTCATCGCTGCCCTGACCCGAGCGTCACGCTCAGCTCCAGAGATCGTCTCGTCAGGTTGTTGAGGGCCTTCTTCATCCAGAATCTCGTAAACCTGTGAAAGCCGCGAGCGGGTCTCGCGCCGGGCGATGTCGATGCGCCGGTTGCGTGCGATCGTGGCGATCCAGGTCGAGGCGCTCGCCTTGTCGGGATCGAACATCGCGGCCTTGCGCCAGACCGAGAGCAGCGTCTCCTGCGCAATCTCCTCCGCCAATTCCGGCGAGGCCCCGCCGCGCATCAGCAACCCTTTCACGCGCGGCGCGAAATGGTCGAACAGAGCTACGAAAGCGTCCCGGTCACCCGAGCGCGCAATCGCGGCGATCAAGGCATTAGGGTCAAACAAGGCGAAAAACCGGTGCCCCTGCGCTGCTGACCTTGTGCGCATGTCTTCGACGGAGAAGGCAAATGCGGCGGCCATGTCCAAGATACGGCGACGGTGCGGGAACGGATCACCGCACAGCCGAAACGCTAGTCGGCAGCCTTCCAGCCGACATCGCGGCAGATCAGGCGGCCAAGAATGCAGCCACGGGTGTTCAGCTCGCCAGCTCCCCTCCTGACGGTCAATGAGTAAGTCCAGTCACGCTTCGGATCGTAGGCGGTGCCGGAGAAGCTGCCTTCGGCCTGCCGCGTCAGCGTCATCACGAGCTTATCGCCGGCCGCCTCGCCCTGGCTGGTATCGCCAATCCAGAGATTGGTGGCGCAGATCTTGTCGCCGCAGGGCGCGATACGGACACGGGCGTTGCCGTCGTCGCGCAGCCAGGTGCCGTCCAGGGTGGTCGCGCTGGCAGCCGATGGCGAGGCGATGATCAGGGCGAGCAAAAGACGTCTCATGCGATGTCCTTTCCGCAGGTTGCGCCCCTTCTACGTTGGTCGACCCTTTCCGGTTTCATCGCTCCTGCCGATATCGGGGTGCCGTTGGACGAAGAGCCAGCCGATCAGGACCGTCAGCGAGGCTGCGCTCAGAAAGTTCAGGCGCTGCAGGGCGACATATTCCTGCCGTTCATAGAGATGCAGCGGGCCCCCCATGACGTCGACGGGTAGGAGATAGGCTCCGAAGCCCAGCGCCGCGAAACCGGCGGCATAGAGGCGTTCGTCGCTGCGAAAGAGCAGGACCGCCAGCATCAGGCAGGGGAACAGGAAGGCTTCGACGCCCGACGCGCTGCCGAAGACGAAGCGACAGAGCAGCGTGTTGCCGATGCCGGCGCAGAGCATCAGGGAGCGGCCGAGCTTGGAATTGCGCCGCATCACGGCCGGCACCAGTGCAAACAGGGGCGTCGACAGGAAGGTCAGGAAGGACGGGCCGATCACGGGCGATACCGCCCAATAGAGATAGAGCGGATAGAAGGGCTG
Source organism: Allobosea sp. NPDC003192 (assembly GCF_050275675.1). NCBI lineage: Bacteria > Pseudomonadati > Pseudomonadota > Alphaproteobacteria > Hyphomicrobiales > Alloboseaceae > Allobosea > Allobosea sp. NPDC003192. The sequence continues at coordinate 278,064 of NZ_JBNNPK010000002.1, forward strand.
GTTCGAAACGATCACCAGCGCGACCGTGTTCGCGACCGCCTCGCGTGCTCCGGGGTGGGCGGCATAGGCGCCTATCGCTGCGAACAGACGCTTCAGACCCGTCGCGGGCATCGATCCGCCTCCCGGTTGCCTCAGTCAGCTTACGTCCGGCAGTGGCGATCGGCTCACCTGTCCACGTCGATTTCTGCGAGCTGGCGGCAAATCCAAAGCCAGGTGCCCGGCGTATAGCCTTCAAACGAGTAAGGAGTGGCCATGGCGCGGGTTCAGGGACATGCGAAGAAGATCGCCGTCATTGGCGGCGGCATCTCTGGCCTTTCGGCAGCCTGGCTGTTGGGTCAGGCTCACGACGTCGTGCTGATCGAGGCCGAGCCGCGTCTCGGTGGGCATGCCAACACGGTCTTGGTGCCGGGCCGGGATGGCGGCGAGACGGCGGTCGACACGGGCTTCATCGTCTACAACGAGAAAACCTATCCGAACTTCGTCGCGCTGCTCGCGCACATGGGTGTCGCGACGCAGCCGACCGAGATGTCTTTCGCCGCTTCGCTGGATAGCGGGCGCCTCGAATACAGCGGTACCAGCCTCGCAGGGCTGTTTGCGCAGCGGCGCAATCTGGCCAGCCCGCGCTTCTGGGCCATGCTCCAGGGCCTCGTCCGCTTCTATCGCAACGCGACCCGCGATGCGCAGGTGGGAAACGCGGCCGATATGACGCTCGGCGACTATCTTGCGGCCGGCGGCTATGGCGAGGCCTTCCGCGACGATCATCTGCTGCCGATGGCGGCGGCGATCTGGTCGGCGCCCTGCTCGGAGATCCTGGGCTATCCCGCCGAAGCTTTCCTGCGCTTCCACCACAATCACGGCCTGTTGCAGCTCACTGACCGACCCGTCTGGCGCACCATCAGTGGCGGCAGCGCCCGCTATGTCGCGCGGCTGCGCGAGCAGTTCGGCGGGAGCGTTCAGCTCGGCTCGCCAGTGCGTCAGGTCAGGCGCGCGCCGAACGAGGTGCTCGTCTTTGGCGAAGGCTGGAGTGAGCGCTTCGACGAGGTCGTGTTCGCAACACACGCCGACCAGACGCTGGCCATGCTCGCCGATCCCGATCCGCTCGAAGCGTCCGCGCTTGGCGCCTTTCGCTACAGCCACAATCGTGCCGTGCTGCATGGCGACGAGGCTCTGATGCCGAAGCGCCGCCGCGCCTGGGCGAGCTGGAACCATATCGGCGAGCGCGGCAAGCCGGATGCCACCTGCGCCGTCACCTATTGGATGAACCGCCTGCAAGACCTGCCGGGTGCCCGGCCGTTCTTCGTCACCCTGAACCCGCCAGCCACGCTGCGCCAGGGCGCCATCCTGCACGAAGAGGTCTACGAGCATCCGATCTTCGATCGGGCCGCGCTCACAGCTCAAGAGCGGCTATGGGCTCTGCAAGGTGCGCGGCGCAGCTGGTTCTGCGGCGCCTATTTTGGCGCGGGCTTCCACGAGGACGGTTTGCAGGCCGGGCTGGCCGTGGCCGAAGCGCTCGGTGGCGTGCGGCGGCCCTGGCAGGTCCGCGATGAATCCGGCCGCATTCCGCGCACTGCGCCGCGTGAGCTGGCGGCATGACCAGGCATTCCGCCCTTTATGTCGGCTGCGTGCGGCACCATCGCTTCCGCCCCAAGCCGCATGCGCTGTCCTATCGCGTCTTCTGGATGCTGCTCGACCTCGACGAGATCGACGCCGTCGCCGGGCAGTTGCGCCTGTTCTCGCGCAACCGCTTCAACCTCTATGCCTTTCGCGATGCCGATTACGGCGATCGCAGTGGCCGGCCGCTGAAGGAGCAGGTGGCGGAGGCGCTGGCGGCGGCGGGTATCGACTGGGACGGCGGCAGGGTTCGGCTGCTGACCATGCCGCGCATCCTCGGCTATGCCTTCAACCCGCTCAGCACCTATTTCTGCTACGGCCGCGACGGTGCGCTGCGGGCGACCATCTATGAGGTGCACAACACCTTTGGCGAGATTCATAGCTATGTCGCGCCAGCTGGGGGACAGGCTCATCCTGTGCGGCAGGAGGCGCAGAAGCGCTTCCATGTCTCGCCGTTCATGGGCCTCGCCATGCGCTATGCCTTCGAGGTCGATCCGCCGGGGGAGCGCGTCTCCGTGGCCATCGATGGTCATGACGACGCCGGAAGGCTGATCACGACCTCGCTGGGTGGCCAGCGTCGCGCGCTCGACGACGCCACGCTCCTGCGCCTGCTCGCAACCCATCCCCTGCTGACCATGAAGGTCACCGCCGCCATCCACTGGAACGCGCTGCGCCTCCTGGCGAAGCGCATTCCATGGTGGGCGCACCCGGCTCCGCCGGAACGTCCATTCAGCACGGGGCGAGCCACCGCGCACGACGCGAAAGGACCGATGCAGCCATGAGACTGCCCGAAACCGAAAGCCAGGCGCCAATGGCCGAGCGCTCGCTCTCGCTGCCGGGCGGAATCGGTCTCTCGCGCTGGTTCCTGCGCCGGCTGCTGTCACGCATCGCCGTCGGCCGGCTGAGCATCGTCACGCCCGAGGGGGAACGACTCTGGAGTGGGCCGGCCGCGCCGGGCCCGCAGGCCGCGATCGTATTGAAGACCTGGCGGGCCATGCGTCGTCTCATGCTCGATGGCGATATCGGGCTCGCCGAAGCCTATCGCGATGGGGATTTCTCGACGCCGGACCTGACCGCGCTGATCGAGCTCGGGGCCCGTAACGACGCCACGCTCCGACAGCTGGTCTCCGGCACCTGGCCGGCGCGCTTGCTCAATCGCCTACGGCACTGGCGCAACGCTAACAGCCGGGCTGGCAGCCGTCGCAACATCACCGCCCATTACGACCTCGGGAACGACTTTTACCGGCAGTGGCTCGACAAAAGCATGACCTATTCGTCCGCGCTCTACGAAGCGCCGACAGACATGCTCGAGGCTGCGCAGGACCGCAAGCTCGACAGGATCGTCGAGATGCTTGCGCTCGCAGGAGGCGAGCATGTCCTCGAGATCGGTTGCGGCTGGGGTGCCCTCGCCGAGCGTCTGGCGCGCGAGGGCTGCCGCGTCACGGCGATCACGCTCTCGCCGTCGCAGCTCGCCTATGCGCAGCGACGGGTCACCGAGGCCGGCCTCGCCGATCGCGTCGAGCTTCGCCTGCAGGACTACCGGGACCTGACGGGCCACTTCGATCGCATCGTCTCGATCGAGATGATCGAGGCCGTCGGGCGCGACTATTGGCCGACCTACTTCGCCACATTGCGCCGCTCGCTGGCTCCCGGGGGCCATGCAGTCCTGCAAGCGATCACCATCGACCACGTTCTGTTCGAGCCGTATCAGCGGGGCATGGATTTCATCCAGCGCTTCATCTTCCCGGGCGGTTGCCTGCCCTCGGTTCTCGCACTGGAAGACGCTGCGGCTTCCGCCGGTCTAGCCACAATCGAACGCTTTTCATTTGGTGAAAGCTATGCGGCGACGCTTAGGGAATGGCGTCGACGTTTCCTGGAACGCTGGCCGCAGATCGCTGCGCAAGGCTTCGACGAGGAATTCCGAAAGCTCTGGGAATTCTATCTTTGCTATTGCGAGGCCGGTTTCAGGGCGGGGACGATTGACGTCAACCTGATTGCCATAGGCGGACGCCGATAGCTGCCTGAAAGCGCCAACTGCTGACGTTGGGCAACGGCCGAAAACCGGACCTTCATCGTGATGCGGTTTGAACGGGGCGTGATCCCGGATCGGCTCTTGAGGCCGCGGTAAACTCGCGTGCGAAATTGATAAATTCCTTGAACGCGGCGGACGGGTTTTTCCGACCAGGGTAGTAAAGGCATAGCGGCGCCACGGGCTTCATCCAGTCTTCAAGAACGCGAACCAGGCGGCCGGCGGCGAGGTCTTCTCGCACGTCCGATTCCATGAACAGGCCCAGGCCGACGCCACGTAGCACAGCGGTCCGCGACAGGCTGGCTTCGTCGAGGGTGATAGGTCCTTTGACGTCGATCTGGACCGGCTGGCCGTCTTTTTCAAAATGCCATTTGTAGATGCCGCCATTAGGCAGTCGGATGCGGATGCAGGTGTGACGGAGAAGATCGAGCGGCACGCGCGGCTTGCCGTGTTGCACAAGATAGGTCGGCGACGCCACGACGACGTAGGATCGGGCTTGGCCGATCGGAACGGCGATCATATCGCTGGGCACGAAATCCGCGCTCCTGACGCCAAGATCGAAGCCATCGGCCACGACGTCGAGCAGGCGCCCTTCGGTCACGAGGTCAATGTGCACCTGCGGGTATCGGCGCAGATACTCCAATACGAGCGGCTCGAGGATTTCCCGGGCTGCGGTCGGGAACGCGTTGATCCTGATCGTCCCGGACGGCACCTCTTGTTGGGACATCGCGCTGTCCATAGCGCTGTGAATTTCAACGAGAGCAGGACCGATCTGTTCGACGAAGTTCCGCCCGGCGTCAGTCAGTGAAACACTTCGGGTCGTCCGACTGAACAGGCGCACGCCGAGCTGCTTTTCAAACTTCGCGATGAGATTGCTCAGAGCCGTCGTAGAAATCTGCAGTTCCATCGCCGCCGCCCGGAACGACTTGCGCCGCGCGACCGCCATCACGGCGTCGAGTTCGATGAGGTTATGGCCGATCATTGTCCCGGATTTCGCAACGTTTCATCCCATTTTATCCCGATTATCAATCCGATTGTCCATCGCTAAGTTGATGTCCGCGGAAGTAACCGCAGAGACAAGAACTCAACATATCAGCCAGTAGCTAGATCTTGCGATATCAACAGATTAGGATGGTAACAATGTCCCTCGAATTGCCCTCACCGATCGCGCGGTACTTCACCGCAGACCTCGACCCCAATCCGCAAGTGATGGCCGAATGCTTTTCGGACAACGCTACTGTCCGGGACGAAAACCGCGTCCACACTGGTCGCGATGAGATCCGTCGCTGGAAAGTGGATTACTCTAAGAAATTCACCGCGACGTCGACGCCGATCGCGATGGCCCATGACCGCGGGCGCACCGTCGTGACTTGCAAAGTCGAGGGCAACTTCCCGGGTAGCCCGATCGATCTGCGTTATTTCTTCCGCCTGGAAGGCGACAAGATCGGCGAACTGGAGATCACCCTGTGAACCCGTTCATCAGCCTCGAAGGCAAACGGGCGCTTGTGACGTCCGGAACTCGTGGCGCAGGCGCCGCAACCGTCAAGCTTTTCCGCGAGCTCGGCGCCCAGGTTCTCACCAGCGCCAGGTCGAGGCCCCAAGACCTGCCGGCCGAAATGTTCGTCGGCGTCGATCTCACGACGCCCGAGGGCTGTGCGCAGCTCGCGCAGGCCGTTCGGGAGCGCATGGGCGGCGTCCACATCATCGTGCACATGCTGGGCGGCTCATCCGCCCCGGCAGGAGGATACGAGGTCCTGACGGACGAAGAGTGGCGCAAGGAGCTCGATCTGAACCTGATGCCGGCCATTCGCCTCGATCGCGAGCTGGTCCCGGCGATGACCGCACAAGGCAGCGGTGTCGTCGTCCACGTCACCTCCATCCAGCGCGTCATGCCGCTGCCGGAAGCGACGATCGGTTATGCGGCGGCGAAGGCCGCACTCTCTTCCTACAGCAAGAGCCTTTCGAAGCTGGTCTCCCCAAAAGGCGTGCGGGTCGTCCGTGTCTCGCCGGGCTGGATTGCTACTGAGGGGTCTGTTCACTTCGCGGAGCGCCTTGCCGAGCAACAGGGCGTCAGCGTCGAGACGAGCACGAAGATGATCATGGATTCTCTCGGCGGAATCCCGATCGGCCGCCCGGCCAGCGCCGAAGAAGTCGCAAGTCTGGTCGCTTTCGTTGTCTCTGACCGAGCGGGAAGCATCACCGGGACCGAATACGTCATCGATGGTGGGACCGTGCCGACGGTCTAGGCGGCCTCGGCTCTCGCCATCAGCCCTTGGGGTCGGGGTCCATTCCCGGCTCTCCTACGCCGAGGGCACCGGTATGGGCGTAGATTGCGTCGCGCAGTTGCCGGATCAGCTGGTTGAGCTTCCCAAGCTGCCCAACCGTCTGGCCGGACGCTTCGAGCAGATTTGCATTCAGGCAGCCGGCACGAAAGCGAAGAGCGTCACCTTCAGGTGTGAGCGCGATGATGACCTGGCGCTCGTTCTCGGGATTGCGGGTGCGGCGCACCAGCCCGGCCCCTTCCATTCTCTTCAGTAATGGCGTCAGCGTGCTGGATTCCAAGGCCAGCTGCTGAGCGATTCCGCCGACGGTCTGGGCGTCCTCACGCCAGAGCACGTTGAGCACGAGGTACTGCGGGTAGGTCAGCCCGAGCCCGTCCAGCAAGGGCTTGTAGGCGCGCTGGATCGCGATCTCGGCAGAATAGATCGAGAAGCAGAGCTGGTCCTCCAGCGGCACTGGCGGAGCGGTGGTGGGGTCGGTCATCGGCAGGACTTTCATTGCGGTTCACGGAACCGTGATCTCGAAAACATATATCGCGACAAATGTCAGATTGACAAGGATGGCGGTAACCGACACATCTGTTATCGCAATAACAGTTAGCGCGATATTCAAACGAAGGAGCACTGTCATGAACAAGTCCATCCGCAACACCCTTCTCGCCGCAGCCGCCATCGGTACCATGTCGCAGGCCGCTCTCGCCCAGACTGCGAGCACGGCGCAGCCTGCCAAGAATGTCGTTCTGGTTCACGGCGCTTTTGCCGACGGATCGGGATGGCGCGGCGTCTATGACCTGCTGACGGCTCGCGGCTACCGCGTGACGATCGTCCAGAACCCGCTGACCTCGCTCGAAGACGACGTCGCCGCCACCAAGCGAGCGCTCGACAGGCAGGACGGCCCCACGATCCTCGTCGGCCATTCCTGGGGCGGCACCGTCATCACCGAAGCGGGCATCGATCCCAAGGTCACCGGTCTTGTCTACGTCTCGGCTTTGTCTCCGGATGCCGGCGAGACGACGGCCCAGCAATATGAGGGCTTTGCCCCGGCGACCGAGTTCGTCCTCGACAAGGCGCAGGACGGATTCGCCTTCGTCGACCGCGCCAAGTTCAAGGCCGGCTTCGCGCACGATGTCTCCGATGCAGATGTCGCCTTCATGCGAGACTCGCAGGTGCCGATCAACTTGTCGGCCTTCGGCACCAAGCTCAAGAACGCCGCCTGGCGCACCAAGCCGAGCTGGGCCGTGATCGCCAGCGAGGACAAGGCCTTCGATCAGGGGATGCTCGATCACATGGCCAAGCGCATCGGCGCCAAGGTCACCAAGGTCTCGGCCAGTCATGCCCTCTTCATGACCCAGCCCAACGTCGTCGCCGATGTGATCGACCAGGCCGCTCGACAAACCGCTTCTGCAGCGAAGTAGTCGGCCCAACGCCTACAGCGTGGCTCCCCAAACGGCCTAGCGCCGAAATCGAAAGAGTAACCGATGACTAACAACTGTGCCCTCGGCGATGCCGGGGGCTTCGAACGCCCGGCGCGCGAAAACCAGGCGGAGCGCAAAGCCAACCTCAAGACCACCTACGACTTCATCGTCTGCGGTGCCGGTTCGTCGGGATCGGTTATTGCGCGCCGCCTTGCCGAGAACCCTGCCTGTAGCGTCCTGCTGATCGAGGCCGGGCTGAACGACGAAGCGGAGTCCGTGCTGAAGCCCGCTCTGTGGCCCACCAATCTCGGCACGGATCGCGACTGGGGCTTCCAGGCCGAGCCGAACCCGCATCTCGGCGGACGGGCTCTGTCGATGTCGATGGGCAAGGGCCTCGGCGGCGGCTCCAGCGTGAACGTCATGGTCTGGGCACGCGGCCACCGCAGCGACTGGGACCACTTCGCGGCAGAGACGGGCGATCCCGCTTGGAGTTACGCGTCGGTTCTCGACATCTACCGCCGGATCGAGAACTGGCAGGGTCGGCCGGATGCCAAATACCGCGGCACGACTGGCCCGGTCTGGGTCCAGCCCGCTAATGACCCAAGCCCGATCGCAGGTGCCCTGCTGGATGCAGCGGAGGGTCTTGGCATCCCCCGCTTCGATCATCCCAATGGTGAGATGATGGAGGGCGTCGGTGGGGTTGCCTATGCCGACACACTGGTTTGCGAGGGACGACGACACTCCCTCTACCGTGCCTATATCCGGCCGATAGCAGATCGTCCGAACCTGACGATCCTGACCGAGACCGTCGTCCGGCGGATACTGTTCGACGGGCATCGCGCTATCGGTGTGGAGATCGAACGAGCCGGATCAATCTCGGCGATCAAGATCATGTCTCGTTCGGCTGCACATGGGAATATCGTGAGCCGCTTGCGCCCCGCAACAGCGGCAGCGAGGCAACCCTCTACTGGAAGAGCCGGCCCGACCTTACCGCGCCGGATTTGCTCTTCTGCCAGGTGGAGTTTCCGGTCCCGAGTGAGCGGACAGCTCTTCTAGGGGTGCCTAACCATGGCTGGACGATGTTCGTAGGGCTTGCCCAGCCCCATAGTCGTGGTCGGATACGCCTCAAGTCTGCCGATCCGAGCGAGATGCCTGTCGTCAACGCCAACATGCTGTCGGATCCGCGCGATCTGGAAGCTGCTCGGGCTTGTGTAAAGCTTTGCCGCGAGATCGGCAGCAGCGACGCATTTAAGCCATTCGTCAGCGCCGAACGTATCCCTGGAACTGGTTGTCAGGTCGACGATGCCTTCATTCGCGATGCTGCGGTGACCTACTGGCATCAGTGCGGCACCGCGAAGATGGGCTCGGACGACATGTCGGTGGTCGATGCCAAGCTCACGGTGCATGGGATCGTCGGCCTACGGATCGCCGATGGGTCGGTGTTGCCGCGTGTCACGACCGGCAACACCCAGGCTCCTTGCGCCATCGTTGGGGAGCGAGCTGCCGACATCCTGAGACAAGAGTACGGGCTGTAAGCTTGACCTTCTAACCATACATGCTGGAGTGCGATGGCCGCGCTTCAGCAATCACTGAATGGCGCTTGGAAGGCACATCTCCAGGCAGTTCCGTTGTATGGAGCGGTTGCGCTGCGCCAACAGTTGTCGTTGGCGTACTGCCCGGAACCGGACATTCTAACGCTGGTGGACCAAGAGTTAGCTTTCGGCCAACACAGACGCAGCTTCCGAAAACGTTCTGCGTTGCAGCGCGCGGAAGAATGGCGTGCTCGCAACCAGCGCCCGGACGGGCGGCTGTTCAAATCACGCGACCCGCCGGCCTGCCAGGAACAGCTGCTCGAATTCAGCCGCAGGCAGTGGCCGTCCGAAGTGATAGCCCTGCCCTTCCTCGCAGCCCATGTCCTTGAGGCGATCGGCGGTTTCGACGTCCTCGATCCCCTCCGCAATGATCGACAGGCCAAGTGAGAGGCCAAGGTCGATGGTGGCACGGACGATGGCGGCATCGCCGCTGTCATTCAGCAGCTGGCGTACAAAGGTCTGGTCGATCTTCAGCGTGTCGAGCGGGAACGCCTTGAGATAACTCAGGCTGCCATATCCGGTGCCGAAATCGTCGAAGGCGATCTTGACGCCGCGCGCGCGGATCTCGCGGAACGTCTTCTGCGCCTTCCCAGCGTCCTCAATCAGGATATCTTCGGTGACTTCCAGTTCGAGCAGGTCGGGGGCGAGGCCGGTTTGGTCGAGCAGCGCGGCGACGGTGTCCTGCAGATCGCTGTCCTGCAACTGCGAGGGCGAGAGGTTGACGCCGACCCGGATTGGCGTGCCTGCCATCTGCCAGCGCCGGGACTGCCGGCAAGCCGTGGCCAGAACCCAGTTCGCGACCGCGTCAGACAACGGGGAATTGTTCAGCAGCGGGATGAACTGCCCCGGCGGCACCAGGCCGCGCACGGGATGGCGCCAGCGGATCAGGGCTTCCGCTCCGATCACGCTCCGGTCCGACAGAAGCACCTGCGGCTGATAGAACAGCTCGAATTGATTCTTCTCGAGGGCTATGCGGAGCTCGGCTTCGAGGGCCAGTTGCGATGCGACCCTGTCGCGCATGGCAATCGCAAAGCCGATCGGCTGCTCTTCGCGCGTCAGGATGGCTGCCTCCAGCGCCAGATGGGCATTTCCGATCAGGTGATCGGCGCTCCAGCCCGGCTCGGGAACAGCATAGCCGATGCGCACCGTCACCCGCTGGCGCCATTCGCCGAAGACAAGCGCTGCTGATCCAAAATCATGCGCAACGCTATCCACCATGGCCGCGGCGCGCTCCTGCGGCACGAGCAGGGCAAATTCGTCATCGGCGAAGCGAGCGGCTTCGGCCTCGGGCGGCATCAGCGCGCGTAGCCGCTCGGCGAACGCGACAAGCAGCTGATCACCGAATTCCCGGCCATGGATGTCACTGAAGTGATGGAAGCGGTCGATGCCGATCATGACCACGGCCGATACGGGTGCTCCACCCTTCTCGAACTCCGCGACGAGACGTTCTCCGAGCGTATGCCGATTGAGCAGCCCGGTCAGGTCGTCGTGCTCGGCCAGATAGCGAATCCGCTCGCGCTCCCGCTGCTTGACGGTGATGTCGCGCAGGACGAGGCCGAACTGCCTGCCATCAGTCCCCTGCCAGCTGGAAACGCTCGCTTCCAGGGCAAAACGCTCGCCAGTACGCCTGAGACCGACCAGGTCGAGAACATGGTCCTCGACAGACTGCGTCGCCGCCGCATCGCGCAGGCGAATGAACTGTACCGAAGCGAAGTCCTGGGAGTCGGCGAGGCAGGCGGCGAAAGACCTGTCGAGCGCCTCCTCTTCCGAATAGCCGAAAATCCTGGCCGCGCCCGGATTCCAGAAGACGATGCGCCCCTGATCGTCGAGGCAGACGAGCCCATCGCCCAACGACATCGCGATGCGCTGGAAGCGCCGCTCGGCGATGCCGCGCAGCAATCCACGCAGGTCAATTTCATGGAGCGCGATGGCGATCAGATAGGCGCCGAGCAGCAGGTGCCAGCTGCTCGTATCGACGATGACCGGCCATCTCGCCTGAATGAGGAGCGCGCCGATCTCAAGCGCCGCCGCCGTCCACAGCACGATGGCGACGCGCCTCCTTGCGCTGCTCCGCAGCCAGAGCAGAACCATCGCCGCGATAATGGCGAGCGTTCCCGCGATCGACAGCGGCAGGCCGGTAATCTGCAGGTCGCGGCCCTGCAGCAGCGATTCAGCCGCAAGCAGCTGCAGCATGGAGCCCGGAATGACGCGCCCATTGGGGACATTGAAACGATCGCCCAGCTCGACAGCGGTTCCGGCCACGATGACCTTGCGTCCCTTGAGCCGCGCCAGCGCCTGCGGCTCGCCGTCGAGCACCGCGCTATAGGATACGGTCGGAACGGTATCGGTTCTGATGCTGAAATCGATGCGGAACGGCGGGCTCTGCTCATCATGGCGGCCGACCAGCAGCGCGCCGAACGACGGCACGAATTCACCGATGCGTGCGCCGAGGCTATAGCGGCGCACCAGCCCGTCCGTCTCCGGCAGTACATTGACTACGGCAGACCAGCTGTGAGCGGCGAACTCCGGCAAGGGCCGGTTGACATGCAATGTCACGCCGCGATTGAGATCGCCGGCCCTCTGCTGGAAGGCCGCCAGCACGACCGAGCCGCCGGCCTTGGCCAGCGCCTCCCCGAAGGCCACATCATCGGCCGGATTGGAGCGGGCGCTGAAATCGACGTCGAAGAGGATATCGGTCACACCGGCCGCTTCGAGCTGCTCGATCAGCTTGGCATGATGGCGCCGCGGCCAAGGCCAGACACCTATCCGCGCCAGCGACGGAGCGTCGATCTCGACCAGCGCAATGGTTTCGCTGGCCGGGTGCTGAGGCCAGAGAAAGCGCTTGTCGCCGATCAGATCCGCCAGCGCCGCAGGCAGACCGACGAGCCAGGCCAGCGCGAACAGGCCGAATGCAACGAGGTGTGGCCGATACAGCGTCACGTCCGTCCGCCACCCTGCCGGGCATCGAGGTCAACCAACCCGACCCTAGAGCGGAAAAGCTGACGATTCCGTCAAGAGAATCAGCGCCGCCTGCCGAGGCTCACCCCGAGGTTCAAGCCACCGAGGTTCAGACCGAGATTCAAGCCACCATTGCCGTTACCGCTCCCGTTACCGCCGGCATTGCCGTTTCCATTTCCGTTTCCACCGGCATTGCCGTTGCCGTTCCCGTTTCCACCAGCATTGCCGTTGCCGTTGCCACCGGCGTTACCGTCTCCATTGCCGTTGCTGCCGGCATTGCCATTGCCGTTGCCGTTGTTTCCAGCGTTGCCGTGGCCATTGCTGGTGCCGTTGCCACGGCCGTTGTTTCCGCCGCCATTGCCCAAGGCGTTGCCATTACCGCCATTGCCGCCACCGTTGCCGGTCACAACCGTCGCGCCACTGCCGCCATTTCCGAAGCCGCCCAGGCCGTTGGCCTGCCCATTCGCCTGACCGTTGGCATTCGCCAATGCTGTCGCGCCGCCCGACTGGCCAGCTTCCGCATTGCCGTTCCGCTCGGCGTTGCGCGCCGAGCCGCCCGTCGGCGAAAGCTCTCCAGTCGACCAGGCAGTGGCTTGCCGGCGTCCCGAGACAGCGCCCTGGTCGCTTGAATTGCGTGCCAGACCCTTGGTCACCTCCTTGGCGTCGACCCGGACCTCACCCAAGGCCGAGCCGATGCGCACCGTCCCGCCGCCGACGGAAACGGCGCGGCCCGGCCCTTCGCCGCTGCTGGCCCGGCGCTCCTCGCGCCTAGCGCCGGCTGGCGGAGGCAGGCCTTCGCGCGGAACGGAGATCGGGCGGATCGAGGGGGTACGCGGCGCGCCCTGCTGGGTTGGATTGAACTGCCCGCTGCCGGAGAGTCTGAGACCTGCGGCGCCGCCTCCCGCAGCGCTGGCCGCTTGCCCGGGCTGGACCAGCACGAACTGGCCGGAGCGGAAATCAGAGACCTGGACCTGACCGCGCTGGACGTCGACCTTGGCGCTGCCCGACGTCACGGTGACACGAAACTGCGTGCCCTTGACGACGGCGGCGAGAAAGGGGGTCTCGACTTCGAAATGCTGGACGTTCCGCTTCTCCACGTCGAGCAGGATCGAGCCTGCCTGCTGGAGGATGGTCGAGCGACCTGAACCTGTCGTCGTCGGCACGGCGACCTGCGAATTCGCGGAGATCAGCATGCTCTCCGCCCCACGCACCAGCAGGACCCGGCCATTGCGTCCAGTCCGGATCGTGTCGCCGGGCTTGAGCGTCGTGGCCTGCCCGAGTGCAACCTGCTGCACGCCGGAGCCGGCGATCCAGGCTTCGCCCGAGACCTTGCTGACCTGCCAGATATTGTCTTGAGCAGAAGCCTCGTTCGGGCCCAACGCATGCAAAAGGGCCAGAAGGCCCGCAGCCAAGAAAATGCGGGTCGTTCGCAGCATAGGTGGGCAGTCTCCGTCCTGGAGGTCATGCAAAGCCGGCTATGCCGCGTTCTAACAGGCATTTCTGAATGCCGGCTTAGTGCGATGCTCCGAAACAGGAGAAGGCATTAAGTTCTGATTAACCATGTCTATTTACGGTTTTTGGGTGGGGAAGGCTGGGCAAAAGCCCATCAGACGGGTGCATGTTCGACATGGCATGGCGGCGAGTGGGCGGGCTATCCAGGGGTAGTCTGCGAGCGGTGGTCCTACCGCTCCTCATGTGCTCGCCGGCCTTGATCGAGCCTGCCTATGCCCAGAGCGGCCGCTCCCCTCCACCGATCCAGCCGGCCGATCAGGGGCTCGAGCAGCGGCGCGTCGAGCGGCTGCAGGAGACCCGGAACGGGATTTCGGTTCCGACGGTGAGATCCGCGCCCGACCAACCGGCCGGTGAAGAACGGGCGCTGTTCACGCTCGCCGCTGTGAGGATCGAGGGCGACAGTCCGCTCGGCCCCAGCGAGATCGAGGCCACCTATCGCGACAAGCTCGGCAAGCCGATCTCTCAGGCGGGTCTCGTCGCCCTCGCCGGCGAGATCAGCAGGCTTCATCGCGACGCCGGCTATAACCTCACGCGCGCGCTCATACCGCCGCAGGACATCAAGCGCGGCGTCGTCACCATCAGGATCATCCCCGGCACCGTCGCAGAACTGGTGGTGCAGGGCGACGAGGCGAACCGCTTCGGCACGCGCCGGATGCTGGCGCCGATCGCCGAGGAGGCGCCGGCCAGGCTGGCGACGCTCGAGCGCCAGCTCCTGCTCGTCAACGATCTGCCGGGGGTACGCGTCAAGGACACGACGCTGGAGGAAATCGGGACCGGCTCCGGACAGTTCCGTCTGACCGTGATCCTCCACAGCTGGAGCGTGTTCGTCTCCGCGGGCTTCGACAATGCCGCTTCGAATGCCGTCGGTCCGTGGCAAGCCTATTTCGGCGCTGCGCTGAATTCGTTGATCGTCCCCAGCGACACCCTCGCTGTGAACCTCTCGTCGGTCCCGGGCTCGACACAGGAACTGCGCTATGGCCGCATCTCCTATGATACGCCGCTCGGCAATGACTGGCTGCGGGTCGGTGTCGCGGCCTCGCGCAGCGTCGTCTGGCCCGGCGATCTGCGTCGGCTCGGCCGTGTCCGGTCCGATGCCGAGAATCTCGAAGCCAGGGCGACGGTCGTCGCACTGCAGACACAGCGGCAATCGCTCTCGCTGACCGCCAGCCTGGGCATCAGCAACATCGTCGAGGAGAGCGTCTTCGGCATCAACTATCGTGATCGCCTGCGGATCGCGAGCCTGACGGCCGATTATCGTCTCCGCGACGACTGGCAAGGCACGACCTACGCGACGCTCGGCCTGCGCAAGGGGCTCGGCATCGACGATGCCTCGCGCCGTTACGATCCGTTGCTCTCGCGTTTCGACGGCTCGGGCGACTTCTATGTCCTGCAAGGTGCGCTGACGCGCTATCAGGGTCTTGGCGAAAGCTGGTCGATGAAGCTTGCCGGCTCCGGTCAGGTCAGCTCCGAGGCGTTGCTGATCTCGCAGCAGTTCTATCTCGGTGGCGGCGCCTTCGGACGCGCCTTCCAGAGCGGCTGGCTCGCCGGCGACAACGGCATCGCCGGCTCGGCCGAGCTGCGCTACGACTATCGGCCAGGGCTGCCTTTCCTGAAGAACGTGCAGCTGTTCGGCTTCGTCGAAGGCGGAGCGGTCCGCAGCTATGCGGCACCGAAGGACATCGTCCAGTCGCTCTCCGCGGTGGGCGGCGGCGTACGCCTGCAACTCAACGATTCGATCGAGGCCGGCATCACCGTCGCCGCGCCGCTGAGCTACAACTCGCCCATCAGAGGTGGCCGCGGCGCGACCGTCCTGTTCTCGCTGTCGACGATTCTGAAGGCTTGTCCCGAGCGGGGAGATTGGCACTGCGGGTAGCGGGCGCCAACCCACACAAAAGCAAGCCGGGACGCGATACCAAACTCGCCAGTCGACGGGTCTCGGTCGCTGGCTTGCCTGAAAGCCGACATACAAGATGTCAGCTAAGGGCCAGCTAAGGTCATTCGCGTTGGTGTTCGTTGCTGTTTTCTGGGGTGATTAGCTCGACGTGGTTGACCCCAAGGGCACGAGCGAGTTCGAATAGCGTGATGACTGTAGGGTTCCGTCGCCCGCGCTCGAGATCGCTGATGTACTGTTGGCTGAAGCCAGACCGTTCCTCGACCTGCTCCTGAGTGAGGCCCTTTTCACGCCGAAGCCGCGCGAAATTCCGGCCGACGAGTTTGCGCATGTCCATGCACAACGCCGTGCCAATTTACACACTTTGAGATTATCAACTATAGTGTGTGGATGCGGCCCGGCATCTGAGCCGGCTCGGTCGGGCCAGCCGACCTGAAGGAGGAACTAGTGGCGCTGAACGGTTGGCAGCGGCTCTTGATCGTCATTGCCACGGCATGGGCCTTGACTGTGGTCGGGCTTGCGGCGCTTGAGTATCAAGCCGGCAGGGGGGAAGTGGGCGACGGCTTTTTTACCTGCGCGGAGCCAGATTATCCTCCGAAATTACCCTCGCGTTATTGGAGCCGGGACTGCGGACTGTTTCCGCGGGTATGGGTCTCGAAGGGCCTCTTCGACGATCTTCCGCCCCATGTTCGGTATCTCAACGTGCCGTGGTTTCTCGCGGTTCTCTTGGGGCCACCGACATTTATCGGACTTTCTACGATCGCCGTCCTGTGGGTGCTATCGGGCTTTCGCAGAGGCTTGTCGAGCCGGGGCGGTATCGATCTGACCGAGCGGGAGCGAACACCAGCGGTCGTCCAACCCTCGAGCACCCGGCTGAGCCACGCAGAGGCTTGGCTCGATCAGATGCCGCAACGGTGGGCTCGCAATGCGGTCATCGGAACGGCTGTATACGGCGGGTTTACGATCATGCTGTTTTCGAAAGCTGATAGTCCCGTGATCACCTTCATGCTCTTCTCGTTCAGTGTCTTCGCAATAGGGGCGGCAGCGGCAGGCTATCTCTCCGGACGCTGGGCCAGGTTCAGTCTCAAGTCCGCATTCCTGGTGGGCCCGGCCTCTGCCATTTCGCGAATCACGCCGAACTGGGTTGTCGGAGCTTTCCTGCTCGGGATGCTCATCCAAGTCAGCGATGCCATGTTTGGCTGGCATCTGACGATCCCCTTAGCTCCGGGACAAAGCTATCGGAACTGGGGATATCTCACCGGCTTTTTCGGCGCATGGATGCTCGGCGGATATGTGGCCGCCCTGATCTCCAAGAGTGGACTGCGGAAGGCCATCGCAGCGGACCTCGAGCAGAAGCGTCAGGCTGAGTTTCCGACGACCTCGTACTGCCTTCCACTCCGCAGTGCTGTCTAGAGGCGCTCGTTTTTGACTGGAGCCGTTAGCATGCCCGCGCCAAGCTGCTCGAAACACCGGCTGCAATCGACACAGCTCGTGCCGGAGGTCGTCAAATCCGGAGGAGCATGCGCGCTATCGGCAGCTGCCTTTCTTGCTCTCGCATTGAGCGGCTGCGTCACGGTTGCGGAGCAGGTGTCCGGCGAAATCGAAGCGAGGCGTGCCGCTTGTCGACAGCAGGTCTTCAAGACCAACATCGACAGGGCGGAATGCCATAATGCGGCCGAGGCCCGGCTTGGCGAGGTCTGGGGCGGCGATCTGGCATCAGTACGCCGCCGGGCGCGGCTCGTGATTGCAGAGCGGCAGGATCGGAAAGAGTTGACTGAATCGGAGGCAGAGCTCGCCTTTGCGCAGGTCAATGCAGACCTGACAGCCCAGGCGACGCGGCGCGCGCAATCGCAACAACTGTTGGAGGCGCAGTACGATGCCGCTATGGCGCAGCGGCGCAGCATGTCGATCACGCAAGCGCAGCCGGCACCGCCGACCAGCATTGAATGCGTCAGCCGCACCATCGCCGGAGACACGCGTACGGAGTGTCGGGACAATGGCGTGCACTATATCCGCACCAATCCTGCAATTCGGTAGAGCCGATGGAAGGGTCCGGCGAGGAGGCAACCTAGGGCCACGGGCGACAGCTGTATCTTAGGGGCGTCGGGAAAATTCCTTAGAGGCTATAATGGATGCGGCAAAACCGCTCCATACTGCCATAGACGGCCGGGCGGCCTCTAATGTGCGCCCACACCAATGGCGCGCCATGATCCCGCAAGAATCGTCAGTATGGCCCAGTTAATTTGATGTCCGAAGCGGTGCTGCATCGGCCGCGCGTCCTATGCAGACGAAATGTGCCTTGCCAAGTAATGCGCAGCGCTACGGCGAGCCGGACAGCCCAGCATTTCGCTGCCGTCGAAAGGACGGCTTTGGACCCCTTTCGCATCAAAATTTTCCGCCATTTTTAATAGCCGCGTTGGATCGGTCGAACGAAATCAACGATTTATATGATCGGGAGCGTCTGACCTTCCGGACCCCCCTGACCCCTCGAAAATCGAAACACGGCCGGATTGGAGCCTGCATTCCGAACACCAGCCGCGGTGTTGGTCGGACAGGCCTTCGTGCGCCTGTATGCGCAGGCCCGCGTCGCCCGCCTGCGCGCGAGGCAGCGGGCTGCCGTCGTGGCGAGGGAGGCGGGCTGCCCCCCGGACGTCCCTCGCGTGCAGGCCCGCGCCGCCCGCCTGCGCGCGAGGCAGCGGGCTGCCGTCGTGGCGAGGGAAGTGGGCTGCCCCTCGGACGTCCCTCGCGCGC
Source organism: Allobosea sp. NPDC003192 (assembly GCF_050275675.1). Lineage (NCBI taxonomy): Bacteria > Pseudomonadati > Pseudomonadota > Alphaproteobacteria > Hyphomicrobiales > Alloboseaceae > Allobosea > Allobosea sp. NPDC003192. The sequence goes on from NZ_JBNNPK010000002.1 coordinate 296,102, forward strand.
AGGCCCGCGTCGCCTGTCTGCGCGTGAAGGTCTGTGCGCAAAGGAAGGGGTCCAAGCGAGCGTTGAGCCTTCGTCGCTACTGCCCCTCTTGACTGCATTTCTCATGTCGGTCGCTGTCGTTGACGTTATCGGGACGAGGATTCGGGGCGCCCCTCGCCCGGCTGCAAAGCCGAGCGTGAAAGTTTCGACGGAGCTCTCCCTCCGCAGCTCCACGGGGCGATTTCGCCACCTCTGCGAAAATCCACTCACCGGCTCTGCATTCCGGTCAATCTGAGCGGCTGCGATCTGACGATTCCGTACCCCCTCTGTACGCTTTTTGAAACATGAATGCCCCGATCGCGCCTGGCGACCACTCTGATACTTAAAGGCTTTTTCTGCTGATGGGGGTACACTTTTAATTTCCAGCGTACCCCCTTTTTCTGGTGCTGCGCGGCCTCGCCATCGTCACTCCAAGGGGCCGAAGTCGAGTTGGTGGAGCTGCCGCACGTACGTGATGCGCGTCTGCTGCTCTTCCGGCGGCCCCTGGCTGGGCAAGGCGGGATCTTCCAAGGCTAGGTAGCCACGGTAGCTTGTTGCCAGCCCTGAGGGTCCTGAGGGCCTTTGTGAGCTGGTTCTAAGGACGTGGAGAGAGTTGCAATGGTCGGCCCAAGTTTACCCGGACGAGTCCGCAGCTCAAACTCGGAGTTCGGTTGCGAACGCCCCTGACAGGAAATTCACGCAGCGGGCCGGCCGATACGCGCACTCCACGTTAAACTTTTTCAGCCTAACGCATCCGCCTGGCGTGCGGGATTGGCTAAGAGTGCTGCGCCAGCCAATCAACTGCCAACGCTCTTGACGCTCGAGCGTGCGTTTCCAATTACACCGGCTACGCTACGATCTCGGACGCTCTAGGGCTATCTGTGCAAGCTCAATTTGCGGTCGAGCGTGATGAAACCTGCAATTCAATGGGCACAAAGAGCATCCATTACCGACTTTTGTCTCTATCGCTCAGTCCGCTTCGTAGCAGATCGTTGCTGTGCATGTAGCCTGGCATATTGAATTTCTTCTCGAGCTGCGCCTATTCCTACTTCTTCGACGCGAAGTTGGAGGTATTCAACTCGTTTTTGACCAAGAATTTCGCCTAGGAATTGACCCTCAGCGAAGTTTCCTTCGCCAAGTTCAAGCACGATTTGCTCAGTGCTGCATTTTTTTTGCTTTTCGAACAAAGAGTTGTTTCTACCGATCTTATCGTCAAGCATTACACCTATGGATCGTGGAACCGGATCCGTTGGATTGGATCGTAAAGAGGATCGGTGGACACGTCTGTCCGTCTCTGCATGACGAAGATTGCCATCCACGATGGACAGATCTGACCATTCTGACAGGCCAGAGTTGTCCTGACCAGTGTAATCGGAAACATTGCGATCAGCGTCGCCACGATGCCTCTCCAGCCTCGCGATCCTTTCTCTGTGGCGCTGAACCACGTCGGTCCTTATTTTTCGCGAAAAGGACATTTCATACTGATTTGACAGCCGCGAGGGCCGCTTTATCAGCCAGCCCCACTGAACTGCTTCGGCTATCGCGCGCTGCACGGTCTTCGGCGACCAATCCAGGTCCGCGGCGAGTCTGTCGAGGCTTGGCCACGCATACCCCTTCTCGGGGCCAATGTAGCCCGAGATCACATTACAGATGAGCTGCATATTTGCGAATCTTGTTCCACCGGTCCGGTAGATGTCACGGAGCCATGCTGCACGTTCCGAGCGAAAGCTTCTCTCGTCAGTCCATCTCACACGCTCAATATCATTCGGTTCCCACGGCGGAGACCGGTCCGAGGCTTTCCAACTCACAGGTCGACTCAAGGGCTGTGATTGCGCTTTGGGATTGAGCTACGCGCTCTCACGCATTCAACGTCGAATTTCGCGGCGAGCATTTTCGTGAGCCCTAAAGATCGTAAGGATCACGAACCTCGGTTGGCGAGTTGCTGGCCGCCTTTCTCTCAGGAAGGCCGCTCAAAAATGCGTGCCAGTCGCTTGTCAGGATGATTGTGCTACGGCCGTACTTGCGGGCCGGCAGTGCTCCTGACTTTATTGCTTCGTAAATGGCACTTCGGCCTAGGGGGCCAGCCGCCACAAGATCTTGTATCCGTAAAGCGTATGTATTGACCACAATTATTCTCCTCAGTGAGCATGCGACGCTCGCACTGCTGTAGGAGATCATAATGGTCCGCGAGAGTTGTTCCTAAATGTCCTTTGATCAAGAAATGTAGCTGTCGAAATATACGAAGCTATTAAATGTCTGTTTCAACACCCAATTTTTTTGCCGTTCGTTCTTCCGCGGCCTCGCGATAAGCACGGACCGCCGTCAGACGGGAAATCGGAAGCATCATTCTATCGGCGAGGGTTTTTTGGGGACCACGTCCAATAGCTTCAAACTCCTCGTCAGTCAGGGCGAGAAGATGAGCTCGAGCGGCCATTCTCTTATCTGCAGGCCGTCCCTTGCCAAGTCCCACCCTCGTGACGCCACTGAGCTGAGCATATGCGGAGTAGGTGCCGCCATCCTTCGCGCTGCGAGACAGTGCATGTCGCAGTTGGCTCTCAGGCACCCTGCGCCCGGCTATTAAGTCGCCTTCTGATATATGGGACTCGTAAAATCGATGCGCGTCTTCTCTCGTGAAATGGGTCTTATCAAATTTGATCACTCGCCCGTCGACTACGCTGTCGCCCTCAGCAGCGAGGAGCCCCTCAATCAGCCAGCTTTGAAATAGAAAGCAAGAAACTCGGCATAACTCTCGAAATTCCGGAAGCCGCTCGATTTCAGTGAAAGTTTGCCAATTGTCTATTTCTAGATCGCGCAAAGCAAATTTTACGAATCCTTCCGGAAAACGACTTCCTCTGCGTTGTACGCTCGCATCGATTTCGCGGGAATTCCTTTTTTGTATCTGTTTCAACTCCAAGCGATACGTCTCTTCAAGGATTAGGATTATTGCGTCCAAGAAGCTAATGTATCCTAGAGGAGAAGGTCTCAATGGCACGGTGACCAGTTTCCTATAGCGGAGCGTCGCTGAAGACGTGTAGCGGCAACACATCATAACCAGTTCGCATCACTGAGGCGCTTTCACCGCTGGATCCGCTCTGTTGCATCATACGAATCCGCCAAAGTCCCGACGTGTACGCCGAGGCCCGCAGGCATCTTATTTGACGGATATTCTACCGTCCACAGTCAGATTGCGCTAAGTACTTGAATTAAATGGCGCGCCCGACACGATTCGAACGTGTGACCTTTGCCTTCGGAGGGCAACGCTCTATCCAGCTGAGCTACGGGCGCTAACCGTGCAGGCTGGATAGCCGATCCCTGCTGCTTCGGCAATGCGGGATTTTGCGGACGCGCGATCGCGTCCGCAAGCCCTGCATTAGGCCTGTTCCTCCTTGGGCCGGGTCGATGGCCGCAGGCGCTCGCGCAGGCCCTGGAAGACGACGTAGAGCGCCGGGATCACGAAAATGCCGAGGACGGACGCGAACAGCATGCCGCCGAAGACCGGCGTGCCGACATCGCGCCTGGCGAGCTTCGAGGGGCCTTCCGCGATGACGAGCGGCAACAGGCCGAGGATGAAGGCGAAGGAGGTCATCATCACCGGGCGGAAGCGCAGCCTCGCGCCCTCGGTCGCTGCATGCAGCAACGGGTGGCCCTTCTCGCGCAGTTCCTTGGCGAACTCGACGATCAGGATGCCGTTCTTGGCGGCGAGGCCGATCAGCACGACGATGCCGATCTGGGCGTAGAGATCGAGCGTCAACCCGGCGAGCACGATCGCGACGAAGGCGCCGAGCACGCCGACCGCCACCGAGAGCAGCACCGGCACGGGGATGGTCCAGCTTTCGTAGAGTGCGACCAGGAAGAGGTAGGCGAAGAGCAGCGCGAAGGCGAGGATCATCCCGGTCTGCCCCTCGGCCCGCTTCTCCTGGAAGGAGACGTCGGTCCATTCGCCGCGATAGCCTGATGACAGCGTCTTGGCCGCGACCGTCTCCATCGCCTTCAGCGCCTGGCCGGAAGAGACGCCGGGGGCAGGCGAGCCCTGGAGCGTCACTGCGAGGCGGTTGTTGTAGCGGATCAGCGCCTGCGGGCCGACCTCGACCCTCGCTTCGACGAAGGAGCGCAGCGGGACCATGTCGCCGGACTTGCTGCGGACATTGATGCGATAGATGTCGTTGACCGAGGCGCGGTCGGTGCCTTCGGCCTGGACCTGGACCTGCCAGGTGCGGCCGAACAGGTTCATGTCGTTGACGTAGTAGCCGCCGAGCGAGGCCTGTAGGGCCTGGAAGACGTCGCTCAGCGCGACGCCGAGGATCTGGACCTTGTCGCGGTCGATGTCGAGATAGATCGACGGCGCCGAATCCGAGAAGGTCGAGAACACGCGCCGCAATTGCGGGTCCTGGTTGGCGGCGACCGTGAGTCCGCGCAGCGCCCGGCCGAGCGCCTTGGGGTCCGAGGAGCCCATATCCATCAGCACATAGCTGAAGCCACCGCCGGTGCCGAGGCCGATGATCGGCGGCGGAGCGACCGGGACGACATTGCCGTCGCGCACGCTGCGGAATTTCTGCGCCAGCCGGGCGATGACCGCCGGGGCCGTGTCTTCCGGGCTGGTGCGTTCGTCGAATGGCTTCAGCGTCACCACGAAGAAGCCGGCATTGGGCTGCGAATAGTTGTCGATGAAGTTGAGGCCGATGACCGTGGAATAGTCCGCGATCGCTTTCTCGGTCTTCAGGATGCCTTCGACCTCGGCAGCGAGCGCCGATGTCCGCCCGATCGAGGCGCCGTCGGGCAATTGGGCGACGACGAAGAAGGCGCCCTGGTCGTCCTCCGGCAGGAAGCCGGTCGGGGTGATCCGCCCCATGGCGTAAATGCCGGCGCCAAAGGCAGCGGTCAGGGCGAGGCTGATGAACGAGATGCGCACCAGGCGCGCCACGCCGTCGCCATAGCGGTCGCGCGTCCAGTCGATGCCGCGCATGATATAGCCGATCGGCCCGCGCCGCGGTCCATGATGCGGCTTCAGCAGGATGGCGCAGAGCGCCGGCGACAGGGTCAGCGCGTTGATCGCCGAGAGCACCATCGCGACTGCGACGGTGACGGCGAACTGGCGGAAGAGCTCGCCGGAGATGCCGGGGATGAAGGCGACCGGCACGAAGACCGAGAGCAGCACCAGCGTGATCGCGATGATCGGGGCGACGATCTCGCCCATGGCGCGCTTGGTCGCTTCCGCCGGCGAGAGTTCCGGATGCTCCTCCATCACACGCTCGACGTTCTCGATCACGACGATCGCGTCGTCGACGACGATGCCGATGGCGAGAACGACCGCGAGCAGCGAGACGGTGTTGGCGGAATAGCCGATGGCGTTGAGCACGATGAAGGCGCCGACCAGGCTCACCGGCACGGCGATGGTCGGGATCAGGGTCGCCCTGAGATTGCCGAGGAAGATGTAGACGACGAGCACGACGAGGACGAAGGCCTCGATCAGCGTCTTCTGCACCTCGTGGATCGTAGCCGTGACGAAGGCGGTCGGATCGTAAACGACCTTCCATTCGAGACCTTCAGGGAAGGACTTCTGAAGGTCGCCGATCGTCTTCTTGACGGAGTCCAAGGCGGTGAGCGCGTTGGCGCCAGGCGCCTGGTAGACGCCGATCAGCACGGCGGGGCCGCCGTTCAGCCTGGTGTCGCGGTCGAGATTGGCGGCGCCGAGCTCGAGGCGCGCCACGTCGGAAAGCCGCAGCACCGAACCGTCGGCATTGGTGCGCAGCACGATCTTGCCGAACTCTTCCGGCGAGGTCAGGCGGCCCTTGGTCTGGATGTTGAGCTGCAGTTGCTGGTCGTCGGAGATCGGCCGTGCACCGATGCGCCCGACCGCGGCCTGCGCGTTCTGGCCCTGGATCGCCGCTATGATGTCGCCGGTGGTGAGGTTGAGACCGGTCAGGGCGTCGGTGCGGACCCAGGCCCTGATGGCGTAGTCCTGCGCGCCGAACAGCGCGGCGTCGCCGACGCCGGCCGTCGACTTGATCGCGTCGAGCAGGTTGATCGTGACGTAGTTCGAGACGAACAGCGTGTCGTAATTGCCCTTCGGCGCGTAGACGGCGATGACGCCGAGCAGGGCCGAGGACTGCTTCTTGACCGTGACGCCGCTGCGCTGGACTTCCTGCGGCAGCTTCGACAGAGCAAGCTGGACGCGGTTGTTGACGTTGACGTTGTTGATGTCGGCGTTGGTGCCGAGCTCGAACGAGACCTGCAGCGAGTAGCTGCCGTCATTGCCGCTGACGCTCTTCATATAGAGCATCTTGTCGGTGCCGACGATCTGGGCCTCGATCGGTTGGGCCACGGTCTGCTCGACCACAGCGGCCGAAGCGCCGGGATAGACGGCTCGCACCGAAATCTGCGGCGGCACGATATCGGGATACTGCGCGACGGGAATCGCGAAGAGCGAGATCAGGCCCGCGATCGTGGTGACGAGCGCGATGACGATCGCCAGCCGGGGCCGGTCGACGAAGACGGAGCTCAGCATCGGTTCAGCTCCGGCCGACCGGCGGGGTCACGGGCGAAGCGAGCACGGGCACGCCTGGCCGGAGGTTCTGCAGGCCCTGGATGACGATCTGCTCGTTGCCGGCGAGGCCCTCATCGATCGCGACATAGGCGCCGGCCTCCGCCCCGACCTTGACGCGTTTCGCTACGGCTTTGCCGCCCTCGACGGCGAAGACATAGGAACCCTGCTGGTCGGCGATCAGCGCAGATTGTGGCACCAGCACCTTTTCCTCGCTCTTGTCGGCCTGGACCGCGACGCGAACCAGTGTACCGTCGAGGAGCTTGCCCGTCGGATTGGGCAAGGTGGCTCGGACCAGCACGGTGTCGGTGGCACGCTCGACCGAGACGTCGACGAAATCGACGCGACCCTTCTGGTCATAACTCGAGCCATCCGAGAATTTCAGGCTGACCAGCGGCGCCTGGCCGTCCGCCGGCAACCGGTTGGTCTTCAGCGCCAGGAATTCGCGCTGGCTGACCGGGAAAGTGACATACATCGGATCGTCGCTGACGATCTGGGCCAGCACGCCGGTATCGGGGCCGACGACATTGCCCTTGGTCACCTTGGTGCGGCCGATCCGGCCGGCGATCGGAGCCTTGATCTCGGTATAGCCGAGATTGATCTGGGCGGTCTTCAGATTGGCCTCCGCGGTGGTCTGGTCGCCCTGCGCGCCCTTCTCCTCGGCGACGCGCTGGTCACGGATCGCGACGGAACCGGCATTGGTACGCAGCAGGTCTTCGGCGCGCTGGCGCTGCACAATGGCATTCTGCAGAGTGCCCTGGGCGCGCTCCAGCGCGCCTTGCGCCTGCTCGACCGCGGCTTCGAACGGTGCGCGCTCGATGCGGAAGAGCGGCGCGCCCTCGGCAACGGTCGAGCCGTCCTTGAACAGCACCTCGTCGAGAAAGCCGGTGACGCGGGCGCGAATGTCGACGCGATTGACCGCCTCGATCCGCCCGACGAAGTCGGCGGTCTGCGTGATCGCGCGCCTCTCGGCCATGACGGTGCCGACCGGGACGGCGGCGGGCGCGGGCTGCTGGGCGAGGGCGCCGGTTCCCGATCCGAAGGCGAGGGCGGCTGCAAGCGCCATGACGGAGAGAGGCAAGGTCGAAGACATCCGCTTCGCGCGTGCCATCCGTGAACGCTCAGACATTGGCCACTCCTCTTCGCCGCCTCGCTCGCCCCGCAGTCGCTGGTTGCGGGGCGGGCGCAATCCTATCCCGAATCGATACTGGGCATTTTTCTGCCGGTAACGCTACGGTCTTGTTACGCGCCCGGGTCTGCCTAAGATGCTTTTCGTCGTCGCTGCACGAAGCTGCATTCACGATATCCGGTCGAAGCTGTCGGCGCGGGCGAGGTCCCAGTTGCGGCGATAGAACGCATGCTCGCAGAGCCCGGTCAGCAATTCGCCGGGTTGCAGGAAGACGTGCAGGTCGGAGAAGAGGCGGATCTCGGTGGCGCTGACGCGGCGCACGAGGTGATGCGGGCCGAGCTCCTCGGGATGGGTCAGGCCGGCTGCCGCCAGCATGTCGGCCAGCGCGTGCAGCGTGTTGGCGTGGAAGCGATGGACGCGCTGCGCCTTGTCCGGCACGACCAGCGCCCTTTGGCGCACGGCATCCTGCGTCGCGACGCCGGTCGGGCAGCGATTGGTGTTGCAGGACAGGGACTGGACGCAGCCAAGCGCGAACATGAAGCCGCGGGCGGCATTGGCCCAGTCGGCGCCGATGGCGAGGACGCTGGCGATATCGAAGGCGCTGACGATGCGGCCGGCGACGCCGATCTTGATCCTGTCGCGCAGGCCGGCGCCGACCAGCACGTTGTGGACGAAGAGCAGGCCTTCGCGCATCGGCAGGCCGATATGATCGCTGAACTCGACCGGGGCTGCGCCGGTGCCGCCCTCGGCGCCGTCGACGACGATGAAATCGGGCACGACGCCGCTCTCCAGCATCGCCTTGACCATGCCCATGAATTCCCAGGGATGGCCGAGGCAGAGCTTGAAACCGACCGGCTTGCCGCCCGAGAGCTCGCGCAATTGCGCAATGAAGGCCATCATCTCCAGCGGCGTCGAGAAGGCGCTGTGGCTCGCCGGCGAGACGCAATCCTGCCCGACCGGGACGCCGCGCGTCGCCGCGATCTCGGGCGTGACCTTCGGCGCCGGCAGGATGCCGCCATGGCCGGGCTTGGCGCCCTGGCTCAACTTGATCTCGATCATCCTGACCTGGGCGTCGGTCGCCTGCCTGGCGAAGCGCTCGGGGTCGAAGCGGCCGTTCTCGTCACGACAGCCGAAATAGCCGCTGCCGAGCTCCCAGACGATGTCGCCGCCGCCCTCGCGATGATAGGGGCTGATGCTGCCCTCGCCGGTGTCGTGGCTGAAGCGGCCGAGGCGCGCGCCGGTGTTGAGCGCCCGGATCGCATTTGCCGAGAGCGAGCCGAAGCTCATCGCCGAGATGTTGAAGACCGAGGCGGAGTAGGGCTGTCGGCACTGGTCGTTGCCGATGGTGATGCGGAAGCTCTCGGGATCGGAGACGGGCGCCGGCCGGGTGGAATGGCCGATGAACTCGTAGCCGTCGCGATAGACGTCGAGCAGCGTGCCGAAAGGATGGTCGCCGGCGAGGTTCTTGGCGCGGCGATAGATCAGCGAGCGCTGCGAGCGCGAGAACGGCGCCGCCTCCTCGTCCGCCTCGAACAAATACTGGCGCAGTTCGGGCCGAACCAGCTCGGCGAACCAGCGGATATGGCCGATCACCGGGTAGTTGCGCCGGATCGCGTGCTCGGTCTGGGTGAGGTCCCAGAGGCCGAGCAGCGCCAGGATTGTCGCCAGCAGGCCGGGCAGCCAGAGCCAGGGGTGGCTGAAGGCGAGCGGAAGCGCCACCAGTGCGATTGCAATGCAGAGGGTGAGGGTGGTGAAGCGGCTCAGTCGCAACGTCATATCCGAAACCTGCCCGAACGAGGACGCTTATCTCCCCGTAGTTCCGAGCCAGTGTAAAGACGTCAATGACTGAGCGCCCTGAAGCGACCGGGGGCCGATGCTCACTAGCCGTGGCCGTAAGCGTCGACCTCCTCGCTCGCCGGCTCCTGCTTGTCGAAGGCCTCCAGCCAGCGCGACAAGCCCGGTGGTGGAGAGCCGGCTCGCAACTGCCTTAGCGTGACGCGCAAGGTGTGGCGGGCGAACTTGTTCGCCGGCTCGCGGAAGTCGGTGGGATTGGAGCCGGCGCGGATCGCCTGCAGAAGCTCGCGCTTCAGTGTCGTGAGCTCCGGATCGCCCGTGGCGGCGAGGAGTTCCTGAAAGCGCTCGTGCGCCGCGCCATCCCAGGGGCGCGGGCGGGCCATCGCGTCCTTCAGCGGATGGGCGGGCACGAGATGGGCGAAGGGTACCCAGCCATCCGGCACCGGCTCGGTGGCCGCATGGGTCCGGCCGTTGCGCAGCAATTGCGGCAGGACATGGGTGTGCGGTCCTTCCGGGCTCTTGCCGTCAGCCGGCGGGATCGGCTGGTAGACCTCGCAACGGCCGGCGCGCGCGATGAAGACCCGGTGCGGCCCCTTCGCGACGATCGCGCCCATCGCCGGATTGCTGGTTTCGAACAAGCTCCTGCCGGCAACGGAGCGCAAGGTCGCGATCAACTCGGGATCGCCGGTGCGGATGCAGATATCGACCTGCAGCGTGCCGAGGCCCATGTCGAACAGGATGCCGGCGCGGTCCTGCGGCCGCAGCGCCGCTTCATCGGGCCCGAGCTCGGTAAGGACGCTGCGCCGGTTCATTGCGCAGGCCGCTTCCGGCAGGCAGAGCGCGATGCGATGGCTCCAGCCCGAGCCGACTGCGGTTTCCGAAGCGAAGAGCCTGACCTCAGAGAGATCGTCGAAGCCGATGCCGCCACGATCGGTGACGGCGAAGAGGCGGCCCGGCCCGTCGCCGAGCTCGACCGGCTCGCCGGGATCGCGCAGGAATTCGGCGATGGCGCCGAAGGTGCCGAGATTCCACTGCGTCGTCACTGAGGCGAGTTCGTCCCGGATCAGGCTGGTCACGTCGTCTGCCGTCATCGGCTGGTTTCCTCGTTAGTCAGGGCCTGCCAAGGCAGGACGAAGTCTTCGCCGTTCCGCTTGCCGCGGGCGACTGCGATGCCGAAGGCGCGGGCGAGGTTGACGTCGTCCAGCACAGCGTCGGGCGGCCCATCGGCGAGGATACGGCCACGATTGATGAGGACGAGCCGATCGCAGAAGCGCCCGGCAAGCGAGAGATCGTGCAGAACGACGACCACGCCGGTGCCTGCGGCGGCGATCCGCTTGAACAGCGCCATCGCCTCGAGTTGGTGGCGTGGATCGAGCCCGACCAGCGGCTCGTCGGCGAGCAGCATCTCGGCCTCCACCGCCAGCGCCCGCGCCAGCAGGACGCGCATGCGCTCGCCGCCGGAGAGGGTATCGAGGCTGCGCCCGCGAAAGGCGCTGGCATCGGCCGCGGCGAAGGCGTTGGTGATCGCAGCCTTGTCGGCTTCGGTGACGTCGGCGAAGGGCCGACGATGCGGCAGGCGGCCGAGCGCGACGACTGCCTCTGCCCGCATCTGCCATTGCACGCTGCCGCCCTGAGCAAGGAAGGCGAGGCGCTGCGCCAGCGTGCGGCGCCCCAGCCTGCTTACCGGAGCGCCGTCATAAAGCACCGAGCCCGAAGCTGGCGGCAGCAGGTCGGCGAGGATGCGCAGCAAGGTGGTCTTGCCGGCGCCGTTGGCGCCGATCAGGCCGACGAGTTCGCCGGGGCGCAAGGCAAGGTCGATCCCCGCGAGGATCGGCTTGCCGTCGAAGGCGATCGCGATGCCGTTGGCCTCGATGCGCATCACGCCTCCCGCCGCAGGCGCTGGATCAGGCTGAACAGGAAGGGCGCGCCGATCAGGGCGGTGACGACGCCGAGCTTGAGTTCGGGCCGGATCGGTATCAGCCTGAGCAGCGTGTCGGCGGCGAGCAGCAGGATTGCGCCGCCGAAGCCACTGACCAGCAGCAGCCGGCCCGGCTTGTGTCCGACCAGTGGGCGCAGCAGATGCGGCACGACGAGGCCGACGAAGCCGATCGCGCCGGTGACGGCGACGGCGCTGCCGACGGCAAGGGCCGCGCCGCCGATCAATCGCACTCGCAGCCAGGTCAGGTCGAAGCCGAGGCTGCGCGCCGTGTCCTCGCCGAGCGTCAGCCCGTCGAGGGCCGGCGCGCAGGAAAGAAGCAGGCCCCAGCCGACCAGCATCAGCGGCAGCACCAGCCAGACATGGATCAGGCTGCGATCGGCGAGCGAGCCCATCAGCCAGAACACGATCTCAAGCGCGGCGTAAGGGTTGGGCGCCAGATTGAGCGCGAGGGAGGTCATCGCTCCGGCGAAGCTGTTGATCGCGACGCCGGCGAGGATCAGCGTCATTGTCCCGGCGCCGCGGCCGTTGAGGGCGAAGAGCAGCAGGACCGCCAGCAGTGCCCCGGTGATGCCGCCGAGCGGCAGGGCCAGCGCGAAGGCGCCGGCGAAGCCCGAATAGAACACGCTGACGGCGCCGAAGGCGGCGGCGCTGGAGATGCCGACGATACCGGGCTCGGCCAGCGGATTGCGCAGCAGCCCTTGCATCGCCGCGCCGGCAAGGCCGAGGCTGAAGCCGACGAGAGCGCCGAGGATGGCGCGCGGCAGGCGCAGTTCGACCAGCACCAGCGCGGGTAGGGTCTGGCGCCCGGCGAGCCAGTCGCCGAGTGCGACGAAAAAGTCGAGCCGGGCATAGCCGACGGCCAGCGAGAGCACGGCCATGGCGAGCGTCGCGGCGACCAGCAAACCGACGAGCGGCCAATAGGGCATCCGGTCGGATGTGGATGAGGGCATGGCCATGGTGCTCATGGTCTGGTTCCGGTCGATGCCGGCGCGGCCGCATCGAGCAGCAATTCGATGGCGTCGATCACCGCCGGGCCGGCGCAGGTCCAGAGCTTCGACGGCAAGGCGACGAGCTTCAGCCGGTCGCCGAGCCGGGCGAGGACCGGGTGATGCAGAATCTCGTGCGCCAGCGAGGGCGGCCCATCCGGCGTCGTGTTGAGGATCAGGATGTCGGCCTCGCCGATAGCGACAGTCTCGAGCGCGATCTGGCCGTAATTGTCGATGCCGAGCTCGGCGGCGAGGTTGGTCAATCCCGCGGCCGTCAATATCTCGTCGACGAGCGAGCCGCGCCCGGTGGTGAAGCCGTTCGGGCGCAGCACGATCGCGCGGGGATGGGCCGGGCGAGGGCGGCTGGACAGCGCGGCGAGGCGGGCGTCGATCCCGGCGATCAATTCTTCGCCGTTCTCCTGCTCACCGAGGAGCTTGGCCATGTCGCGGATCTGCTGGCGCATCTCGGCAAGATTGCTTGGCACGCCGAACTCGCGGACCGTCACGCCGACGCGCTTCAGCAGCGCGACGGTCGCGCGTGTCGTGTAGGCGCCGGCTACGACGAGGTCGGGCTTGTGTGCCAGCACCTCTTCGACCAGTCCGTGATTGGCCGGGATCGTGCGGGCGAGCCCGGCCATGTTGGCGTTGCGCGGGTCCTGCGACAGCCAGGTCACCGAGGCGATGTGCTGCGGGGACGCAAGGCGCAGCACCAACTCGTCGGTGCACATGTTGAGCGAAACGATGCGTTGCGGCTTGACGGGCACATCGTCCGCCTGGGCCGGGCCGCCGGACGCCGCCAGCCAGAGGCCGAGCGCGAGGGCGGCCAGCCGCCTCACAGGCTCATCCTGATCCCGCCGAAGGCGCTGAGCCCCGGCACCAGGAAGCCGACCGGGTTCTCGTAGCGCTTGTCGAACAGGTTATCGACGCGGCCGAACACGGTGAGCTTGTCGTCGACCTTATAGTCGGCGGCGAGGTTGACGATGGCGGCGCCGGGCGCGCGCATCCGCGAGATCGAGAAATCGCGGTTCCCGTCCACGCGCTCGCCGACATAGATCAGCGTCGCCGAGAGCGTCAGCTTCTCGATCGGCATCCAGGTGGCGGTGATGCTGGCCTTGTGGCGTGGCCGGCGCAGCAGCTCCTGATGCGCGGTCTCGTCCTTGGCGAGGGTGAAGGTGTAGTCGGCGTGCACCTTGAACTGCGGCGTCAGCTCGAGCGCCGCGAAGGCCTCGACGCCCTTGGTCGTGGCGCGGCCGATATTCGTATAGGAGGTGCGCGCGGCGTTGGTCAGGATCAGGTTGTCGATGTCGTTGTGGAACCAGGTCGCACCGACATTGACCTGCCCGTTCAGCAGCGGCTGTTCGAAACCGACGTCCCAGCCGCGGCTTTCCTCCGGCTTCAGGTTCGGATTGCCGTAGAAGTTGAAGGCCGGGCGTGAATCGCTGAAACGCTCGCTCAGCGTCGGCGCCTTGAAGCCGGTGCCGTAGCTCGCCTTCAGCTTGGTGTCGGTGCCGGGCACGATGAAGACCGGTGCGATGCGATAGGTGGTGTGGCCGCCGAACTTGTCGTCGTGATCGTAGCGGATATTGGCGACGGTGAAGAAGCGGTCGGTCCAGTTCGACTGCAATTCGACGTAGGCGCCCTTGTTGCCGTTCGAGACGGTCTTGTTCGGCGTGTCGAAGCGCTCGGTCTCGTATTGCAGGCCCATCACCAGGGTCTGGCTCTGGGTGAGCTTCAGATCGCCACGCCAGTCGTATTTGGTCCGTTCGCCGAGGTTCTCAGCGGGCAGGCCGAGGATGCCGAAGGCGTTCGGCCGGCGGTTGGAGCGATCCTGATTGCTGTAGGAAACGCCGAAGCGGTTGACGAACTGCCCGTCCAGGGGGGCCCAGACGACCTCGCCGCGGGTGAAGGCCTGGCGGTAGTTCTGGCTGGAGCGGAAGGCATCCGGCAGGCTCGGGAAGCCGGAATCGCCGGTGAACAGCAATTGCCCGTCGATATAGCGGCCGACCCAGTTGACGCTCAGCGTGTCGGTCAGGCGAGCACCGAGGCGGGCGGAATAGCTCCAGTTGTCATAGGAGTTCGGATTGCGCCGCCGGCTGGCGGGCACGAGCTCCGGCGGTGTCACCGGCGTCGCATCGGCGCGGAAATGGCTGATGCCGAAGGCGTAGTCGAAGCGGTCGTCACCGCCGCTCACGCCGATGCTCTGGTTGAAGGTGCCATGGGAGCCGGCCTCGACCGTGCCCGTCACCTTGGGCGGGCCTTCGCCGCGCTTGCTGGTGATCGAGATGACGCCGCCGAGCGCATTGGCGCCGTAAAGGCCGCTCTGCGGGCCGCGCAGCACCTCGATCCGCTCGATGTCGGTGGTCAGCATCTGGCCGAAGTCGAAGGAGCGGTTCGGCGTCGAGGGATCGTTCACCTCGATGCCGTCGATCAGCACCTTGACGTGGTTCGAATTGGTGCCGCGCATGAAGACCGAGGTCAGCCCGCCCGGGCCGTTGGTCTGGACGAGGTTGAGGCCGGGCACGGCGGCGAGCGCCTGCGGCAAGGTACGGCGCTGCTGGGTTTCGATCTCCTTGGCCGTGATGACGGTGACGGAGCTGGCGATCTCCCTGGCTGGCGTCGGAACGCCGGTCGGGCTGACGACGAGCTCATCGAGCGCGATCGGCTTCTCACCCGACTGCGCCGATGCGGAGAGCGGCGTCAGCATGGTCGAGGCGGCGAGCAAAGAGAGGGCAAGGGATGAACGCCCGCTCCTGGCGGGACTTGGCAAACGGAACACGGGAAACCTCGGCGGTAACGTCAGTGGCACGTCACCGCGAACGAGATGTCCCCACCCGCGCCCGAAACCGGGTGCGCGCAGTTCTACCACCCATCAGCGCACCCCGGCCGATGTGTTCGCGTGTGACCACGGCTGACGGCAGGTCTCCTGGCTCGCGGGTCGCTGCCTTTCGCCGCCTTCCCAGGGCCGAGGTCCCAGTGGCGTATGGCGAAAGGCTCGCCGCTTACAGTTGCGGGGGCAGCCGCAGCATGAGATGGCCAGGCCATCCGCACTGCGTTCCCTTTTGATCCCGTGAGGGAACCGTCGCGTTCACGAGTAGGGCGGAAATGCGGCGGGGTCAATGCGCCGGCCGGCCCTTGCGATGGGGTTATTCGGCAGCCTTCAGCGCGCGCTTTCCGCGAGGCTTGCCGGCTGATTGCGATGTTTCGGCATAGGGCGCGAGGATCGCCATGATGTCGCGTCCACGCGGCTTGGCCTGCGCCACCAGCGCCCGCTCCGCCACCGAATCGAGATGGCGGTGCATCAGGCTGATGACCTTTGCGGCATCACCGCTCTCGAGCGCATCGATCAGCAGGCGATGTTCGTTGACGCCGCATTCCGAGGAGTGCGGCCGGCTGTAGAGTGAGAGGATCAGGCAGCAGCGATAAGCGAGCTCGCTGACGTAGCGGATGAGGATCGGGCTTTCCGTCATCTCAGCAAGCAGGATGTGGAATTCGGTCGCGAGCCGGATCGAGACCGCGTCGGATTCGCCGCGCACCGTATCCTCGGCATCGACATGGGCGCGCAAGGTTGCGAGCTGCGTCTTGCTCAGGCGGCCAGCGAGCTGGCGCACGACGAGGCCCTCCAGCTCGATGCGGATGTCGAAGGTGTCGCGCGCCTCCTGCCAGCTTGGCGTCGCCACCACGGCGGTGCGGTTGCGGCGCAGTTCGACCAGCCCTTCGGCGGCGAGTTGGCCGAGCGCATGGCGCGCAAGGGTGCGGCTGACGCCGAAGCGCTCGCCGAGGGCATCCTCGGGCAAGGTCGCGCCCGGTTCGAGCGCCCGCTCGATGATCGCCCGGCGCAGCGCCCGGCAGATCGTTCCGGCCTTGTCAGATGCGCCGCTTCCGGCCTCGTCGCGCGTCATTGCAGATACCCGCGGTTGAAGATCGCTTCCTCTTAGCGTCTGCGGCTTGCAGTTCGCAATGCGGGGCGGGTTTCGGGGAACCGGGCCGTCTCTCTCACGTTCTCAAGACCATCCAGAGCGGGCCGGGGGGCTTCGACCATGATGACGACACCGCCAGTCCGCCGAACCATGATCCAGCCGGAGGCGGGCGGCCTCGGTGCAAGCGATACGGGCGCGAGCGACATCGTCAGGGTGGCGGCGACGCTGGTCTCCGCCGCGGTGATCATCGCGGCGCTCTATTACGGTCAGGACATCCTGATCCCGCTCGCCTTCGCCTTCCTGATCGGCTTCGCACTCAATCCGCTGGTGATGTGGCTGCGCCGACGTGGGCTGCCCAAGGTGATCGCGATCGCGACAGTGATGACCGTCGTGCTGGTGCTGCTAGGTGGGCTCTTCCTTGTCCTGGGGACGCAGCTGCGTTCGCTGGGCGAGCAGCTCCCGACCTATCAGTCGACCATCCACGGCAAGATCAACGATCTCAAGGCGCAGTTCAGGGCGCCGGGGATGCTCGACGGCGCGTTGAACGCGATCGCCTCCCTTCAGAAGGAAGTCGAAGCAGTGCAGGGCAGCGAGGCGCAACGGGTCGAGGTCGTATCGGCGCCCGGCACCCAGCTGCAGGTCGCCCTGATCTGGCTCGGGCGGGTGCTCGAGCCGCTGGCGACGGCCGGCATCGTCCTCGTCTTCGTGGTACTCGCCTTGCTGGATCGCACCGATCTGCGCGACCGGCTGCTGCGCATCCTCGGCGGCAACCTGCACCGCTCGACCGACGCGATCGAGGATGCCGGCCGGCGGATCAGCCGCTACCTCCTGATGCAGCTCGTGGTGAACACCACCTTCGCCATTCCGCTGGCGCTCGGCCTGTGGCTGATCGGCGTGCCCGGCGCGCTGCTCTGGGGCGTCGTCGCGGCGGTGCTGCGCTTCGTGCCCTATGTCGGCGCGCTGATCTCGGCCATCTTCCCGCTGGCGCTTGCCTTTGCGGTCGATCCCGGCTGGCACATGGTGCTGTGGACGCTCGCGCTGATCGCGGGGCTCGAGCTCATCAGCAACAATTTCGTCGAGCCGATGCTCTACGGCACCAGCACCGGGCTCTCGGCGATCTCGCTGATTGCCGCCGCGACCTTCTGGACGGCACTCTGGGGGCCGGTCGGCCTGATCCTGTCGACGCCGCTGACGGTCTGCCTGCTCGTTCTAGGCAAGACCCTGCCGCAGTTGCAGTTCCTCGACACGCTGCTCGGCTCGGTACCAGTGCTCAGCCCGGCGGAGCGGATCTACCAGCGCCTGCTCGCGGGCGATGTCGACGAAGCCATCGAGATCGCCGAGGGCGAGATCGAAACGCTCGCGGTGACGCCCTTCTACGACAGCGTCGGCATTTCTGTGCTGCGGCTCGCCCATGACGATTATGGGCGGCAGGCAACCGCCGCCCATCGCCTGCGCGTCGCCGAGGGAATGGAGGCGCTGCTGGAGGAATTGCGCGAGGAGCATCCGGCCGCCGATGCGACCGCTTCTTCTCCAAAGGTCGTCTGCATCGGCGGCAAATGGGAGATCGATGCGATCGCCGCCGAGATGCTCGCCCATGCTCTCGGCCTCGAAGACATCCCTGCGCAAACCCGCAGGGTCGCCCATGTCACGGCAAACTCGGTTGCCAGGCTCGATCTCGACAGGGTGCCGGTCGTCTGCATCAACTATTTCAGCAGCGAACCGGACGGTGCCGCCCGGCAGTTCTGTCGTCGGCTGCGGCAGCGCTGGCCGGAGTTGAAGATCGTCGTCGTGCTCTGGACGGTCTCGCCCGAGGCGCTGGCGAGCGGTGCGCCGGAGGCCATCGGGGCAGAGGAAATCGCGACCTCGATCCAGGAAGCGATCGGCCGGGTCCAGCGTCTGCTGCCCGAGATGGCGGGCGAGCCGGTCGGAGCGGAGGCGCCGGCCAATGATGCCGAGCGCGTGGCGGCGCTCGCCGGAACGGGCTTCCTCGACGAGGCGCTGCGCGACGATCTCGATGCGATCGCCAAGCGCGCGGCCGATGCTTTCGATGTCGATGTGGCGATGATCTCCGCGATCGATGCCGAGCGGGAGATCGTGATTGGCGGCAGCAAGGAATTGTCCGGTTTTGGCCGGGACGAAGCCGGCCGGCCGATCCTGCCGCGCCGGGCGGCGATCTGCGATTATGTCGTGGCCGGTGGCGAGACGCTGGTCGTCGCCGATACCGAGCGCGATGCGCGCTTCACCGACAATCCCGTCGCCAAGACCTGGGGACTGCGCTTCTATGCCGGCGCACCGCTGCGCTCTGCCGACGGCTTCGTCCTTGGAGCGCTCTGCATCCTCGATGCGGAAGCGCGCACGCTCGACCAGCGCGAGAAGCAATTGCTGGAGAAACTCGCCGGTGATGTGGTCGAGACGATCAGCAGGAAAGAGGCCGATAGCAGCGCGCAGCAACAGGCAGAGCCCGAAGCCGAAGCGAGCGCGACTGTCGGCCAGCAGGTTCCGGAATGAGGCTTCGCGCCCTCGCTCAGAAGCTATAGGCCGCCTTCACCTTCAGCACGTGCTGGCTGAAATTGGTGACGTCGAGATCGCCCGGCACGCCCTTGGCCTTGCCGGCGACCTGGATGTTGTAGGCTGCCGAGATGGCGAATTGCTTGTTCGCCTGCCAGAAGACGCCGGGACCGGCGAAGGTGGCGTAGCCGGCTTCCTTGCCGAAGCCGAGTTCGCTGTGACGGCGTAGATGGCGGACCTCGCCGCTGAGATAGAGGCCGTCGACGAGCTGCCAGGCCAGCGAGCCGCCGACCGTGAAGGTCGAGGAGCGCAGATAGGGGCTCGGGCCCGTCCAGGTCAGGTCGTGCGACAGGTTGAGCGCGGCGTAGAGCTTGCCGGGAACCAGCGTCTTGTCGGCGAAGAGGCGGATGCCGGTGTTGTAGGTGGTGAAGTTGCCGGCGCCGGTCGGATCGGTGCGGTTGAAGCTGGGGTCGACGACGACGGTCAGGCCGATGCCGTGCAGGTCGCGACCGAGCAGGCGGTATTTCATCTCGATGCCGGCGCCGACGCTGCGGTTGTCCGCCTTCGTGCCGGCGATGGTGGCATCGGTATAGCCGCCGAGCAGATAGGGGCCGATCTCGAAGCAGGGAAAGAGCCCGTAGGAGCCCTGGAGCTGCAGGCCATGCGCCGCCTGGCGGCCGTCGCGGACGCCGAAGCCGCCATTATAGGTCAGGCTCGCGCCGAAGGAGCCGACATCGGCGACATCCGAACCGGTGGTGAAGCCGAAAGCGTCGGTCGGGATGCCCTCGCTTTCGCTGCAGGCCGAGAGCACCGGCGGGGCTGCCGGGGCCGCTTTGCGCGGCGGGAGATCGGCGGCAAAGGCGGGCGAGAGCAGGCCCGAGACGGCAAGAGCGAAGGCGGTGAGCTTCAGCATGGCTGGCGATCCTGTTGGCGAATCCAGCTTACGCAAATGCGAATGAGTCGCAATATGGACTCTTCGGCGATCGCATTATACCCGGGTATTGTTGCGGCGCGGCAACAGCCGCAGCCGCCGGCTCAGCCGGACGGGCTCAGGCTGCGCAGGCGGGCGAATGCGACAGGGGCAATCTCCGCCAGCGCCGCGATCGGCTTCCAGGCCGCAGCATGGACCTCCTCTTCCTGGGCGACCAGCGGCAGGGCGGGATCGGCGATGAAGAGATATTGCAGGTCATGGTGGATGTGTGGCGGCTCGTTGCGACGAGGGTTGCCCGGCACCTCATGGCTGTCGATGGCGAAGGGCAGGTCGCCGCCGCGATGCCAGGGATGCAGGACCGGAGTGGTGACGCCGGTCTCCTCCACCGCCTCGCGCAGCGCCGATTCATGGAAGCTTCCGGCCGGCTCATAGTGGCCGCCGGGCTGGAGCCAGCGGCCGATCACGACGTGGTCGATCAGCAGGACCTGGGCATGGTCGGGCGAGAGCACGAAGGCGCTGGTGGTGGCGTGGCCCGGCATGGTTTCGCGCCGGTCGAGCGCATGGCGCTCGGCGATCTGCCAGCGCAACAAGGCGAGCCGTTCGCGCGGACCGGCGACCTCGGCGAGATAGCGGGAGACGATGGAATCGAGGCGGTCGAGGAAGGCTGTGAGATTCGTCATCGCGGCGGATGGTCGGCCGCCGCGATGACCAAGTCCAGCGATCAGAAGGTCGAGAACTTCCAGTTCAGGCCGGCGCGGACGATGCTGCCCTTGGTGTCGCGGCGGACGGTGGCGCCGAGGAATTCGTCATCGGGATCGGTCGAGACGCCGGCGATCTGATACTTCGCCCGGCCGAGATCGTAATAGAGATACTCGGCCTTGAGCGTCAGATTGTCGGTGATGGCGTATTCGACGCCGGCGCCGACCGTCCAGCCGAGCCTGGTGCCACTCTTCGAGCCGCTCCAGAGGCCGACGAAGGGGCCGTCATCGTCGACGCCGACCGAGGTGATGAAGGAGTTGCTCGCGCTGCGGCCATAGGCGAGGCCACCGGTGGCGTAGAGCAACGTGCGGTCGAAGGCGTAGCCGGCGCGGGCCCGCAGCGTGCCGAGCCAGTCGAGGCTGGAGCGCGTGCCGGTGAACACGGTCGCGTTGCTGCCGTTGGCATCCAGCAGCGTGACCGATTGGCCAGCGCTCTGGCGCGCATCGAGATATTGGAAATCGGCCTCGGCGCCGAGGACGAACTGGCCGATCTGATGGTTGTAGCCGATCTGCCCGCCGCCGGTGAAACCGTCGGCATTGCGGCCGAGGCGTTGCGGCACCAGGCCGAGCGCGTTGAACTCGGCGAAATCGGCGGGATTGCTGAGCGCGTAGCTGTAATGCGTCTTGCTGTCGTTCCAGGAATAGCCGGCGTTGACGCCGACATAGAAGCCCGTCCAAGTGAAGGCGGGTACGATCGGCGGAGCGATCACGGATTTGCGGGAAGGAAGATCGGCGGCGAATGCGGCGGAGCCGGCAAGCAGCCCGGCAACGGTACTGGCGATTATCGTCCTCATCATGCCCCAGCCTCAGAAAATCAGTGCAGCAATGCTGCCTGATATACTGCCGGGGTCATTTACGTCCGGTAATCAGATCGTCGACAAAGTTGCTGCATCTGCGGCTCGATCTACAGTATCAGCGCAGCTTCAGTCGGTATTCCTCGAACTCGCCGTTCTTCACCCCGTCATAGCCGACGATAACGCGCAGCTCGTCGCGCTCCTGCGCCAGCACGGTGAGCGCCTCCGCCTTGGCGTTCTTGCGCGTGCGCAGTTCGCCGAGTTCGCGGACCGAGCCGGGGTCGGCGGGGTCGAGCAGAAGGACCGCATAGGGCACGTCCTGGTCCTGCGCCGGGCCGACGAGGACGAGCAGGCGGCCATCGGCGAGCGGGGCGAGATCGCGCACGCCGCGCTGCGCGCCGGCCCGGAAGGCGAGGAACGGGGGCTTGTCCGTCGCCGGCTCGCTGCCCGGCTTGAACAACTCGGCGACGCTGCCGCCGACCAGGAAGGCGTGGCCGTCGAGCGAGGGAGCGCGCAGGCCGAGCCAGAGTCGATCGCCGACGACGGCGAGACCCTCGATGTTGAGCCCGTTCGCCCCAGCGTCGAGCGGCTTGCCGAGATAGGGCGCGACCTCCGTGGCGGCGGCGAGCAGGTCGGCGACGCGCCAGCTGAATTCGGGCGTGCCGGCTTCGCCATTGCCGGGTGCAATGCGTGCCAGCAGAAAGGAGGAGGGGCGATACTCGCCGCCATGGCGCGAGCAGCCATGCGAGCCGACGGCATAGAACACGCGATCGGCATAGGCGACACCCTCGCCGTCGAACTCGCCGAAGTTGCCCGGCTTCGGGCAGCCGATCGTCGGTTGGCGCCCGCTGGCGACGGGCGCAGCGTCCCCGATGAGCGGCAGGGGGCGTTCGGGCTTGATCGCGCCTTGTGACAGCGTCGCGAACTGGGCCGCCTTGCTTTCGTCGTTGACGATCAGGCAGCGCCATTCGCCGCCGGCCGGCGGGCGGCAGGCGATGCCGCTGATGTCATTGGCCGCCTTGCGCTTCTTGCCGGCGAAATCGGAGGTCGCCTCGATCTTGCGTTCGGGTTTCAGCGGTTCGGCATTAGCGGCATTCATCGCCAGCAGGCTGAGCGCAAGGGCAGACAGGAACGCGAGCCGCATGGTCATGCTCCGATGGAAACTGGCGAGATAGGGGGCGCGATGGCGGTTGCAAAGGGCGAGCATCGATTCTCTGCTAGCCTCCTTCTCCCCTCGGGGGAGAAGGTCCGGCAGGGGATGAGGGCGGGACGACCGGGTGAGCGCTGAGCGTCGGGCTGGACTTCCCTCATCCGTCAGCGCTGCGCGCTGCCACCTTCTCCCCCGGGGGGAGAAGGAAGATCGCGCCCAAGCCTATCCCCGCCCGCAGGCCGATCCTGCGGGCGTTGTCGCATGTGAGGGGCAGCGGAGCGCCGCGAGGCGCGTTTGGTGATCCGCTTCCGTTGAGCCAGGAAGCGGCGCGGATGGATTGAGCCACCATCCGCACGCCCCGTGGCGCTCCGCCAAGCGGCGATTTGAAAACTCCGGGCCGCGCTTCTGTCGCGCCGGCTGACGCCGGCGCGGTCTAGCGAGCTCCTCGCGCAGAGGTCGTAGTGCCTCCAGGTCGGTTCCCGAAGCCTCCCGGGAGCGAGGCGCAACCCTCGCCCGCAGGCGCCGCACCCACCCCGCCAATCAGCTTGCCTCCGGTCGGCCGCCCCTCGGGGATGGGATGCGCGGCATTATACGGGAGGTTGCGAGGGCGGGGATAAGGTTGATGACTATTCCCGCCAGCAAGCGTTGAGGGTCCGTTTCGGACCCAAAGCGGTCTCTCGCTTAGTGAGCCGGTTGTGGCAGGAGGCTATCCGCCCGCGTGGCCTTTGCCACCGTGCGCGGCGATGAACATGGCGACGGCCGACCGGCAATAGGATTCGATCTCGTTGTCGTCCTCTGCTCTCGCCTCATCAAAGCGTGCGATCATCAGGAGATCGGATCCTTTGAATAGCGCGGCAAACAAGCGGGCGGACTGGAGAGGATCGGGCACGTTCAATACCGCCTTCGCATGCATCTGACGCAACAGGGCCTCAATTTGGCCGATGACATGAGCGGCGCCGGCCTCGTAAAAGAGCTTGCTTAGCGACGTTTGGTTCGTCTTGTCGGCCATGATCATGGCCTCGACACTGCGGACGTCCGGGCTCAGCAGCGTGCGAAGCAGGGATGCTCCCACCGCCATGAGCTGATCTTCGGCCGATCCCTCGAGCCCTTCAACAAGGGCCAGAGGTGCAAACTGATGGCAGTGGGCCGCGATGGCCGCGCCGAACAGTGCCTCCTTGTTCTCGAAATGCCGATAGATGCTGAGCTTCGAGATTCTCGCTCGCTGGGCGATCTTGTCCAGGGTCGTCGCTTGAAAACCCAGTTCCACAAAGAGTTCGCTCGCGGCGCCGACGATCGTTTGGCCAAGCGCCTGGTTTGGGGGCCGGCCGCGCCGGCCTTGGCGATTTTCAGTCACGATAATTCTGGTCCTTGACAGTATCGTAATTTCTGAATTACGATACCATTAAGTTCTATAAATATGCAAGCGTGTTCGTCAGACGATCGTCGACCTGAAACACGAGAGATCCATGCAGCGACGAACCCTGCTGAAGCTGGCCGCGGCGCTTTCCGCCATCGGCATCGCCCGCGCCCCGGCCACCGCCAGGTCCGGCCCATCCTCTTCCATCCCCAACAAGGAGCCCATCACCATGGATGACGTCATCATCATCGGCGGCAGCTTTGCCGGTCTCGCCGCCGCGCTGCAGCTCGGCCGTGCCCGCCGCAAAGTCACCGTTCTCGATACCGGCCTGCCGCGCAATCGCTTCGCCGGCCGCTCGCACGGTCTGCTCGGCCACGATGACAAGCCACCATCGGCCATCCTGGCCGAGGCGCGGCAGCAACTCGCGCGCTATCCTGCGATCAAAATGGTCAATGCCCGCGCCGACAGCGTCTACGGTGCCATCGACGATTTCTCCGTCCGCACGAGCGATGGCGAGAGCCTTAAGGCGCGCCGCGTGATCCTGAGCTACGGCATCGTCGACCAGATGCCTGATGTTCCTGGCTATGCTGAAAACTGGGGCACATCCGTCATCCCGTGCCCCTATTGCGACGGCTTTGAAGTGGCCGACCAGCATTGGGGCCTTGTCTGGTCGGGTCCGCAGTCGATGAATCAGGTCAGGCTGTTTCACGATTGGACCGACAATTTGACGGTTTTCGCTGATGTCCACGACATCGCTCCCGACATCCGGGCCGATCTGGCAGGCCGAAAGGTACCTGTCATTGATGGACGGATCACCGGGATCGCCCGTCACGGGAGCCATGGTGCCACCATCAAGCTCGATACCGGCCCCGATATCGCGGTCGACATTCTGTTCGCGCATCCGCGCAACAAGCCGTCCGCAAGCCTGCATGAAACACTAGGCCTCACCACCGTCGCTACGCCAACCGGCATCGCTATCAAGACCGACGAGCGCCGCGAAACCAGCACGCCCGGCATCTACGCCGCCGGCGACCTCGCCAACCCCGGGATCCCCTCGGTCACCACGGCATCATGGCAAGGCGCGATGGCGGGTATCTTCGCCCAGCAGTCGATGCTGGTTTGACAGCATAGATTGGAGGATCAGCATGGCCGTCCAACCGGACAGCGCGGGTGTGCGCTTCC
The DNA here is from genome assembly GCF_050275675.1 of Allobosea sp. NPDC003192. Lineage (NCBI taxonomy): Bacteria > Pseudomonadati > Pseudomonadota > Alphaproteobacteria > Hyphomicrobiales > Alloboseaceae > Allobosea > Allobosea sp. NPDC003192. The sequence continues at coordinate 321,106 of NZ_JBNNPK010000002.1, forward strand.
CTCCGCCCTTCATCTATCTGGGGGCGCTGCTATTGGGGCTGGCGGCGGAGCGGTTCGTCACCCTGCGCTCCTTCGGCATCGACTGGTGGTTGCTGATCACAGCAGGCGCGCTGCTGTTCGTTGCCGGCGCGGCGATGATGCTTGCGGCGGCGGGGCTGTTCCGGCGGCTGGGCACCAATGTTCGGCCGTCGCGGCCTACGAGCCTCATCGCAACGACCGGCCCTTATCGGTGGACCCGCAATCCCATGTATCTCGGCATGGCGCTTGTCTATGCCGGCCTTGCGATCGGCTTCGACGGGCCGATCGCCTTTGCCTTGCTCCCGTTGGTGCTGATCGTGATCCAGACGCAGGTGATCGCCCGCGAGGAGCGCTATCTCGAAGCGAAGTTCGGCGACGACTACCGCCGCTACAGGGCCGAGGTTCGCCGCTGGCTCTGACGTCCCTGAAGTCGTCGCGAGGACGATTGTCGAAGCAGCGATGGGCACGACGTCAGCTTACGACCCATTGCGGCAAAGGCCAAAATCCAAGACCGAAAGAGGTAAACCCGCGCCGCCCGTCCGAGCGGCGCGGGCGACTGGATCACCCCAGCTTCCCGTAAGCCGGCACGGTCAGGAATTCCTCGAACTCAGGCGCGAGCGAGAGCTTCGAGAACAGGTCGATCGCCTCGGGGAAGCGGCCCTTGTCATAGGCCTCGGCGCCGAGTTCGCCCTTCACCCGCGCCATCTCCTCGGGCAGGCAGCGCTTGAACAGGTCGGCGTCGACCTTGGCCCCGCCTTCGAGCGCGACGCCATACTGGACGAACTGCCAGATCTGGGCGCGGCTGATCTCGGCGGTCGCAGCGTCCTCCATCATGTTGTAGATCGGCACGGCGCCACGGCCACGCAGCCAGGCCTCAAGATACTGCACGCCGACGCGGATGTTCTCGCGGAAGCCGTCCTCGGTGCGGGTGCCCTGATGGACCTCCAAGAGGTTCTCGCGGCCGACCGAGACGTCCTCGCGCAGCTTGCCGAGCTGGTTCGCCTGCGGCATCAGCCGGTCGAACACCTCCATCGCGACGGGCACGAGGTCGGGATGGGCGACCCAGGTGCCGTCATGGCCGTCGCCGGCCTCGCGCTCCTTGTCGGCCTTGACCTTGGCGAAGGCGGCGGCATTGGCCTCGGGGTTGTTCTTGACCGGGATCTGCGCCGCCATGCCGCCCATGGCGAAGGCGCCGCGGCGATGGCAGGTCTTGATCAGCAGCAGCGAATAGGCGCGCAGGAAGGCCTTGGTCATCACGACTTGCGAGCGGTCGGGCAGGACGAAGGCCTTGTTGCGGGCAAGCTTCTTGATGAAGGAGAAGATGTAGTCCCAGCGGCCGCAATTGAGGCCGGCCATATGGTCGCGCAGCTCGTAGAGGATCTCGTCCATCTCGAAGGCGGCCGGCAGGGTCTCGATCAGCACTGTCGCCTTGATCGTGCCGGTCTTCAGGCCGAGCGCGGACTGGGCGGCGACGAAGACGTCGTTCCAGAGGCGCGCCTCGAGATGGCTCTCGAGCTTGGGCAGATAGAAATAGGGGCCCGAGCCCTGCGCCAGCGCCGCCTTGGCGTTGTGGAAGAGATAGAGGCCGAAATCGACCAGCGAGCCCGAGGCGATCTCGCCGTCGATCTCGATATGGCGCTCGGGAAGATGCCAGCCGCGCGGGCGGATGATCAGGACGGCCGGCTTGTCCTTGAGCTTGTAGGCCTTGCCCGAGGTCGCGTCGGTGAAATCGATCTTGCCGGCCCAGCGATCCCGGAGATTGATCTGGCCCTCGACCATGTTGGCCCAGACCGGCGAGGAGGCGTCCTCGAAATCGGCCATGAAGACCTTGGCGCCGGAGTTCAGCGCATTGACGATCATCTTGCGGTCGACCGGACCGGTGATCTCGACGCGGCGGTCGAGCAGGTCGGCCGGGATCGGCGCCACCTTCCAGTCGCCTTCGCGGATGTGCCTGGTCTCGGTCAGGAAATCCGGGGTCTCGCCGGCGTCGAAGCGCTTCTGGCGCTCCTTGCGCAGAGCGAGCAGGCGCTTGCGGGTCTCGTTGAAACGGCGCTGCAAATCGGCGACGAAAGCGAGCGCGTCATGGCTCAGGATTTCGTCATAACGCTCGGCGAGAGCGCCCTTGACGACAACGCCGGCAGGAAGCTTCAGGCTGGTCGGGGCGGTCATGGCTGTCATCTCCCAAGGCTGCGATCAGATGAGCTTATTATGGGCCTGCCTGATTTTCTCGGGTATGGCAGAGAATGTCAGATCATCTGATCATAAATGGAAACAATCGCGCAACGCGGCGAAAGCGGCCCTGACTGCGCCATTGCAAATGCGTGTCACCGCGCGGGGCGTGCAGGTTGACGATCAGGGGATTGATTCATGACCGCCACCCGCCTCGGCCTGCTCACCGCCGCGCTGGCCATCTGCCTTTCGGCGGCTCCGGCCTTCGCCCAGAACCGCTGCGCCGTCACCGACCCGACGGGCACGCCGCTCAACATCCGCGAGACGCCCAATGGCGAGATCATCGGCCGCGTCAGCAACGGCGTCGGCATCAGGGTGATCAACACCTCATCCGACGAGCGGGGCCGGGCCTGGGCGCTGATCAGCCCGCGTGGCCGCAACCATGTGGTGGGGTGGGTCTACCGGGAATTCGTATCCTGCTACTGAACGCCTCGCCAATTCTACTCCGGCGGCCATCCGAGACGATCTTCTGCGCTCCCGGTGATCACGGACCAATGTCCGCTGCGCTCCGGTTCTCGAAGATCGCCCCGGCCTGACTCGCCGGAGCGAATTGGCGAGGCGTTCAGCCGGCAGCCGCGAGTTCGCCAAACCGCTTCAGGAACGCCGCCTGCGCTTCCTCCGTCGCCTGCGGCTCGATCAGCGCCAGTACCTCGCGCGGCAGGGCCTGCGGCCGGCCGAAGAAGCGCAGCGCCTCCTTGCGCTCGAAGCCGGCGAGCTCGGTGGCTTCGAGGAAGGCCGAGATCTTGTCGGCATCCTTGGTCTTGCGCTTGACGATTGCCGGCGTCGTCGCCGGCAGGCCGAAGCGCAGATGGATCGCGCCCAAGAGGCGCAGCTCGACGCCTTTGTAGGCATCGCCCATCACCGCCTTGAACGGCGAGATCATGTCGCCGATGACGTATTCCGGCGCATCGTGCAGCAGTGCCATCAGGCGCCACTCGCGCGGCCAGTCCGGGTTGAGATGCCCCGCGATCGCCTCGACCAACAGGCAATGCTGCGCCACCGAGAAGGAATGCACGCCGCGGGTCTGGCCGTTCCAGCGGGCGACGCGGGCGAGGCCATGGGCGATGTCCTCGATCTCGACATCGAGCGGGGAAGGGTCGAGCAGGTCAAGCCGCCGGCCCGACAGCATGCGCTGCCAGGCGCGCGGCGGAGCGGGAGGTTTGGCCATCAGGCGGCGGGGCGCGTGTCGCGCGCCAGCGCCGCGCATTCCTGCCAGCGGAAGCAGCCGGTGAGGTGGTCGTTGACCATGCCGCAGGCCTGCATCACCGCATAAACGATGGTCGGGCCGCAGAAGGTGAAGCCGGCGGCCTTGAGCTCCTTCGAGATCGCCTTGGAGACGGCGGTCTCGGCCGGGACGTTTTCGTGTGTCCGGAAGCTGTTCTGGATCACCCGCCCGTCGAGATGCTTCCAGAGGAAATCGGTGAAGGGGCCCTTCTCGCTCAGCCTGAGATAGGCCTGGGCATTGCGGATGGTGCCCTCGATCTTGCCGCGATGGCGCACGATCCCGGCATCCGCCAGCAGGCGCTGGACATCGGCCTCGCCGAAGCGGGCGACGGTCTCGGGCTCGAAACCGGAAAAGCCGGCGCGGAAGGCGTCGCGCTTGCGCAGGATGGTGATCCAGGACAGGCCGGCCTGGAAGCCGTCGAGCATCAGCTTTTCCCAGAGCGCGCGGGAATCATATTCCGGCACGCCCCATTCGGTGTCGTGATAGGCGAGATAGAGCGGATCGCTCCCCGGCCAGATGCAGCGATATTTGCCGTCGGGACCCTCGACCGCCTCGCGCCCGCTCATGCCGCTAACCGCTCGACAAATTGATCACGCTGGCTCCACGCGATCGGTGTAATGCCGTAGTTTATCAGTGCATCCGTGACATTGCTGCCAATGATCTTTTCATTGTCATTCACAAATGCAAAAGGCTGCGCGTCTTCTGGCCTGCTCGCCCTGGTATCAAGCCAAGCTGCAATTAGATTTAGAGCTGTGGTTCGGCTTGGATTATTTATTGCTCGAATTATACGCTCGGATGCATTTTTGGATTTCGGGATAACAAAATCAAACATATGATCAAATCCACTTTTACCGGAGAATTTAATTCTCGAAGTAAATCGAATATCTACGCTTTCTAGCCAAGCAGCGACATCGTCGTAAAATATGGCTTCTACAGTTGATGAAGCTAAGAAAAACATATCATGAACAGACAGTAGTGCCTGTATCAGATTGTGCTTTTTCAACGGAAAATTGTCTGGTGTCGCGTGCGTCTGAATGGCATCTCCAGATTTTTCTACACCAAATCCGTTCAATATAGATTGCAAAATGAGCTGCCGTTTACCGCTGCCCATCGCGCAGCCGGATTGCTCAAGATCGAGTAGAGTTTCCCCACCATCGGTCAGAATGAACCCATTGGCCGATTTGCGAGCGTAAATCTGCAAATAATCATTGTGCCGATCAAGGTAGGGGGTAGTGATTTCGGTCCAATCTTTAACCTGGCGGATCGCGGTCTTATCGCGCAGCCACCGCCAATAACCGTCTACAAGGGTGTCGATCTCACTCACGAGAAAAGCCCACGATTAAAGAGCGGTGGCCGAGTTATATTACAGAACCTCATAAAATCGTTTAATGTTTGCCAGTGGTCGCTTGGATCAGTGAATTTATCTGGTGGGACAGCAAATGCCCATCGATCTCCGTAGCCTTCCCGGTAGAGGTGGATATGGGGGCATCCAATCTCTTCGCCATCTGGGTTTCGGTGCGGCGCGCCGCCGATATCGACGCGGGCCAAAACCATCGTAGTTCGGGCGCGGTTTTGAAATTTCCCCTTAGCTAGATTCATTCGACTGCGACTTATGTCCAAATGAAAGTGTTCAGCTCCGTCGGCGGAAAGCAGTGGGACGATCACTCCCCCGCCCACGTCTGGCAAATCTAAGCGCTCCTCATCGATCCGATGTTTATCCATAGCGAGCAGTGCGTCCACTTCCGCTTGGCTTACAAAGGCACTCATGCCGCTGCTCCGAATTCTGGCTCGCCCGGATAGGGGAAGCGGATGAAGGACGGCTTGGGCGCCAGGGTGAAGGCAAGGCCGCCGGCGTCGAGCGTGTGGCCGGCGGCGAGCGCATCCGCCACCCGGTCGAGCCGAAGCAGGGCGAGGCCGTGACCATTGGCGCAGGAGCCGACGCGGCCGAGCGTCTTGCCGCCGGCGCTGGCCTCGACGCCGTCCTCCGGGATCACCCCGTCGCTGAAGACGATCGGCACGATACGCGAGCGCGCGGTGCCGCGATGCTGCATGCGCGAGACGACCTCCTGGCCGATATAGCAGCCCTTCCTGAAGGAGACGCCGCCGAGCTGGTCGAACAGCGCTTCGTGCGGGAAGGTGTCGCCATAGAGGAAGTCGCGCCCGCCATCGGGGATGCCGAGGCCGATGCGGCGGGCATGATAGTCGTCCATCGAGGCATCGACGAGCTCGTCGGCGCCATCGCGATCGACGATAGCGCGCTCGCCGAGTTCGGGCAGGCGCGGATCGGCATAGACCAGCCCGGCATCGGCCGGCAGCTTGCCGCCATCGGTCGCGGCGATTACCGCCGCACTGTCGCTGAGATCGTCGAGCGTCACCTTGGCGCGCAGCTTGTAGAGCTTCAGCTTCTTCATCAGGTCGGCGGTCTGGAGTAAGGGCGTGTCGAGCAGGAAGCCGCCGCCTTCCGCTTCCGGCACGGCGACGATCAGAAAATCGCCGATGATCTTGCCTTGCGGTGTCAGCAGCCCGCCATATCCGGCTCGCTCGGGCGTGACGGTCTCCATCGCGTTGGTGACGATGTTGTCGAGGAAATCGCGGGCGTCGTCGCCGCTGACGCGGATGACGCCGCGGTCGACCAGTCTGGTTGCCGGCATGGCTGGCTCTCTGAGCGATTGCTGTTTCGGCGCGGGCGCCGTTCGTCCCGATAGTTAGGGTGCTTCGGCGCAAGGCTCAACCGATGCTCCGGCCGAAGCAGGAAACGGGTGCCGTCGCCCGCCGAAGAATTTTTTCGAGGGGCTGTCGATCCGGCAATCGGTCGTTCGACGTGAAGGCAAGGAGCAGCGGAATGGGCGGATGGCCCGGCCGCGAGGCTCCTGCCTTCACGGAGCCGACAGGTTCCTTCGATCGGGAGAAGTCAGATGAGACAAGTCGTTGCCGCCACCTTCGTGTCGCTCGATGGCGTCATGCAGGCGCCGGGCGGCCCGCATGAGGACCCGCAGGGCGGCTTCAGCCATGGCGGCTGGACCTTCCATTACTGGGACGAGGCGATGGGCAAGGTGATGGACAAGGCGCTGTCCGACGAGTTCGACCTGCTGCTCGGCCGCCGGACCTACGACATCTTCGCGGCGCACTGGCCCTATGCCGGCGACGATCCGATCGCGGTCAAGTTCAACGCCATCACCAAATATGTCGCGACCTCGGAGCCGCAGACGCTTGGCTGGCAGAATAGCGTCGCGCTGCGTGGCGACCCGGCTGCGGAAGTCGCGGCGCTGAAGCGCCAGGACGGGCGCAAGCTCCTGCTGCAGGGCTCGAGCGAGCTGATCCAGGCGCTGCTGGCCAGGGACCTGATCGACGAGATCACGCTGCTGACCTTCCCGGTCGTGCTCGGCAAGGGCAAGCGCCTGTTCGGCACTGGCGCGATGCCGGCCGCGTTCAAGCTGGTCGAGAGCAGTGCCTCCAGCACCGGCGTGCTCATGGCGACCTATCGCCGCGAGGGCGAGGTTACCACCGGCTCGTTCGAATTCGCCGAGCCGAGCGCCGCCGAAATCGCCCGCCGCGAAAAATATTCGGCCAGGGGCTGAAAAAAAATTCGGCGACCTGTCGATCGGGGCCTGCCTCGTTCGACGTGACAACAGAGGGCGGGACTTCTCCCGCTCCACAGCGAAGCGAAACCAACCCTAAAAGACAGGAGAAGACCGATGCGTGTGATGGTTCTGGTCAAGGCCGACAAGGACAGCGAAGCCGGCGTGATGCCGAGCGAGGCCCTGCTCACCCATATGGGCGCCTATAACGAGGAGCTGGTGAAGGCCGGCGTGATGCTGGCGGGCGAGGGACTGCATCCGAGCTCGAAGGGGCTGCGCATGCGCTTCTCGGGGGCGGAGCGGGCGATTACCGACGGGCCCTTCGCCGAGACCAAGGAACTGCTGGCCGGCTTCTGGATCTGGCAGGTCCGCTCCTTCGACGAGGCGGTCGAGTGGCTGAAGCGCGCGCCATTCGACGGCGGCACCGAGATCGAGCTGCGCCCGATCTTCGAGATGGAGGATTTCGGCGAGGCGATGACGCCGGAACTGCGCGAGCAGGAGGAGCGCCTGCGCGCGGAGGCGGCGAAGCTCGCCGGCTGAGCCGACGGCAACTCAAAACCCGATTCCAATCCGGAGGGGGCAGATGTGTCTTGCACCGCTCCAGTCAAAACGGAGAAGACCGATGCGTTTCATGGTGATGGTCAAGGCGACCAAGGATAGCGAAGCCGGTGCCCCGCCGACCCGGGAACTGGTCGATGCGATGATGGCCTACAATGAAGAGCTGGTGAAGGCCGGCATCATGAAGGGTGGCGACGGGCTGCAGCCGAGCGCGAAGGGCGCGCGCGTCCAGTTCGACGGCGAGAAGCGCTCGGTCGTCGACGGGCCTTTCGCCGAGACCAAGGAGCTGGTCGCCGGTTACTGGCTCTGGGAGTGCAAGTCGCTCGATGACGCGATCGCCTGGGTCAAGCGCTGCCCGAATCCGATGCCGGGCCCGTCCGAGATCGAGATCCGTCCGGTCGTCGACCTCGCCGATTTCGGCGATGCGGTCTCGCCCGAGGCCGACGCGGCGTGGAAGCGTCTCAAGAAGGAGGTCGGCGACAACGGCTGAGCCGCTTGCCAGCCACGCTGCTGATGGTGTGTATCGCAGGCCATGACGGCAAGCGATGCACACCGCGCCATCGAGGCGGTCTTCCGGATCGAGGCCCCGAGATTGATCGCGAGCCTTGCCCGCGTCACCCGCGATGTCGGCCGGGCCGAGGAGCTGGCGCAGGACGCGCTTGTCGCGGCGCTCCAGCAATGGCCGGGAGAAGGCGTGCCACGCAATCCCGGCGCCTGGCTGATGCAGGCCGCCAAGCATCGCGCGCTCGACGACCTCCGGCGCGCCAAGATGCTGAAGCGCAAGCATGAGGAGATCGGTCGCGACCTTGACGAGGAGGCCGACCCGATCGCCGGGATCGAGGAGGCGCTCGACGACGAGCTGGGCGACGATCTGCTCCGCCTGATATTCACCGCCTGCCATCCGGTGCTCGCAGTCGAGGCGCGGCTTGCGCTGACGCTGCGATTGATCGGCGGCCTCACCACCGAGGAGATCGCTCGCGCCTTCCTCGTGCCGGAGCCGACCATGGCGCAGCGCCTGGTCCGGGCGAAGAAGGCGCTGGCCGAGGCGAAGGTGCCCTACGAGGTGCCGCACGGCCCCGAGCTGGCGAACCGCCTCGCCTCGGTGCTGGAGGTGGTCTATCTGATCTTCAACGAGGGTTATGCCGCGACCGCCGGCGAGGACTGGGTCCGCCCGGCGCTATGCCAGGAGGCGATGCGGCTCGGGCGCATCCTTGCCGGCCTCGCGCCGCAGGAGCCGGAGGTCCACGGCCTCGTCGCGCTGATGGAACTGCAGGCCTCCCGCCTACGCGCCCGTATCGGATCGGACGGAGCGCCGGTGCTGCTGCTCGATCAGAACCGGGCGCGCTGGGATCGGCTGCTGATCAATCACGGCCTCAAGGCGCTGGAGACGGCGCGCAGGCTGTCCACCGAGCCCAGCCCCTATGTCCTGCAGGCCGAGCTCGCCGCCTGCCATGCCCGTGCCCATACCGCCGAGGAAACCGACTGGCACAGGATCGCCTCGCTCTATGGCGCGCTCGGCGTGCTGACGCCCTCGCCGGTAATAGAACTAAACCGCGCCGTTGCTGTCTCGATGGCGGAAGGGCCAGCGGCAGGGCTGGTGCTGGTCGATGCGCTTGCCTCTGCCCCGGCGTTGAAGAACTACCATCTGCTGCCGAGCGTGCGCGCCGATTTCCTGCTCAAGCTCGGCCGCCATAGCGAGGCTGAGATCGAGTTCACCCGCGCCGCCGGAATGACCCGGAACCGGCGCGAGCGCGATCTGCTGCTCGGCCGGGCCGAGACGGCGCGAAAGGCGGCCGGCTGAAACCGAGCGCAACCGCCTGGCGTTGTCCTTCAGCGCATGAACTGCGCGATAGCGGCGAAATCATCCTGGCGATGGCCGGCCTCGATCGCCTTGCGGAACAGGCTGTCCTGCGCCCTGGGGACGAGATCGTGCAGGCCACGCTCGCTGCAGAGCTGCAGGAGCAGGCCAAAGGCGCCGTAGTGGACGTCGAGCGAGGCGAGAGTCTGCACATCCGCAGCAAAGCGGCGGTCGCGGATGCGGGTGACGAGGTCCACCACCGCGCCCTCGACGACGGGCTGGAAGGCCAGCCGGTGCTCCTCGAACAGGTCGAGCGCGATGCCCTCGGCCTGGCAGATCGCGGCCGCCTGGAACTGGCCGAAGAGCGCGCCCCACATCTGGCCGAGCAAAGAGAGGTCGAGTGCCGAGGCATGGCCGACATCCTCGCCGACGAATTGCGGGTTGCCGCCGAGCGCCAGGAGGACGGGCCGATGCGCATCGAACAGGGCCCGAGGTCCGGAATAGAGGACGGTGCCGCCGGGCTGGCCGATGAAGTCCGGCGTCGCCATGATCGCGCCGTCGAGATAGCTCGTGCCGTTGCCGGCCGCCCACAGCGCCTGCTCGCGCGCCTGGTTCGGCGAACCGGAGGAGAGCTGGACGATCAGCTTGCCGCGCAGGGCAGCCGCAACCTCGGGCACCCGAAACAGCCTGTCCGAATCGGCATAGGTGCTGACGCAGACGACGACGATGTCGGCGGCCGCGGCGGCGGCAGCGACCGACGGCGCGAGGATCGCACCTTGGCTGGCGAGCGCTGCGGCCTTATCGGGCGAGCGGTTCCAGACATGGGTGGTGATGCCGGCCTTCAGGAAGGCTCGGGCGAGGGCGGAGCCCATGCGGCCGAGGCCGACCACGGAAACAATGGCACTCATCGATTGCTCTCCTGACAGCGCGGAAGCACGGCTGCGATAGAAGGCGTGCCTTCGATCGCGCGGCGTCGCGCGCATTTCTGTGTTGGTCGAAGCCGGCCCATGCCGGCGGCGTCCGCAGGAGATTTCCAGTTTTATTTTTTATTTCAATTACTTACATGAATGTAAGTGGTCGGTTGGAGAGGGCTATGCCAATCAGGGTCAATCTGCCCGACACATGCGGTCTGGGCCAGGCGCTGTCGGTGATCGGCGGGCGCTGGAAGTCGGCGATCCTGTGGGAGCTGCACGAGCGGCCGCTGCGCTTCGGCGAATTGCGCCGGCGGCTGCCGGGAATCAGCGAGAAGGTGCTCTACGAGCAGCTGCGCGAGATGGAGCGTGACGGCGTCGTCAGGCGCAAAGCGTTCGAGGAGGCCGTGCTGCGGGTCGAGTATTCGCTGACGCCGGCCGGAACGGCGCTCAACGATGCCGCGCATACCCTGGCGCTATGGGGGCTCGCCCATTCCGGGCAGAGCAGGCTTCCGGCCGCAGCCGAATAATCAGTGGCGCGTGCCGATGGTGAAGCTGCCGTTGCGGATCTTCTCAGGCAGGGCCTCGGCGAAGACGGCGGTCGCCTCCTCGCCATAGGTCTCGACCAGCGTGCGCATGGCCGCGAACAGGGCGGCATGGGCGAGCGCGTCGGAATCGAGCCCGTCCTGGCGCGCCTCGGCGAAGGCGTCCTCGACATAGCTATAGGCGACGTGCCGGGCGTCCTTGACGTCCTCGGCGAGGGTCGGGTCGAGCGGCAGGTCGTCGGAGAGAGCAGACATGAAGGCAGCAGTACCCGGCGTCGGAAGAAACCTGTCGAGTGGAACGGATGCACGTCGCGACCATTCCGGTGATTTGCCTGCCAAGGATACGGCCCATGGTCCGCGGGCGCCATCATGGTCTTTAAGAAAGGTTAATTCGCAGGGGACAATTCTGCCTAAGGATGGCGCAGGCTTGTGCCGAAACTGGAGCGTTAGGCGGATCGTCGTCGGCAAAATGGCTGTCTAGCTCTGCACGAAGTCCCGGATTGTCCCGAAAACTGGCATCTGGTTTCAGTCTGCTGCACTAGCCGCCGAAGCGGCCGGCCAGCGCTTTCGCCAGCTTCTCGCCTTCCTGGGCAAGCCGGGCGGAGGCCTCCTGCGTGCCGTCGCTGCAGGTGCGGTGCGTCGCCGAATAGGCGCGGTAGCCGCGGTTATAGGCGCTGGCCAGTCGCTCGCGCCGTTGCGGCGAGCGCCCTTCCGATTCGAGCAGCGTCGCCATGCGGTCGCGCCAGTCCTGCGCCTCGCGGGTCTCGCAGAGCGTCCGCAGATAGGAGAGCGAGCCGATGATCTCGGCGAGCTGCAGCAATTGCGGCTCATAGGGCGGGGCTGGTGATTCCGGTTCCGCAGGGGGCGGTTCGGCAGGCCGCTGTTGCTGCTGTTGTTGCGGCTGGGCCGGGCGCCGCGCCTGCGCCAGCAGCACTTCCGGGCTCGCGGCCAGCGTGGCGAGGACCAGGGCTGCAAGCGCGGACTTCGTCATGCGCCAGCATCACCAGCGACAATGGCGGCAGCACGGCGCAGCACATCGCCGAGCTCGCGCGTCGTCGGCAGGCCGCCGAGCTTCAACGGGTCGGCCCATTTGACAGCGCCGGCTTCAGGGCCCGGCCGGGGCTCGCCGGAGAGCCACTCCCCGACGAAGGAGGCGATGACGAAATGATGGGTCACCGCGCCCTTTGGATCGCGGCCGACGATCTCGACATGGCGGTTGAAGCCGACGATCCGGGCGCTGACGCCGACCTCTTCCTCCAATTCGCGTAGGGCCGCGGCCTCCAGGCTCTCGCCTGCCTCGACCTTGCCGCCGGGCAGCGACCAGAGCTGGTCGGCCGGGGGCTGGGTCCGTGTCGCCAGCAGGACCTTGCCGTTACGGAAGACGGCGATCGAGGCGGCGAGCACCGGGCGTGCCGCGGCGCGGGCTGGATTCGGAAAACGGATGATCTGGCCGTTGTCCTGACCGCTCACACGTGCTGCCCGCCATTGATGTGGAGTTCGGCGCCGGTGACGTAGCTCGAAGCGTCGGTGCAGAGAAAATAGATCGCCTTGGCGACCTCCTCGGTCTTCCCAAGTCGCAGCATCGGCAGCTTCTCGACGATCTTGTCGGTGCCGGGCGAAAGGATGGCGGTATCAATCTCTCCGGGCGAGATCGCGTTGACGCGGATGCCGAGCGGGCCGAAATCGGCCGCCATCTCGCGGGTCAGGCTGGCGAGCGCCGCCTTCGAGGTCGCATAGGCGGCGCCGGCAAAGGGGTGGACGCGCGAACCGGCGATCGAGGTGACGTTGACGATCGTGCCCTTCGCCGCGGTCAATTCGTCGAGCAGGCCGCGCGCCAGCATGATCGGTGCGAAGAAATTGACCTGGAAGACCTGGTGCCAGTCGTTGAACGAGGTCGTCGCGGCGCCCAGCCGCCCGCCCTTCGGCCCCTTCGGCGAGATGCCGGCATTGTTGACCAGCGCGTTGAGCTTGCCGCCCTCGGCGGCGAGGCGCTTCTTGATCTCGGCGATGCCGCGCATCGTGTCCTCGGGGTCGCCGAGGTCGATCTGGACATGGTCGTCCGCGCCCGAAGGCCAGGGGCATTTCTCGGAGAAGGCCTGGCGCGAGCAGGACAGGATGCGCCAGCCGGCCATGGCGAACTGCATCACCGTGGCATGGCCGATGCCGCGGCTGGCACCGGTCAAGAGCATGACCGGCCGCTTGCCGGGTTCCGTCTTCGGGAAGTCGAATTTGGGCATGGCCATGGAAGGGCGATCCTCAGGGATAGAGCCGGGTCTTCGTCCAGGCGTCGGCGGGCGAGGCGCGGCGGAAGACGATGCGGTCGTGCAGGCGGAAGGCGCCGTCGCGCCAGAATTCCATATAGACCGGAGCAATGCGGAAGCCGGTCCAGTGCGGCGGGCGCGGCACCTCGCCGACGCCGAATTTCAGCGCATAGCTCGCCACCGCCTTTTCCAGAGCAAACCTGCTTTCGAGAGGCCGCGATTGCTGCGAGGCCCAGGCGCCGATCCGGCTGTCGCGCGGGCGCGACTGGAAATAGGCGTCGGCCTCGGCGTCGCTGACCCGGCTGACGGGGCCGCGGATGCGGACCTGCCGGCGCAGGCTCTTCCAGTGGAACAGCGCGGCGGCCTTGGGCTGGCCGGCGAGTTCCTCGCCCTTCTGGCTCTGGGTGTTGGTGTAGAAGACGAAACCCTCGGGGCTGCGGCCGTTGAGCAGGACCATCCGGGAATTGGGCATGCCGTCGGCGTCGACCGTCGAGAGCGCCATGCCGTTGGGGTCGTTCGGCTCGGAGGCCTTGGCCTCCTCCAGCCAGCTTTCGAACAGGGAGAAGGGCTCGCTGGCTTCGGTGAAGTCACCGCTCATTAACGCATTCACGTGCTTAATCCTCGGTAGGTTCAGGAAGCGTCGGGCGAGCGCGATCCGTAATGCGATTTGAGTTGGCAGTCATATATAAGCCCCGCGGCCAGCGGAGCCAGAGGCCGCATGAGCGCAGTCCCCTTGCACGCGGGGCATCGCTCGCAGGCCTGCTCCTGCTTGCGCTGGGTTCGGCCGGCTGCTCGATCTCCTTCCCGATCATGGGCCTCTCCAGCAAGGCCGAGGATGAGGTCGCTATGACCACCGCCTCGGTACTGCCGGCGCGCGCCGTCGAGGGCAAAAGCCCGCTCGTCACGCTCGCCCCCGATCTCGGCACCGAGGACTGGCGCCGGGCCGAGGGCGCGATGGCACTGGCGCTCGATCCGCAGGGCAATGGCGCACCGGTCTCCTGGGACAACGCCCAGAGCGGCATGAAGGGCACGTTCACCCCGGTTGGCGGCCCGTTCCTGAAGTCGGACGAGATCTGCCGGGCCTTCCTGGCCTCGATGAGTCTGCAGACCGGTCCGGTGAAGCTGCAGGGCACTGCCTGCCGGCCATCCGGCGGCGAATGGGCCGTGAAAGACGCCAAGCCGTGGAAAGGCGCGGCCTAAGCCTGTTGCAACTGCGCCACAGTCTTCCCATCTATAGCATCGGACAGAAAAGTGGATCCCACTTTTCGGAATAATCCGATGCGATAACAATGTGATAGATCCTCGTGACCGCGTCCGCCCGGACGCGCGATGATCTATGAGGCGGTTCCGGTAGGCCGGAATACGAAGCCTTCGGGGGTGTGTTTGAATGCGTGATCCGTATCAGGTTCTGGGCGTGGCGAAATCGGCCGACGAGGCCGAGATCAAGAAGGCTTATCGCCGCCGCGCCAAGGACCTGCACCCCGACCGCAACCAGGGCGACCCGAAGGCGCAGGAGCGCTTTTCCGAGCTGAACACCGCCTATGAGATCCTCGGCGACACCGACAAGCGCAAGCAGTTCGACCGCGGCGAGATCGACGCTGAGGGTAAGCCGCGCTTTTCCGGCTTCGAGGGCATGGGCGCGGGGCGCCGCGGCGCGCAGCATGGCGGCTTCGATTTCCATTTCGACGGCGGTGGACCCGGCCGCGGCGGCGATCCGGGCTTCGATCCCGCCGACATCTTCGGCTCGCTCTTCGGCGAGGCGGCCAGGCGCGGTGGCGGGCGTGGCCGGCAGAGCCAGCCGCAGAAGCCGCCCGAGCAGAGCTTCACCCTTGAGGTCGGCCTGGCCGAGGCGGTCAATGGCGGTACGCGACGGGTGAAGCTGCCCGGCGGGCGCGAGGTCGAGGTGACGATCCCCGAGGGCGTCGCCGACGGCAAGGTCATGCGCCTGCGCGGTCTCGGCCAGACCCATCCGCTCACCGGCGAGGCCGGCGACGTGCTGATGACGATCAAGGTGAAGCCCGATTCGCGCTTCACGATCGACGGCATCAACCTGCGCGCGCGCGTCGCCGTGCCGTTGGCGACCGCGGTGCTCGGCGGGCCGATCCATGTGCCGACGCTGTCAGGCGCCGTCGAGATGAACGTGCCGCCGCTGACGGGGACGGCGCGCCAGTTCCGGCTGCGCGGCAAGGGGCTGCCCGGCGCCAAGAAGGGCGAGCATGGCGACCTCTTCGTCTCGATCGACATCGAGATGCCCAGCGAGGATGCCGATCTGACGGCACTGATGAAGGCGCGGGCCGGCCGGGACGCCTGAACAGGATTTCGGCACAGGGCGCTTCCACCGCCTCGTTACCTCAGTTATGAGACCGTCCGGTTCTCTTTTGCCGGTTCGTCCAGTTCGAAGGTCTCAGATGCCTGAATCCAGCAGCGCCGCCCCGACCGCCAACCTCCTGCGGGGCAAGCGCGGTCTCGTCATGGGCGTTGCCAACAACCGCTCGATCGCCTGGGGTATCGCCAAGGCGGCTGCGGATGCCGGCGCCGAGCTCGCCTTCACCTATCAGGGCGATGCTCTGAAGAAGCGGGTCGAGCCGCTGGCGCAGCAGCTCGGCGGCCATGTCGTCGGCCATTGCGACGTCACCGACGGTGCCACCATTGACGCAGTCTTCGCCGAGATCGAGAAGCTCTGGGGCAAGCTCGACTTCGTCGTCCACTGCATCGCCTTCTCCGACAAGGACGAACTGACCGGCCGCTATGTCGACACGACCGAGGCCAACTTCTCGAAGTCGCTGCTGATCTCCTGCTATTCCTTCACGGCGATCACCCAGCGCGCCGAGAAGCTGATGCCGGATGGCGGCTCGCTGCTGACGCTGACCTATTACGGCGCCGAGAAGTGGATGCCGCACTACAACGTCATGGGCGTCGCCAAGGCCGCGCTCGAATCGAGCGTGCAGTATCTCGCCGCCGATCTCGGCCCCCAGAAGATCCGCGTCAACGCGATCTCGGCCGGGCCGATCAAGACGCTGGCCGCCTCGGGCATCGGCGATTTCCGCTACATCCTGAAGTGGAACGAGTACAACTCGCCGCTGCGCCGCACCGTCACCATCGAGGAGGTCGGCGAGACCGCCGTGTTCCTGGTCTCCGACATGTCGCGTGGCATCACCGGTGAGGTGATGCATGTCGATGCCGGCTACCATGTCGTCGGCATGAAGGTGCCGACCGCGCCGGACATCTCGCTCGACAAGGGCGAGTGAGGGCTCAGCCCGGCTGAGCTGCGACCAGCTCTTTTAGCCGCGTGGTGCCTTCGGCATCGCGGCTGACGTCATCGCTCGCGATCGCCGTCAGCAGATCGGTGACGCTTCTGCCTCCGACCATGATCCCCGGCGCGACCTCCGCCAGCGGCGCCAGCACGAAGGCGCGCTCGGCGATGCGCGGATGCGGGATCTGCAGGCCTGGCCGGTCGATCGTCTCATCGCCATAGGTCAGTATGTCGATGTCGAGCGTGCGCGGCCCCCAGCGCTCGCGCCGCTCGCGGCCGCTCTCGCGTTCGATCTCGAGGCAGAGCGAAAGCAGGTCGTCGGCTGAGAGTGAGGTCTCGATCAGCACCGCCATGTTGCGGAACTCCGGCTGGTCGAGCTTGCCCCAGGGCGCCGTGCGCCAGACCGAGGAGGTAACCTTCACTTCGACGGCGGCGTGAGCGCGCAGCCGCGCCAGCGCCGCGGCGAAGGCCACGACGGGGTCGCCGAGATTGCCGCCGAGGCCGAGCGTCGCCTCGATGCTCACCGCGTGAAGTCCAGCTTGATCCCAACCGATTCCATCCGGCCCGGGATCGGCGGCGCCGGCTTGCGCAAGGTGACGGCGACGCGGGTCACAGCCGGATACTCCGCCAGGATCGCGTCGGCGAGAGCGCGCGCTGCCGCCTCCAGCAGCTTGAAGCGCCTGGCCGAGAAGGTGCGCGTGACCAGGGCGACGACATCGCCATAGTCGACGGTGTCGGCAAGGCTGTCGCTGAGCGAGGATGCCCGCAGGTCGCAATCCAGCACCAGGTCCATCGAGAAGCGCTGGCCGAGCCGGCCCTCCTCGGCGAAATGGCCGTGATAGGCGTAGAGGTCGAGCGCCTCGATGAAGATCTGTCCGGTCGCGCTCATCGTGCTGCTCCGATCGCCGCCCAGATTTTCAGGGCGTCGACATGCTCGTCGACGTCATGGGCGCGGATGATGGTGGCGCCTTGGCTGACGCCGTAGAGATGTGCGGCGATGCTGGCGGCGACACGCTCCGCCGGCACCGCCTTGCCGATGACATGGCCGAGCACCGATTTGCGGGAGGCGCCGAGCAGGACCGGACAGCCGAGCTCGCCAAGGCGGCGAAGCTCCCGCATCAGCAGCAGCGACTGCTCGGCGGTCTTGCCGAAGCGGCCGATGCCGGGGTCGACGACGATCTGGCTGCGCGGCACGCCGGCCTCGATGGCGATCGCGATCGAGCGCTCGAGGAAGCGCAGGACGTCGGCGAGGATGTCGAGCGTCGGATCGACCTCCTCGCGGTTGTGCATCAGGACGATCGGCGCGCCATGGCGCGCCGCGACGCCGGCTGTGGCGGGCTCGCGTTGCGCACCCCAGACATCGTTGACGATCGAGGCGCCGGCCTTGAGCGCGGCCTCGGCGACCTCTGCCTTGTAGGTGTCGATCGAGATCGGGATGTCGCTCTGCGCGGCGATGCCGGTGATCACCGGCATGACGCGGGCGAGCTCGCTTGATGCATCGAGGCGGACATGGTCCGGCCGGGTCGACTCGCCGCCGACATCGACGATATCGGCGCCTTGCCGCGCCAGCGTCAGCCCATGCGCGACCGCCACGGCGGGATCGGCGAAGAGGCCGCCGTCGGAAAAGGAATCCGGGGTGACGTTGACCACGCCCATCAGCAGGGGCCTGGCGCCGAGGTCGAGCCTGCGGCCATCCGGCAATGTCAGCGTGGCGGTCATGCGGCGATCGGGTTGATGCTGGAGGCTGCCTCTTACACAGCGCCAGGAGGCGCGGCCACCACAAAGCTCACGAGGCGGTGAGGATGAGGCCTGCGGCGCTTTCGCCGCTTTGACGTTGCCGTCGCCAGCGTGCATGAGGCGAGGCATGACTCCGCTCACGATTCCAGGTCGCCTTTTCCTCGTCCGCCATGGCGAAACCGACTGGAATCGGGAGGGCCGATTGCAAGGCGGGAAGGACATTCCGCTCAACGCGCTCGGCCGGATGCAGGCGGAGGAGGCGGCACGCCGGCTCAAGGCGCTGACCCCGGACTATGCCAGCGTCGATTATATCTGCTCGCCGATGGAGCGAGCCCGGGAGACGATGACGATCCTGCGGCGCGAGCTCGACCTGCCGCCGCAGGAGTTCCGTATCGACGAGCGCCTGCGCGAGCTGACTTTCGGCGACTGGGAAGGCTTCACCTGGCGCGAGATCCGCAAGAGTGCGAGCGCGGCCGAGCGCGAGCGCGCCCAGGCCCGCGAGCGCGACAAATGGGGCTTCGTGCCCCCTGGGGGCGAGAGCTACCGCATGCTGGCGGAGCGCATCCGGCCGGTGCTCGAGGGGCTGGCGCCGGACACGGTGATGGTCAGCCATGGCGGCGTGGCGCGGGCGGTGCTGGCGCTGATCGGCGCCGTCGGCACGGCCGATGCCGCCCGCGTCGAGATCTGGCAGGGCAAGATCCTGGTGGTCGAAGGCGGCAAGGCGAACTGGATGTGAGAAGCGGCCGCGGGTGCGGCGCCGAAGCTTAACCCCATGCCCTCTTCAGGCTTGCCGTTCAGCCGCGGTTAAGCCAAATCTGCTCCTATACGGCCGGCAGGCGAGTTTCCGCGCGGCTGCGGGTGTCCGGCCTTGGATTCGATGGACGCGTTGCCGCGGGGAGGCGAGGCGTTCGACGTGAGGTGCAGTCCGGGCGGTAAGGCCGGGACCTGCGGCGGGGCAGCATGAACGACATCACCACGGTTTCGGCGGGCGGCGCCGACACAAGCGCGACCGCGCTTGCGATGCTGGCAGGCGAGAAGCGTCCGGAGCTGCTGCGCGACGAGGTGCTCGCCGAGATCTTTGCGGCGAGCGTGTCAGCGCGTCCCGATCACCCGGCGATGATCTCCGGTGAGAGCCGGCTGAGCTATGCGCAGGTCTGGGCGCAGGCGCAGGCGCAGGCGCGCGGCCTTGCGCTCGCGGGCGTCGGCCCGGGCGACATGGTCGGCCTGTGGATGCCGCGCGGCATCGAGCTCCTGGTGGCGCAGATCGCGATCACGCTGTCCGGCGCCGCCTGGCTGCCTTTCGACGCAGAGGCGCCGGTCGAGCGCATCGCCATCTGCCTGGAGGACGCCAGCGCCAAGGGGCTGGTGACGCAGACCGACTGGAAGGCGCGTGCCGCGGCGACGGGGCGTACCGTCTGGTGCCCGCAACAGCTCGCCGAGGCGAGCGACGGCAAGCCGATGCCGGCTCGGCCAACCGGGCTGACGCCCGACCATCCGGCCTATCTGATCTACACCTCGGGCTCGACCGGCACGCCCAAGGCGATCGTCATCAGCCAGCGCAACATCTGCCATTTCCTGCGCTCGGGGAACGCGCTCTACGGCATGGGGCCCGACGACGTCGTTTTCCAGGGCGCTTCCGTCGCCTTCGACCTGTCGATGGAGGAGATCTGGACGCCTTATCTCGTCGGCGCGACCCTGTTCGTGGCGACGCCGCAGATGATGGGCGACGCCGAGAAGCTGCCGGCGATCCTGAACGATGCCGGCGTCACCGTGATCGACACGGTGCCGACCCTGCTCGGCATCCTGCCTTCCGATGTGCCCTCGCTGAAGCTGATCCTGCTCGGCGGCGAGGCGCTGCCGCCCTCGATCGTGCAGAAATGGTCGAAGCCGGGCCGGCGCATCTTCAACACCTATGGGCCGACAGAAGCGACGGTGGTGGCGACGGCCGCCTCGGTCGAGCCCGGCGAAACGGTGACGATCGGCAAGCCGATCCCGAACTACACCGCTTATATCGTCAATGATGAGATGAAGCTGACCGGCGTCGGCCAGCAGGGCGAATTGCTGATCGGCGGTCCCGGCGTCGCCAAGGGCTACCATCTGCGCCCCGAGCTGACGGCCGAGAAGTTCATCGCCAACCCGTTCGGCGGCAGCGGCGGCGACCCGGTCCTCTATCGCTCCGGCGATGCCGTCAGCCTCGACGAGAGCGGCAACATCGTCTTCCACGGCCGTATCGACGACCAGGTCAAGATCCGCGGCTTCCGCGTCGAGCTCGGCGAGATCGAGACGGCGCTCTCGGACGAGGCCGGCATCAGCCAGGCCGCGGTCGTGCTGCGCACCGATGACGGCATCGAGCGGCTCGTCGCCTTCCTGGTTGGCGAGCCCGGGGTGCAGATCGAAGGCAAGGTGCTGCGGGCATCGCTGCGCGAGAAGCTGCCGCCCTACATGATCCCGGCGCATTTCGAGCCGGTCGGCTCGCTGCCGCGCATGATCTCCGGCAAGGTCGACCGCAAGATGCTGAAGGCAGCGCCGCTGACGGCGCCGGCCGCGAGCGGCGAGCAGGAGCCGCCGCGCAACGAGACCGAGGCCGCCCTGCTCGACGCCGCCAAGCGCGTGCTCGGCGCGCAGGCGCTGCCGCTGGAAGCTGACTTCTTCGTCGATCTCGGCGGCCATTCGCTGCTGGCGGCGCGCTTCATCTCGATCGTGCGCGAGACGCCTGCCTATGCCGGCATCACCCTGCAGGACGTCTATGGTGCGCGCACCTTGCGGGCGATGGCGGAGCTGCTCGATTCTCGCGGTATCCGGGCCGAGGAGGACCTTTCCTTCACGCCGCCGCCGCTGCGGCGCCGCTTCCTCTGCGGCTTAGCGCAGGCGATCGCGCTGCCGATCATCATCAGCCTCTCGACGGCGCAATGGCTCGGCATCTTCGTCAGCTACATGCTGCTCTCCGGCGAAGAGTTGTCGGCGATGGCGCAGGTCTTCGCGCTGCTCGGCATCTATGTCGCGATCACCATCATCACCGGCTTCATCGCGATCGGCCTGAAATGGCTGGTGCTGGGCCGGACCAAGCCGGGCACGTACCCGCTCTGGGGCGTCTATTACTTCCGCTGGTGGTTCGCCTCGCGCGTCGCCGGGCTCGTGCACATCAAATGGCTGCAGGGCACGCCGGTGATGCGCTTCTACTGGCGCCTGCTCGGCGCCAAGGTCGGGCGCGACGTCATCATCTCCGATTACGAGGCCGGCGCGATCGACCTGGTCGAGCTCGGCGACGGCACCACGCTGGGCTCGAAGACCACCTTCGCCAATGCCGAGGCTGTTGGCGCCGACTTCATCATCGGCCGGATCGCGATCGGCAAGGACGTCTATGCCGGGTCCTCCGTCGTGTTCGGCCATGGCTGTACTGTCGGTGACCACGCCGAGATCGGCGACCTGACCGCGATCGCGCCGGGCGCGACCATCGGCACGGCCGAGATCTGGGACGGTTCGCCCGCCCGCAAGACCGGCATGGTCGATATCGAAGCCCTGCCGCCTCAGGCCGAAGCGAGTGCCGGGCGGCGGGCAGCGATGACGCTGTTCTACGTGGTGATGCTGATCGTGCTGCCGCCGATCAGCCTCTTGCCGATCTTCCCGGCCTTCTGGCTGTTCGACAGGATCGACAACTGGGTCGCGACCTGGTCCGATCTCAGCTATCTCTGGTACCTGCCGATCCTGACCTGGCCGACGGCGATCGGCCTCATCAGCATCACGGTCTTCCTGATCTGCGCGCTGCGCTGGGCGATCCTGCCGCGCGTTTCCTCCGGCTCCTATTCGATCCATTCGGGCTTCTACGCCCGCAAATGGACGGTGGCGCTGGCGACCGAAGTGACGCTGGAGACGCTGTCCTCGCTGTTCGCGACGATCTACATGCGCTTCTGGTACCGGATGATGGGCGCGAGCATCGGCAACGGCGCCGAGATCTCGACCAATCTCTCGGGGCGCTACGACATCACCGGGATCGGCGCCGGCAACTTCATCGCCGACGAGGTGATCTTCGGCGATGAGGACCTGCGGCGCGGCTATATGCGCCTCGACATGACCCGCACCGGCGAGCAGGTTTTCGTCGGCAACGACGCCGTGGTGCCGCCTGGTGCGGTGATCCCCGACAAGGTGCTGATCGGCATCAAGTCGAAGCCGCCGGCGAATGAGCTGATGAGCCCCGGCGACACCTGGTTCGGCTCGCCGCCGATCAAGCTGCCGACGCGGCAGAAGGTCGATCTCGGCGCCGACTGGACCTACAAGCCCTCGACGGGCAAGCAGCTGGCGCGCGCCGCCTTCGAGGCGCTGCACACCTCCTTCCCGGCGATGCTGTTCATCACTTTCGGCACGCTCGCGGTCGATCTCGTGCTGCAGCAGAAGATTTTCGATCGCGACTGGGCGGGTCTCGCGCTCGCCTTCATGGGCTGCGCCGTGCTGATAGCCATCACCCAGGCGCTGATTTGCGCCTTGATGAAATGGCTGCTGATGGGCGTCTACAAGCCGGTGATGAAGCCGATGTGGTCATTCTGGGCGATGCGGACCGAGGCGGTCGCGGTGCTCTACTGGGGGCTCGGCGGCAAGGTGCTGTTCGACTATCTGCGCGGCACGCCGTTCCTGCCCTGGTTCCTGCGCCTGTTCGGCGCGCAATACGGCCAGGGCGTCTGGCTGGACTCGACCGATATCACCGAGTTCGACTGCATCAAGGTCGGCGATTTCTGCACCGTCAACGCCCATTCGGCCCTGCAGACCCATCTCTACGAGGACCGGGTGATGAAGGTCGGCAGGGTCACGCTCGGCAAGGGAGTCTGCGTCGGCGCCGGGGCGACGGTGCTCTACGACACCCATGTCGGCGACTACGCCCAGATCGGCCTGCTTACGGTGATCATGAAGGGCGAGAATCTGCCGGCGAACACACGCTGGGAAGGCGCGCCGGCGGTGCCGGCGGCGGCGGTGGTCGGGCACTACTGACGAGCGGCCTCCGTGCTGATTGGATTGCCTTCGGCCCGCTTCGACACTATATGACTATAGTGGTCATACTGAGGGTGGCGATGCGGGAAATCCAGCTCAAGGACGCCAAGGCAACGCTGTCGGCGGTGGTGGATCAGGCGGTTGGTGGAACGCCGTCGATCATCACGCGCCATGGTCGCAAGGATGCGGTGATCCTGTCGTTCGAGGACTATGAGCGGCTGGCGCGCGCCCCGAGTTTCGGGCGTCTGCTCGCGGCGTTTCCGGGTGAGGCGGAGGATATCCCGGTCCGAAGCGGGGAGCTGCGCTCGCCTGCCGATCTCTGATGTTCCTGGTCGACACCAATGTGATCTCGGCGCTCGCCCCCTCGAAGCGAGCAGAAGCGAAAGAATTGGCCGTCTGGCTCGATCAGGTGAGCTCGCATCTCTTTCTGTCGGTAGTCACGGCCGCTGAGGTAGCAGCTGGCATCGCGAAAGCAGAGCGGGAAGGGGCAATGGCCAAGGCGCGTTCGCTCAGCGAGTGGTGGCAGGCGGTCGAGCACTTCTACGGTGAGAAGGTTCTTCCGTTCGATCTACGCTGCGCGCATCTTGCTGGAAGAATGCTTGATCGCGCACGGGCGCATCGGCCGGGTTTCGAAGACATCGCCATCGCTGCGACGGCCCAGGTGCACGGCTTGACCGTTCTGACCCGAAATCTCCGGCATTTTTCGCCTTTGGGCGTTTCCGCGCTCGATCCGTTTCAGGGGCTGCCACCGTTGCCGGAAACCGGATAAGAAGCCAGCGCTCCAGTCTTGTCGGGTTTCCATGTCGCACAACACTTTCGGCCATCTCTTCCGCGTCACCACCTTCGGCGAGAGCCATGGGCCTGCGATCGGCTGCGTCGTCGATGGCTGCCCGCCGCTGATCCCGCTGAGCGAAGCCGAGATCCAGCGCGACCTCGACAAGCGTCGGCCCGGCCAGTCGCGCTACACGACCCAGCGCCAGGAGCCGGACCAGGTCCGCATCGTCTCGGGCGTCTTCGCGCGGGAGAGCGATGGCGAGCAGGTCACGACGGGCACTTCGATCGGCCTGATGATCGACAATGTCGACCAGCGCTCGAAGGACTATTCCGAGATCAAGGACAAGTATCGGCCGGGCCATGCCGATTTCACCTATGACGTGAAATACGGCATCCGCGACTATCGTGGCGGCGGCCGATCCTCGGCGCGCGAGACGGCGATGCGGGTCGCGGCCGGGGCGATCGCCCGCAAGGTCGTGCCGGGCATGGTGGTGCGCGGCGCCCTCGTCCAGATGGGGCCGCACAAGATCGATCGCGGCAACTGGGATTGGGACGAGGTCGGCAACAACCCGTTCTTCTGCCCGGATGCGAAGGCGGCCGAGCGCTTTGCCGATTATCTCGACGGCATCCGCAAGTCCGGCTCCTCGATCGGGGCGGTGCTGGAGATCGTGGCCGAAGGCGTGCCGGCGGGGCTGGGCGCGCCGATCTACGGCAAGCTCGACGCCGAGATCGCCGCGGCGCTGATGAGCATCAACGCGGTCAAGGGCGTCGAAATCGGTGACGGCTTTGGCGTCGCCGAGCTCTCCGGCGAGGAGAATGCCGACGAGATGCGCGCCGGCAATGACGGCAAGCCGCTGTTCCTGTCGAACCATGCCGGCGGCGTCCTGGGCGGCATCTCGACCGGCCAGCCGATCGTGGCGCGCTTCGCGGTGAAGCCGACCTCGTCGATCCTCTCGCCCCGCGCCACGGTGAACCGCACCGGTGGCGAGACCGAGATGTTCACCAAGGGCCGGCACGACCCCTGCGTCGGCATCCGCGCCGTGCCGGTCGGCGAAGCCATGGTCGCTTGCGTGCTCGCCGACCAGTATCTGCGCCACCGCGCCCAGGTCGGCGTGATCGAGCCGCGCTGGCCGTTCGAGGGGTGACCAAGGGCGTCATTCTCGGGCTTGTCCCGAGAATCTCGTGACCAGTTAGCTGGTTTCCGTCATGGTCGGGTCAAGCCCGACCATGACGAAGCGGCTATGATTTCAGTGTCGCTGAAAAATTATCAGCCATTCATTGATAATGAAGCGAAGGCGTACTAGCTTCGCCTTATGAAGCTCGACATCTGGCTCCAGCAAACCAAAACCGCCCGCAGCGCCTTCGCGCGGCAGGTCGGCCTGTCTCCGGCCAGCGTCACGGCGCTCTGCAACGATCCTTCCGCCTGGATC
Organism: Allobosea sp. NPDC003192; assembly: GCF_050275675.1. Taxonomy (NCBI): domain Bacteria; kingdom Pseudomonadati; phylum Pseudomonadota; class Alphaproteobacteria; order Hyphomicrobiales; family Alloboseaceae; genus Allobosea; species Allobosea sp. NPDC003192. The sequence continues at coordinate 346,403 of NZ_JBNNPK010000002.1, forward strand.
TCGCGCGAGAGCGCCGAGCGCATCGCCGCCGCGACCGGCGGCGCCGTCACCCCCAACGATTTTCTGGGCCTGCAGGGCCCGCGCGAGGCTGCCATGACCGCAAGCAATGTCGCCGAGACCGTCGAAGCCTTCGCACGCGGCGAGATCGTCATCGTCACCGATGACGACGATCGCGAGAACGAGGGCGATCTCATCGTCGCCGCCTCGCTCTGCACGCCGGAGAAGATGGCCTTCATCATCCGCAACACCTGCGGCATCGTCTGCGCGCCGCTGACGTCGGGCGAGGCGCGCCGCCTGCGGCTCGATCCGATGGTCTCCTCCAACGATGCTCCGCTCGGCACCGCCTTCACCATCACCGTCGACGTCAAGCACGGGCTGACCACCGGCATCTCGGCCGAGCAGCGCACCAATACAGTGCGTGCGCTCGCCAACGGCAATATGGGCGCCGCCGACTTCGTCCGGCCCGGCCACGTCTTCCCGCTGATCGCGAGGGATGGTGGCGTGCTGATGCGCTCGGGCCATACCGAGGCCGCGGTCGACCTCTGCAGGCTCGCCGATTTGCCGCCGGTCGGCGTGATCTGCGAACTCGCCAACGATGACGGCACGGTGATGAAGGGCGCGCAGATCACCGCCTTCGCCCAGAAGCACGGCCTCAAGCAGATCACGGTCGCCGACCTGATCGCCTATCGCCAGGCGCGCGAAAAGCTGGTCGAGCGCGTGCACTCCTTCCCGGTCAAGACCGAGTTCGGCGAGATGACCGGCCATGTCTATGTGACGCCCTTCGACGACACCCAGCACTTCGCCTTCGTCATGGGCAAGCTCGGCGACGGCGAGAAGGTGCCGGCCCGCCTGCACCGCGCCAATGTCGTCGCCGACGTGCTCGGCGGGGCGTCCTCGATCCAGTGCGTGCTGCGCCGTTTCCAGCAGGAGGGCAAGGGCGTGCTGGTCTATCTGCGCGACGGTTCGGCCGGCGTGCCGATCAAGAGCGTCGAGGGCGAGGAAGGCTCGGATGCGCTGCGCTCGCAGCAATGGCGCGAGGTTGGCCTTGGCGCCCAGATTCTGCGCGATCTCGGCGTCGCCTCGATCGTCAACCTGGCCTCGTCGACCCGCGCCTTCGTCGGCCTTTCCGGCTTCGGCATCGAGATCGCGGATACCGCGCCGCTGGAGTGAGCGGCCGCTTATAGCAGGCGGATGGTTGCGGTCGCCGCCCAGGCGGCATGGCAGGCGAGCAGCGCTGCGATGGCGACATGCATGCCGGCCCGCTTGCCTGTGCAGAGACGCGCGACCCGCCGATCCGACAGCAGCAGCGCGACACAGCCGAACCAGACCAGTGCGACCGCGAAGGCTGCGAGAAAGGCCGATGCTGGCGAGCAACCCTGGGCACCGCAGCCGGGCGCGGAGCTGAGGCCGAGGAAGAAGGCGAAAGTCAGCGGGTTGCTCGTCGCCGTCAACAGGCCGAGCCGCAGACAGCGGGCGAGCGATACCTCTTCGCAACGACGGGGCTGGGTGGCCGATATGTGCGCCGTCCGAAGGCTGCCCAAGGCGAGCCAGAGCAGAAGCAGGGTGAAGCCGAGGCCGATGGCGAGCCGCGAAGGGCCGAGCGCGAGGAGCGACGCGGCTCCGGACGCCGCCGCCATCGCCACGAGGCCGGCACCGAGAGCGACACCGAAGGCCGCTGCCGCTGCCTTGGCGCGAGAGGCCGACAGACCGCATTGAGCGACGACTGCGAAATTCGGGCCGGGCGTGACCGCAATCAGCGCGTAGGTGCCCGCGAGGGAGAGGATCACATCGGGTTGGTCGATCGAGAACATCGCAGCACGCCGCTTGTCGGGACGATGCTCGATCTGAGCTCGTCTCGCGGCGTGCCGCGTCATTCGATCGAAGGGCGCGGTCTCAGCCGCGCATCAGTGCCATGACATGGGCGGCGGTCGATTTCGCCAGGCCTTCGAGGTCGTAGCCGCCTTCCAGGATCGAGACGAGGCGTCCGCCGGCATGGCGGTCGGCGATCTCCATCAGCTTCTGTGTCGCCCAGGCGAAGTCGGCTTCCTTCAGGTTGATGTTGGCGAGCGGGTCGCGCCAATGCGCGTCGAAGCCGGCCGAGACGATTACGAGATCCGGCCGGAAGGCCTCGAGCCGGGGCAGGATCGCGCTCTCGAAGGCGTCGCGGAAGGCATCGGCGCCGTCGCCGGCCCGCAAGGGGGCGTTGACGATGGTGCCGTGCTCGCCGCGCTCGGAGGGCGCGCCGGTGCCGGGGTAGAGCGGCATCTCATGGGTCGAAGCGTAGAGCACGCTGGCGTCGTCCCAGAAGATCTCCTGCGTGCCGTTGCCGTGATGGACGTCCCAGTCGACGATGACGACGCGCTCGGCGCCGTGAGCCTTCCGCGCATGGCGTGCGGCAATGGCTGAACTGTTGAAGAAGCAGAAGCCCATCGCCTTGTCGCTCTCGGCATGGTGGCCGGGCGGGCGCATGGCACTGAAGGCGTTGGTCGCGCGCCGGGTCATGACCTCGTCGACGGCATGCACGGCGGCGCCGACGCCGTGCAGCGCAGCCGCGAGCGTGCCCGGCGACATGATGGTGTCGGCATCGACCTGGACCAACCCCTCCTGCGGCGACGCCTCGACGATCGCCCGCGCATAAGCGGCGGGATGGCAGAGTTCGACCTGCGCGAGCGTGCCTTCCGGGGCCTCGACGCGTTGCAGGAGTGCGAATCGCTCTTCCGCCAGAGCCTCCTCGACGGCGCGGATGCGGTCGGCGCGCTCGGGATGGCCCGGCGGCGTGGCGTGGCGAAGGCTGGAAGGGTGGCTGATCAGCAGCGTCGTCACGCGGGTCTCCGAAGGTCGGCGTAGGGCCCGATTGTCTAGGCCGCAAGCGTGACCATATTGTCACTGCAATGCAGCAAGACGCCAGAGCAAGGCGGGAACTTCATTGCCTGCAAGACGATTGCGCCGTAAGACCGGGTTGTGTTCGACCCGCACCGTGCCTTATCGGGTCACCGTTTTTTAACGAAGCATTCATCATAACGAGCACCGTTTCGGTGCCGGCGGTGGAAACCATGAAGCAGACTTTCGTTGCGGTGCTCGGCCTGTCGGTGCTTCTCGGCGCCTGCCAATACAAGACCGTTCATGCTCCGTCGCTCTCGGCCCGCGATGCCGAATACATGGCGCTCGTCCCGAATTTCGAGACGCAGATCACGCATCTGCCTTACGAGATCAACGATCCGACCGGCGAAGAGCCTGGTACGATCGTGGTCGATACCACCGAGAAGTTCCTCTACTTCGTCCTGCCGAACAAGAAGGCGATCCGCTATGGCGTCGCGACCGGCGACGAGGCCTTCGGCTGGACCGGCACCGCGGTGATGCAGCGCAAGGCCGAGTGGCCGCGCTGGACGCCCCCGGCCGAGATGATCGCGCGCTGGCCGCATCTGGCGCCGCGCGCCGGCGGCATGGAAGGCGGGCCGGACAATCCGCTCGGCGCCCGCGCCCTCTATCTTTACCAGAATGGCAAGGACACGCTGTACCGCATCCACGGTACCAACGAGCCGGAGACGATCGGCCGTTCGGCCTCGTCCGGCTGCATCCGGATGCGCAATATCGACGCGATCGACCTCTATAACCGCGCCGCGGTCGGCGGGAAGGTCATCGTCCGCTGACCAGGTGGCGCTAAGGCGTCGCCTTCAGCCCAGTTCGATCAGCACGATCTCCGGCGGCGCGCCCAGCCGGATCGGCAGTTTGCTGGTGCCGAGCCCGGCCGAGACGACGAGGTCGCGGCCATTCTCATGGACATGGCCGTAGGCTTAGCGATTGCCGTAGCGCGAAGGCACGATCGGCGACCAGCCGAACAGCCTGACCTGGCCGCCATGGGTATGGCCCGAAAGGGTCAGCGCGACACGGGCAGGCACCCTGGCGAAGATGTCGGGCTCGTGCGCCATCAGGATGATCGGCGCATCGTCGTCGACAATAGCGAGCGTTGCAGGGAGGTCGTCGACGCCATAGCGCAGCCCGCGCGGACGGCGACGCAAGACAAAGGCCTCCTGATCGCCTAGGCCCGCGATCCAGAGCGGCCCAGCGCTGGTTTCGAGCCTGATCGCCCGGTTCTCAAGGACGGGGATACCGACTTGGTCGAGCGCCACCGTGGACTGCGTTGGTCCACTCAACTCACGCTGAGCGCGCTGGTCCTGCCACCAATCATGGTTGCCGAGTATGGCGAAGCGGCCGGCAGGCGCCTGCAACCGGGCGAGCTCGGACGCCCATTCGGCGGGTGCCGGGTCGTCTGCGCGGCGGGCTCGGCTGGCGACGAAATCACCGAGCAGCAAGGCAAGATCGGGCTTCAGCGCATTGGTCTGCTCAACGATCTGGCGAACGCGCTCGACCGGCATATGCGGGCCGCCGACATGCAGGTCCGAGATCACAGCGAGCCGCAGCCGCCGGCCGTCGGGCCAACGGGCGGGCTTCAGCCTGTAGCGGGTCACGCCCTGATGCGCCGGCTCCCAGGCATAGGCGTAACCGCCCAGCCCGAAGCCGGACAGAAAAAGACCGGCGAGAGTTTGAAGAACTCTGCGCCGGTCAAGCATTCTGGGTCTCAGTCGGAGGTCGTCGTATCAATCTTCGAAACCGTTGCGCAGGAGCGCCGGAACGTCCCTGTGCTGCGAGGTCAACGCGGCCGGGGTCCAGCGGGTTCCCGCCACGATGGCAGGAATCGCGATCGGGCGGAAGCGCGATGCATAGGCCTCACGTGCGCTGGCATCATGGAAGCTGGCGGAACGGTGCGCGGGGTGGCGCGGCTTATGCGTAGACATGATCCTCGGTTTCCGGTTGTGGGTGCCGACGGTTCCTGGCCGTCAGCACCGCCAATGTCGCGGCCGATCGGGTCGGGCCGGCGGCGGCATCGTGAAATTCTCGTGACGTTTTTCGTGTCACACCGAGGCTTTGGTCAGCTTTGGCACAGTTTCGCGGGGGAAAGGCTCAATCGTTGAGGAAGGGCGCGGGGAACCCTTCTCCCGTGTGGGAGAAGGGCAGGCATGAGGGCCTGCCCTTTCCGCCGACGGCGCAACGGTTCCGCTGCGCCCAAGTAATCAGCGGCGGTCCCTCACCCCTACCCCTCTCCCACACGGGAGAGGGGTTCCCGCGCTCAATTGTTTTCCTCAGCCCGCGAGCAGGCCCTCGGCCTTCACCCAGTCGAGCGTCTTGGCGAGCGCCTGCTCGTAGCGGTCGAACATCTCGTTGATCTCAGCTTCGGTGATCACCAGCGGCGGGCAGAAGGCGACGCGGTCGCCGCCCATGGCGCGCAGGATCAGGCCTTCGTCCTGGGCGAAGGAGACCGATTTGGCCGCCACGCCCTTCTTGGCCTCGAACTGCGCCTTGCTCGCCTTGTCCTTGACGAGCTCGACGCCGCCGATCAGGCCGACGCCGCGGGCTTCGCCGACCAGCGGGTGCTCGGCGAGCTTGCCGAGGCGCTGCAGGAAGGTCGGCGCGACCTTGCGGACATGCTCGATGATCCGGTCGCGCTGGTAGATCTCCAGTGTCTTGACCGCGACGGCGCAGCCGACCGGATGGCCGGCATAGGTGTTGCCGTGGCCGAAGGTACCGATCTTCTTGCTCTGGTCGACGAGCACTTCGTAGACCGGCTCGTTGATCAGCACGGCGCTGAGCGGGAAATAGGCAGAGGTCAGTGCCTTGGCGCAGGAGAGCGTGTCGGCCTTCATCTTGTAGGTGGTCGTGCCGAACATCTCGCCGGTGCGGCCGAAGCCGGTGATGACCTCGTCGGCGATGAAGAGGATGTCGTATTTCGCCAGGACGGCGTTGATCGCCTCGAAATAGCCTTCCGGCGGCGTCACCGCGCCACCGGCGCCCATCACCGGCTCGGCGATGAAGGCGGCGACCGTGTCCGGCCCTTCGCGCTGGATCATCTCGTCGAGCTCGGCGGCAAGGCGTGCCGAGAAGTCGAGCTCGCTCTCGCCGGGTTGGGCGAAGCGGTAGTGGTGCGGGCTGGAGGTGTGAAGGATGCCGGGCAGCGGCAGGTCGAAATCGGTGTGGTTGGCGGGCAGGCCGGTCAGCGAGGCCGAAGCGACGGTGACGCCGTGATAGGCCTTCAGCCGCGAGATGATCTTCTTCTTCTTGGGCCGGCCGAGCGCATTGTTCATGTACCAGACCAGCTTGACCTGGGTGTCGTTCGCATCCGAGCCGGAGGCGCCGTAGAACACCTTGGAGATCGGCACCGGCGCGATCTCCTTCAGCTTCTCGGCCAGTTCGATCGCCGGGTCGTGGCTGCGGCCGGAGAAGATGTGGGTGAAGGGCAGCTTCTTCAGCTGCTCATAGGCGACGTCGCAGAGCTCCTCGTTGGAGTAGCCGAGCGAGGTGCACCAGAGCCCGGCCATGCCCTCGATATAGTCCTTGCCGGAGACGTCGTAGACATAGACGCCCTTGCCGCGCTCCAGCACCAGCGGGCCGACCTCGCGATGCACCGCCAGATTGGTATAGGGGTGGACGAGGGTCTCGATGTCGCGGACGGCGAGGTTGGTCAGCATTTCCGGCTCCCGATGCTTATGCGTCGTTTATGCGAGCATAGACCGCGGCCCGCGCAAGCGCTGAGCGATTTTCCTGCAGAGCGGGGCAGAGTCTGGCGCGGGGCGGCCCTTCCTCGCTGCCTCCTGCCAAACTCTCCACCGTCATTCCGGCCGTAGCGAAGCGGAGGGCCGGAATCCATCGTAGAACGCGGTGCCCTTCGATGGATTCCGGAGCTGCGCGCCTGCGGCGCTTGTGCGGAATGACGATGAGGGTCGCAGAGCGATTTTCAAACGATTCCAATCATCGCTTGCCAGCCGCTGTGGCGATGCGCATGGTTCCGCGCACTTTCGAGAGAGCCCGATGATCGACCCCGCCCGCATGGTGAACCAGCCGGCCCCCGGCCGTGACTGCGGCAGCTGCACGCTGTGCTGCAAGGTCTATGACGTGCCGGCGGTCGAGAGCGTCGCCGGCAGCTGGTGCAAGCACTGCCTGCCCGGGCGGGGCTGCGGCATCCATGCGACGCGGCCCGATCATTGCCGCGCCTTCTTCTGCCTCTGGATGACCCAGACCTTCCTCGGGCCGGAGTGGAAGCCGGACAAGGCCCGCTTCGTGCTGACCATGGACCCGGCGACGAACTGGCTGTTCGTCCAGCTCGATCCTGGCGCGCCGCAGGCCTGGCGCAAGGAGCCCTACCTGACCCAGCTGCGCCGCTGGGCCGCCGCCGGCAACCGCCCGGTGATCGTCTTCCTCAACAAGTCGGCGACGGCGGTCATGGCGGATCATGACGTGCCACTCGGCATGATCGCGGCGGATGAACGGCTGGTGCTGCGCGAGGAACTGGCTGGCGGGCGGCCGCGCGTGACCGTTGCGAAGGTCAAGGCCGCGGCGTGAGCGCACCGGACCGGCCGATGTTGCACCATCTCTCGCTCGGTGTCGCCGATATCGAGCGCGCGACGGCTTTTTACGACACCGCTCTTGCGCCGCTCGGCTATGTTCGCGTCTGGAGCGATCTCAGGCCAGGCGAAAGCAATCAGGCCGTCGGTTACGGCATTCCAGGCAGCGGTGATGCGCTGGCGCTCAAGCACCGCTCGGACGGAGCGCGGCCGCCGGGGCCGGGTTTCCACGTCGCCTTCGCGGCTCCCAGTCGAGCCGCCGTCGATGAATTCTATCGCGTGGCGCTGCAGCATGGCGGGCGCGACAATGGCGCTCCCGGTCTACGGGCGCATTATGGCCCGCACTATTATGCCGCCTTCGTCATCGATCCCGATGGCCATAACATCGAGGCTGTGTTCAACACGGCGGTGTGAGCGGAACTGGAGATGTCTTTGAGCAAGCGGGCGCGCGATCACGGCCTTGTCTGCGGCGTGCTGCCGCCCGGCGCGCTCAATGCGATCACCGATGTCGCCGGCGTCGCCGTCGGTCATCGCACGATCCGCGAAGGCGATATCCGCACTGGCTTCACCGCGGTCCTGCCGCATCAGGGCGATCTCTTCCGCGAGAAAGTCCGGGCCGGCGTCGACGTCATCAACGGCTTCGGCAAGAGCGCCGGGCTGATGCAGCTCGCCGAACTCGGCCAGATCGAGACGCCGCTCCTGCTCGGCAACACCTTCTCAGTCGCTGTCGGCATCGAGGCGTTGGTCGGGCGGGCGCTCGCGGCCACCCCCGAGATCGGCCGCAGTACCGGCACGGTCAACTCGCTCGTGCTCGAATGCAATGACGGCTTCCTCTCCGATATCCGGGCCCGGCGTCTGACGGTGGCCGACGCCGAAATGGCGCTCGATGAGGCCGAGGGCGGGCCAGTCGAAGAGGGCGCGGTCGGCGCCGGCACCGGCATGAGCGCCTTCGGCTTCAAGGGTGGCATCGGCACCGCCTCGCGCCTGATCGAGATTGATGGCCGCAGCTTTACTGTCGGCGTGCTGGTGCAGGCGAATTTCGGCAATGCCGGCGACCTTGTGCTGCCGGATGGGCGCCGTCCGGTGCCGCCGGCCGCGAGCACCGTCCAGCCGCCGGAGCGCGGCTCGGTCATCATCATCCTGGCGACCGATCTGCCATTGGAGAGCCGGCAACTCGCCCGTATCGCCCGGCGCTGCGGCGCGGGGCTGGCGCGGCTCGGCGCCTTCTGGGGCAATGGCAGCGGTGACATTGCCATCGCCTTCTCGACCGCGGGCCGGATCGCGCATTTCGACGAGGCCGATCTCGTGCCGCTCACCGTGCTTAACGAGAACCGGATCGACCTGCCCTTCCGCGCTGCTGCCGAGGCGACGCAGGAGGCGGTGCTGAACGCCATGCTGGCCGCGCCGGAGACGATCGGGCGCGACGGCAATCGCCGGCCGTCGCTGGCGGACTGGCTGAAGGCTTAGACCGCTGCGACCGGCGGCACGCGATAGCCGCCACCCCGCTTCTCCAGCATCGCCCCGACCGCGATCGCCGTCCGGTCCTCGCCGAAAGGCGCGATGATCTGGACGCCTGTCGGCAGGCCGGCCTGCGACAGCCCGACCGGTGCGCTCAGCGAGGGCAGATCGGAGCCGGTGGCGAGGCTCGCCCAGCACAGGAAGTCGAGATAGGGCCGCTCCACCCCATCGATGTCGAGCCGGCGGGCGTGGAAATCGGGCAGATGATCATGCTTCTGGCTTGCGACCGGCGCCGGCGGGCAGAGCAGCACGTCGTAACTCTGGAAGAAGCGGGCCCATTGCCGCTTCAGTGCGAGGCGGCGCTGGTGGAGCTGCTGATAGAGGCCGGGTGTCATCCGGGCGCCGCGGGCTTGCAGCGCCTGATGCGAGAGATCGCCGGGCGCGAACTTCGCCGCTTGCGCCTGGATGCGGGCGCGCACCTTTGGCGGCAGGCCATAAGCGACGACGGCGTGGTTAAGCAGCGCATAGACCTCATAGGCCTCGGTGAAGCGGAAACCGGGGCGGGCCGCCTCGTCGACGATGGCGCCGGCCTCGGCGAGGCGTCGTCCGGCTTCGCGCACGGTGTCCGAGACTTCCTTGGTCACCGGCGCGAACGGCTCCTGCGCCCAGACCGCGACGCGCAGGCCCTTTGCGTCCAGCTTGCGCGGGGCGGGCAGGGCGGCGCCGACGACATTCGGATCGCGCGGGCCGGTCAGCACCGGCAGGATCAAATCGAGGTCCTCGGTCGTCCGGGCGATCGGGCCGGCGACGACGAGGTCGACATTGCGCAAGGTGCGCCGCTCCGGTGGCGGCGGGATCAGGCCCCAGGTCGAGACCAGGCCCCAGCTGGTCTTCAGCCCGAAGACGCCGCAAGCCTGTGCTGGCCAGCGGATCGAGGAGCCGAGATCGGAGCCGAGCTCGAAGGCGCTCATGCCGGTCGCGACCGCGACCGCCGCCCCGCCGGAGGAGCCGCCGGGCGAATACTCGGCGTTCCAGGGATTGTTGGTGACGCCATGGGTGGGGTTGTAGCTCTGGAAATCGCCGGAGAAGACCGGAACCATCGTCTTGCCGAGGATGATCGCGCCGGCGGTGCGCAGGCGAGCGACGGCGGCGGCATCCTCCTCAGGAACGCGCTCCTTATAGGCCGGCAGGCCGCCGGAGGAGGGCAGGCCGGCGACGTCGAAGGCGTCCTTGATCGTGATCGGCAGACCCTCTAGCGGGCGAGCCTCGCCAGCGGCGATGCGCCGGTCGGATTCCGCCGCCATCGCGCGTGCTGCCTCGCGATCCTGCGCGACGATGGCGTTGAGGCTGGAGTTCAGCGCGCCGATGCGGGCGAAGGTCGCCTCGAGCAGCTCCGTGGCAGTGAAGTGGCGGGCCAGCAGATCGGCGCGCAGGCTCGTGGCGGAGGCGGTGAGGTCGATCGAGGCCATCGGGGGATCCGGCGGGTGGGGACTCAAGTCGTAGAGCATTGCGGCAGGCGGCGGAACCGCACCCGTCATGGTCGGGCTTGTCCCGACCATCCACCTCTTTCTCCACGCAATGCGGTGTTCAAGACGTGGATGCTCGCCACAAGGGCGAGCATGACGAAGTGGATGGCACTGGCCCTGGCTGTGCTCAGCCCGCCTTCCGCCGCTCCGTCGTCCTCAGGAAATCCTCGCCGTCCCTGACCCCGAGCTCATAGGCGAAGCGGATGCCCTCCCAGTTGCGGATGGTGAACTGGCTGACCGGGATCACCTGCGAGGGCCGGACATAGGTGCGGTTCGCGACATCAGGCACCTGGGCGAAGGGGCGCGTCAGCAGCACCAATGTCTGCTCGCCGGCCGCCTCCATCTCGGCCAGCGCCCAGGCCGGGGCGCTGTCGACCAGGCCGCCATCGAGCGCGGCGCGGGCGCCGATATTCCCGGCCGGCATGAAGGGCGGCACGGCGGCGCTGGCCATCAGCGCGTCGACCAGCTCTTCGGGATCGGCACAGTCGGCGATGCGGATCAGATCGGGCCGGAAGCCGAGCTTCCGGCCCGCGGTCGGATGCACCGGCCGACGGAAGCGCTTCTCGAGTTGGTAGGCGCCGATGCCGATGGTGGTGATGACGGGCAATGGCCAGAAGCGCGGCGGCCGCGAGATCGCGATCAGGAAATCGGCCTGGGCTTTCAGCGCCGCCAGGCGTTCCGGCGTGAACAGGCCCGCGAGCATGCCGCGATACATCTCGGCCACTGGAAAGAGCCTTCCGCCGCGGCGGAAGGCGGCCCAGTCGACCTCGGAGGTGCGGCCGGTGCAGGCCTCGCGCAGCATCTCGCGCACGGCCGGGCCGACGCCGAGCGCATTATAGAGCATCGCCCCGGCGCCGGCGCTTGCACCGACGATGCGGCGTGGCTTCAGGCCAATCTCAGGCGCGACGGTCTCATAGAAGCCGCCCTGCCAGTAGCAGCGATTGCCGCCGCCGGCATAGGCCAGGCCTGCGAACATCAGCTCTGGTCCGTGTCGAGGGCGCGGGCGCGCTCACGCCAGGCCAGCACCAGCCGGTCGAGCTCGGCAAGATCATCCGTCGGCAGCTTGCCGAGCGTCTGGGCGACATAGTCGCGCTGCGTCGCCATGCCGGCTTCGGCGAGGCGGCGGCCCTCCGGAGTGAGGTGCATGGCATAGGAGCGGCGGTCGCCGACGATGGCGCGGCGCTCGACGAGGCCCGCCTGCACCAGCCGGTCGACCAGGCCGGAGACATTGCCCTTGGTGACATAGAGCCGCTCGGCGAGCTCGCTCTGGCTGATGCCTTCGCGCTCGGTCAGGGTCGAGAGCAGGTCGAATTGCGGGATGGAGAGACCGAGCTCGCGGATGCGCGCCGTCATCTGGCCGAGCATGCGCTGGTGCAGGCGCATGAAGCGGAACCAGACGCGATCCGGCTCGATGGGCTCCGGGGCGGGGATTGGGCGCGGCACTGACAAGGCGTTCATCCCTAGATCGTTTACTTGTAAACTAACTCATCTCCATGCCGGAGGCGAGGGCTTTCGCCGCAAGCCGTCCGCTGGCTATGCTGCCAAAAAGCGAAGCAAGACGACAGGGAGAAACGCATGCTCGGGCTGATGCAGAATTGGCCGCTGCTGATCCACCGGATCATCGACCACGCGGCAATCCAGCACGGCACCCGCGAAGTGACGTCCCGCAGCGTCGAAGGGCCGATCCGGCGCACGACCTATGCCGAAATCCGCCAAAGCGCGCTCAAGATCGGCAAGAGGCTGACGCGGGAGGGCATCAAGCTCGGCGACCGCGTCGCGACGCTCGCCTGGAACACCGACCGGCATTTGGCGCTCTGGTACGGCATCAGCGGCATGGGCGCGATCACCCACACCGTCAATCCGCGGCTCTTCCCCGAGCAGATCGCCCAGCTGATCAACCACGCCGAGGACCGCCTGCTCTTCCTCGACCTGACCTTCGTCGGGCTGGTCGAGGGTCTCAAGGACAAGCTGTCGACGGTCGAGCGCTACATCGTCCTGACCGACGCCGCGCATATGCCGGAGACCTCGCTCCGGAACGCGATCGCCTATGAGGACTGGCTCGCCGAGGCCGACGCCGATTTCGCCTGGGCCGATCTCGACGAGAACACCGCCGCCGGGCTCTGCTACACCTCGGGCACGACCGGCGGACCCAAGGGCGTGCTCTATTCGCACCGCTCCAACGTGCTGCACGCCATGGCCTGCGCCCAGCCCGATTATATGGGCCTGTCGGCACGCACGGTGGTGATGCCGGTGGTGCCGCTCTTCCACGCCAATAGCTGGTCGCTCGCCTTCTCGGCCCCGATGACTGGTGCGAAGCTGGTCATGCCCGGCATGAAGCTCGACGGCGCCTCGCTGCTCGAATTGCTCAACGGCGAGAAGGTGACGCTGACCGCGGCGGTACCGACGGTCTGGCTCGGCCTGCTGCAGCACCTGGAGGCGACCGGCGGCAAGCTCGACACGCTGAAGCGGGTGGTGATCGGCGGCTCGGCCTGTCCGCGGGCGATGACCGAGGCGTTCGAAACAAAATACGGCGTCACCGTCGACCATGCCTGGGGCATGACCGAGATGAGCCCGATCGGCTCGTTCTGCTCGATCAAGCCTGTTTATGACGGGCTCGAAGGCGAGGCGCTCTACGACCTCAAGGTCAAGCAGGGCCATCCGCAATTCGGCGTCGAGTTCCGCCTGACCGATGACGACGGCGCCGACCTGCCCTGGGACGGCAAGACCTTCGGGCGGCTCAAGGTGCGGGGACCCGCCGTCGCCGGCGCCTATTACCGGCACGAACAGTCGATCTTGGACGAGCACGGCTTCTTCGACACCGGCGATGTCGCGACCATCGATCCCCATGGCTACATGCAGGTCACCGACCGCTCCAAGGACGTGATCAAGTCCGGCGGCGAATGGATCTCCTCGATCGAGCTGGAAAACCTCGCCATCGGCCATCCCGATGTGGCCGAAGCCGCGGTGATCGGCGTTTCCCATCCGAAATGGGACGAGCGGCCGCTGCTGGTGATCGTGCCAAAGCCCGGCAAGACGCCCGGCCACGCGGAGATGCTCGCCTTCATGACCGGCAAGGTCGCGAAATGGTGGCTGCCCGATGATGTCGTGCTGGTCGAGGCGATCCCGCACACGGCGACGGGCAAGATCCAGAAGACGGCGCTGCGGGAGATGTTCAAGGAGTATCGCTTGCCGGGGTGAGGCGCACGCCAACCGGCTTCCAGATTTGCGTCGAGACGAGGAGATCGCATGGAATTCCTCTTGGTCCTGGCGTTCCTCGCGCTGTTCAGCCTGAGCGCGCTCGCGGGCATGGCTTTGCGGAAGCGCCTGCACGAGCATCACCTGACCAGCGAAAATATGGATTCGATCAGGCTGGTGACCGGGCTGATGGTCACCTTCGCGGCGCTGATCCTCTCCTTACAATTGTCGACGACCCGGGCGCATTTTGATGCCGCGAGCGGAAATCGCTCAACCTATGCCGCGCGTCTTGCCAATCTTGATCAGTGTCTGCGCCTCTTCAAGGCGGCAGCCGACCCGGCCAGGCTGAAGCTTCGGCAGTATACGGCTGCAGTGATCGCAAGCACCTGGCCCCGCGAGGCGGCGCCTGTGGTCGCCGGCATGCCCGATACGCGCGGCATGGCCGTTCGCGGCGAGGATCGGAGCCTGTCGCAGCTGATGAACGATATCGGCGCGGATGTGGACGCCTTGCCTACTACGGGCCTGGAACATTCGGCGACCCGCTGCCGCGCGGCCTATGCGGAGGCCTCTTCGGCGCGGTGGAACGTCATCGAGGATGCGAACGCCCCCTCCGGCGCCTTCTTCGTCGGCATTCTCAGCTTCTGGCTCAGCCTGGTCTTCCTGAGCTTCGGCCTGCAGATTCCGCGCCGTGCGCTCAGTGCTGCGGTGCTGGCGATTGGAGTGCTCTCCGTCTCGAGCATCATGTTCATGATCGTCGACCTCAGCCTGCCCTACGAGGGAGTGTTCCACGTCTCCAGCGCAGCGATGCACGAAGCTCTCGCCGACATGCTGCGATAGCGGGCTGCCTGCGCCGCAAATCAGATCGCCGCGAGGAAGCCCGCTATCGCCGCGAGCAGTGCACCTTCCGCCTCGCGATGCGGGACATGGCCTATCCCCGGCAGAATCAACGCCTCTCCACGTCCTTCGGCGATGCGCTGCGGATGGCGGGTCGAACCGTATTCGTCGCGTTCGCCATGGATGGCGAGGACCGGGCAGCGCACGCCGGCCAGCGGGCGGTCGAGCGACCAGTCGGCGAAGGTGGGCGAGAGCCAGGTGCCGATCCAGGCGTCGAGCACCCAGGGCGTCTTGTCGCCGTGATAGCGCGCCAGCCGGGCGCGATTGCCCGGGTCCTGGAAATCGCGCTGCGCCAGCCGGATGCCGGCCAGCGTCCTGTCCTCGATGAAGGTCTGGGCAGCGATGGTGACGAGTGCCAGGCAGAGCTCAGGCCAGCGCGCGGCCGTCTCGATCGCCATGCCGCCGCCGACGCTATGGCCGCAGGCGATGAAGTCCCCGATGCCGAGTCGATCGCAGAGCTGCGGAACGACGCTGTCCGCCTCGTCGGCGACGAAGCCAATACCGAGCTTGCCCGGATGCGGATCGGAGCGGCCGAAGCCGAGGCGGTCATAGGCGATGACGCGCCGGCCGGTCGCCGCCGCCAGCTTTTCGGGGAAGCTGCGCCAGAGTTCGACCGAGCCGAGCGAGTCGTGGAAGAGCAGGACCGGCGCGCGCTGGCTGGCTTCAGGATCGGATGGCGTCCAGCTGCGCGTGAACAGCCGGTGGTCGCCGAGTTGAAGGAAGGCGTCGCGTTGCTCTGTTGTCGTCATGCTGGCAGGCTCATTCGCTCTGGTCCTTCAACGCCTCGGCCAGGAAGCCTGCCAGCGCCCGCACGGCCGGTGTCGGCCGGCCTGGCGCGAGATGCAGCGCGATCTCGGAAGCCGGCAGGGAAGGCAGTCCTTCCGCCTGCCCGAGCAGGCGCAGCCCTTCGCGCGCCGTGCTGGCCTTGACCACTGTCAGCGCGGCGCCGGCGGCAGCGACAGCCTCGACCGCGCCGATGCTGGACGAGGAGAACAGGATGCGCCAGGGCCGCCCAGCCTCGTTCAGTGCGGCGAGCGCCCATTCGCGGTACATGTTCGGCGCCTTCAGAAGCGCGAGCGGCAGGGGACCGGCGGGCGGAAAATCGTGCCGGTCGGACCAGGCCCAGGCCGTGCGCTCGGCGCGCAGCACCTCGCCGTTGCCGTCGCCGGCTTTCTGTGTCGCCAATACGAGGTCGAAGGCTTCGCCGAGACTGGCGATCAGGTCGCGGGTGAAGCCGGTGGTGACTTCGAGTTCCACTTCCGGATGGGAGCGGGCGAAGCGGGCCAGCGTCTCGGGCAGGACGACGGTGGCGTAGTCGTCCATCACCGCGAGCCGGACGCGGCCGGACACGCTCTGAGCCCGGACGACGTCGAGCGCTTCGTCATGCAGCGCGACGATGCGGCGGGCATAGGAGAGGAAATCCTCGCCGGCGCGGGTCAGCAGAACTTCCTGCGGCGAGCGCTGCAGCAGGGTCTGGCCGGCGATCTCCTCGAGCTTTCGCACCTGCGTCGAGATCGTCGACTGCGTGCGGTTGAGCGCCGCTGCGGCGCGGGTGAAGGAGCGCAGCTCCGCAATGGTGACGAAGGTCCGCAGCAGGTCGATGTCGATATTGCGCAGTGCGGTCACGTCCTGCATTCCCCTCAGCCCTCATCCTGAGGAGCGATCGCAGATCGCGTCTCGAAGGATGATCCAGGAAGACTCCTGAGCTTTCTGAAGCATCCTTCGAGACGCAGCCTCTGGCTGCTCCTCAGGGTGAGGGCTCAGGTGTTCCAACTGTCTTCGCGCCTGCAGCATGGACGGCGCCGATGGTCAAAATCGAATAATTCAATTTTGGCTGGCCGGACGCCGCCGCTAGCTATAGGGCGAGCCCTTCTGTTCGGATGTAGCGTCAACGAGGTCAAGCATGCCGAGGCTGAGATCCGCCACCACCACCCATGGCCGCAACATGGCCGGCGCCCGCGGCCTCTGGCGCGCCACCGGTATGAAGGACAGCGATTTCGGCAAGCCGATCATCGCGGTGGTGAACTCCTTCACCCAGTTCGTGCCGGGCCATGTCCATCTGAAAGACCTCGGCCAGCTGGTCGCGCGCGAGATCGAGAAGGCCGGCGGCGTCGCCAAGGAGTTCAATACCATCGCGGTCGATGACGGCATCGCGATGGGCCATGACGGCATGCTCTATTCGCTGCCCTCGCGCGAGCTGATCGCCGACAGTGTCGAATACATGGTCAACGCCCATTGCGCCGACGCGATGGTCTGCATCTCCAATTGCGACAAGATCACGCCCGGCATGCTGATGGCGTCGATGCGCCTGAACATCCCGACGGTGTTCGTCTCGGGCGGGCCGATGGAGGCAGGCAAGTTCATCGCCGAGGGCGTGCTGAAGAAGGTCGACCTGGTCGACGCCATGGTCGCCGCCGCCGACAGCAAGTACACCGACAGCGAAGTCGAGGTGATCGAGCGTTCGGCCTGCCCGACCTGCGGCTCCTGCTCGGGCATGTTCACCGCCAATTCGATGAACTGCCTGACCGAGGCGCTCGGCCTGGCGCTGCCGGGCAATGGCTCGACGCTGGCGACCCATGCCGACCGCAAGCGCCTCTTCGTCGAGGCCGGCCACCTCATCGTCGACATCGCCAAGCGCTATTACGAGCAGGACGACGAGAGCGTGCTGCCGCGCAATGTCGCGAGCTTCAAGGCTTTCGAGAACGCGATGACGCTCGACATCTCGATGGGCGGCTCGACCAACACGGTGCTGCACCTGCTCGCTGCCGCGCATGAAGCCGAGATCGACTTCACCATGGCCGATATCGACCGGCTGTCGCGCAATGTGCCGGTGCTGTGCAAGGTCGCCCCGGCCGTCGCCAACGTCCATATGGAAGATGTCCATCGCGCCGGCGGCATCATGGCGATCCTGGGCGAGCTCGACCGCGCTGGCCTGATCGACACCTCGCTGCCGACCGTGCACAGCGCGACGCTGGGCGAGGCGCTGGAGCGCTGGGATATCAGGCAGACGCAGAGCGAGGCGGTGCGCTCCTTCTACAGCGCCGCGCCTGGCGGCGTGCCGACCCAGACCGCCTTCAGCCAGGACCGGCGCTATGAGGAGCTCGACCTCGATCGCGAAAAGGGCGTCATCCGCGAGAAGGCGCATGCGCATTCGCAGGATGGCGGCCTCGCCGTGCTCTACGGCAACATCGCGCTCGACGGCTGCATCGTGAAGACGGCCGGCGTCGACGCCTCGATCCTGACCTTCTCGGGCACGGCGGTGATCTTCGAGAGCCAGGACGCGGCGGTCGAGGGCATCCTCAACAACAAGGTCAAGGCCGGCGAGATCGTGCTGATCCGCTATGAGGGGCCGCGCGGCGGGCCGGGCATGCAGGAGATGCTCTATCCGACGAGCTATCTGAAGTCGAAGGGCCTTGGAAAAGCCTGCGCGCTGGTCACCGACGGGCGCTTCTCCGGCGGTTCCTCGGGTCTCTCGATCGGGCACGTCTCGCCCGAGGCGGCCGAGGGCGGCGCGATTGGCCTGGTCGAGAGCGGCGACGTGATCGAGATAGACATCCCCAAGCGCAGCATCGTCCTCAAGGTCTCCGACGAGGAGCTGGCGCGCCGGCGCGCCGCGATGGACGCCAAGGGCAAGGATGGCTGGAAGCCGGCGGCGCCGCGCAAGCGCAAGGTCTCGACCGCGCTGAAAGCCTATGCGGCGCTGGCGACCAGCGCGGCAAAGGGGGCGGTGCGGGCGATCGACTGAGCCGAGACGAAGCCAGCGGAGGCCCCGGCATGAGCGAGCTCTGGGGTGTGGTGGCCGCGGCGGCGTCAAGCGCCCTTGGAGGAACCTCCATCGCCGCGACGCGCTATCTCGTCGGCCATCTCGATCCGCTGGCGATCGGCTCCTTCCGCTTCGGGATCGGCTGCCTGCTGCTCGCCCCGGTCGCCCTGCTTGGCGACCGGCGCTGGCCCGAGCGCGGTGACTGGCTCCAGACTGCCGGGCTCGGGCTGCTCTTCTTCGCGATCTTCCCGATCCTGTTCAACGCCTCGCTGATCTATACGAGCAGCGCGCGTGGGGCGCTGGCGCTCTCGACCTTGCCGCTCTTGTCGCTGGTCGTCGGCGCGGCGCTCGGGCGCGAGCGTCTGACAGTGCGGAAGACCAGCGGCGTGCTGATCGCCATGGCGGGTGTCGGCTTCGCGCTGCTCTCGGGCCTTGGCCACGCGCCGCCGCAGGCCTGGCGCGGCGACCTGCTGATGATCGCGGCGGCCTTGTGCATGGCGCTTTACGGCATCTGGTCGAAGCCGGTGATCCGCCGCTGCGGGCCGATTCCGTTCACGACCGTCGCGATGGCGGTCGGCGCTGCGGCGCTGATCCTGATCTCGCTGGTGCGCGGCAGCTTCGATGCGGTGGCGCAGTTTGCCATCCCGCAATGGTCGGCGGCGCTCTATCTCGGCGTGGTCGGCGCCGCGCTGACCTTCTATCTCTGGGCTTTCGCCCTCGGGAAGGCGTCGCCGACCAGCGTTGCGGTCACCGTCACCGTCAATCCGGTCACGGCTTCGCTCGTGGCCGCGGCCGTGCTGAACGAGCCAATCGGCTGGAACCTCGCCGTCGGGATCGTGGTCGTCGGCATTGGCATCTGGCTCGCGACGACGGATGGGCGCAACGCGCCTCTCAGCAGCCGCTAAGGAGACCCAGCGTCACATCTTCGCCACGGATCGTCCGGACAAAAGCCGCATCGACAAATCGACGCGCCGGCGCGGCAGAGCGCTGGCGCGCGGATTCTGGAGGTGGCCTTGCCGGCGTTCCTGATCGCAGCCCTGCTCTGGCTCGGACTTCTCTCAACCGCAATCGCGCAAGCGCCGCCAGTCACCCTCTCCGACAATGCCGAGTCGATCGCGGTCGTGGTCGGCAACAAGACCTACAAGCAGACCAGCACGGTCGACTTCGCCCATAACGATGCCGAGGCGATCAAGGCGTATCTCACCGGCACGCTCGGCTTCCGCGAGCAGAACGTCTTCCTGCTGAAGGATGCGACGCTCGGCGAGCTCACCCAGATGTTCGGCAGCGAGGCCAACCCGCAGGGTGGCAAGCTCTGGCGCAGCGCGGTCGAGGGCCGCTCAAACGTCTTCGTCTATTATTCCGGCCACGGCGTGCCCGACCTCGCCACGCGCCAGCCCTTCCTACTGCCGCAGGATGGCAATCCCAATGCCAGCGAGAGCGGCTATGCGCTGCAGACGCTCTACCGGAACCTGGAACTGGTCCGGCAGAAGATCGGGGCGCAGCGGCAGCTGATCGTGATGATCGACGCGTGCTTCACCGGCGAGACCGGACGCAAGGGCGAGAGCCTGCTCGCCATCTCGGCCCCGGGCTTCACGCCGGCCAAGCCGCGCACCGGCGGCGGCATCGTCAAGCTGATCGCGACCTCCGGCGCCACGCCGGCGAACTGGGATGAAAACCAGAAGCTCGGCCTGTTCACCAGCCGCTTCCTGATGGGTGCCGCCGGGCTGGCGCGGCCGGCCGGCGGACCGGAGAGCGGGCCGCTCGCCTGGTCCGACCTGCAGCGTTACCTCAAGGGCAGCGTCGAGGCGGCGGCAAGGCGCGACAGCGGGCGCGAGCAGGCGCCGGAGATCGACCTCGCCTCCATCGCATTGCCGGTGGCGCAGCCTGTGCCGGCCGTGGCGCGCGCCGTCGCATTGGCGCGGGACGAGGCCAACTGGCAACGGGCCAAGGCGGCCGGCGAGCGCAGCGCGCTCGAGGGTTATGTCGCGCGCTGCGGCGAGACCTGCGGCTATCGCGAGGCGGCGATGGCGCTGCTGCTCGACAAGCGCCGCAGCGGCGAGGCCGCGACCGACGAGCAGAACTGGGTCAGGCTCGGCGGCTCCGGCAAGTATGAGGATTATCTCAAGGGCTGCGGCACGGTCTGCGCCTATCGCTCCCTGGCGGAAGGCTATCTCGGCCGCACCGATGCCTCGCGCGATCCGCGTGTGCAGGAGTGCGACGAGCTCGCCGGCGATCCCGCTGATCCCGACCGGCGCGAGGGCGTCAAGGGCGTGAAGTTCGCGCGGATCGATGCCCGTGCCGCGATCGCGGCCTGCAAGCAGGCATCCGAGTCGCAGCCGCAGATCAGGCGGCTCTCCTACCAGCTCGGCCGCGCCTATGACAAAGCCGAGCGCTACAAGGAGGCGCTCGCGGCTTACGACAAGGCGGCCGATGCCGGCAGCGCCGCGGCGATGAACAATCTTGGCGCGCTCTACGAGAACGGCCAGGGCAGTAAGGTCGAGCTACAGAGGGCCTTCGGCCTCTACGAGCAGGCGGCCGGCACAGGCAACTCCGTCGCGATGAGCAATGTCGGGCGCATGCTGCAATATGGCCGCGGCCGGCCGCGCGACGAGGCGGCGTCGCTGCGCTGGTACCAGAAGGCGGCCGAGGCGGGCGACGCCTTCTCGATCGCCAAGCTGGTGCCGGCCTATCTCGAAGGGCGGCCGGGCTTCCCCAGGAATCCACAGAGGGGCTTCGACCTGTTCCGCCAGGCCGCCGACAAGGGCGACCCGATCGCCATGGTCTCGATGGCGACGCTGATCGACAACGGCTTCGGCTCCTTCTTCCCCGGCACGAATTCGCTGCAGATGCTGATGAAGGCGCTGGCGAAGGGCGAGGCCGGCGCGGCGGCGATCTCGTCCAGCGACGTTTCCGAGCAGAAGCTGAAGCCGGACACGGTGCGGGCCTTGCAACGCGCCGCGCAGAAGGCCGATCATTACAGCGGCGCGATCGATGGCCGTTTCAACCCCGTCTTCGTCCGGGCGCTCGACGGCTATGCGCGGTCGCTGGAGCAGGAGCATTAGGCTTGGTGTTCAGGTGCGGTGCCTCTCCCGTCGTTCCGGGGCGACGCGTAGCGGCGAGCCCGGAACCCATGAACACCCTCTTTTCCGAATAAAGTAGATCAGAGGCCACGCTTTCATCGGCAATCGTCGTGGTCATGGGTTCCGGGCTCAGGCCTTCGGCCTGCCCCGGAATGACGGAGAGAGGTTCCGCGCAATGCGCCTGGTCTGCAGAATGCTGATCGTCGGTACGTTGGTTGCCGGATGCGGCGCCGCGCGCGCCGATGCGCTGTCGGCCTGGCTCGACAACGTCGCAGCCTGCTCGGGCAAGCGCGATCTCTCGCTCGCGGTGGTCGGCTTCGACGGCGGCCAGCAGGTGTTGTCGCGCACGCAGGCCGACGAGGTTAGGCTCGCGATCGAAAGCCGGCTGCAGAGCGAGGGGCGGGTCAGGCTGGCGGCGAGCGCCGATGTTGTGCGCATCAAGACGCTGCGCGACAGCCTCAACCTGCAGAAGCCGGGCGAGGCCGAAGCACAGATCCGCAGGGCGTTCGACGGCGATGCCAGCATCTTCTTCACCGAGCCGGAGAGGCAGGACGACAAGGCAAGCTTCCGCCTGCAGGCGATCGCTAGGGCAGGCGACTGCAAGGCGACGAGCGAACCGGTCGAGATCGCGATAAGGACCAGGCCGGGCGTGGTCGACGTCGACCAGGTGATGAGCCGGGCGGTCGAGAACCTCGTGCGTGCTGCGCCTGATCTGAAGCGGGTCGATATCTGTCCGTTCTCGGCGGCGAGCGGCTACAGCGCCTGCAGCGCCGTGCTCGGCGAGCGGTTGCTGCTGGCGCTCGACGCCGAGTCGCGCTCGGACGATCGCGTCCTGCGCGCCCGGCCGCTGGAGATCCGCAAGGCGGCGCCGGGACAGTGTGCGGCTTCCAGCGACGCTGTGACGACGCGCGGCCGCTTCGGCGGGGATCGCGACGGCCAGAGCTGGATGGAGCTGGAATTTCGCCGCGGCGACGCGGTGCTGGCGCCAACCGGGCGCAATCGCATCCCGGTCGAGGGGCTAGGCTGCGACCCGGCGGTGCGGCCTTTCCTCGAGCATGTCGCCGCCACCGCCGGCTCGGACCGGGCGCGGCTCGCTCTGCTGCCGGCAGCCTCGCCCTTCGCGAGGGGGAGGCGGCTCGATGTCCGGATCGAGGGCAAGGCGGGCGCGAAACTCTATTGCTGGGTGCTGGATTCGGATGGCACCGCTGCCGTCGTGCTGCCGGTCCGCGGCGAGGAGGGCAAGAGCGTGCTGCGCGCCGGCGGCCAGTCCTATCCTTACGATTTCGGGCTGGGCGACATCGTGCTCGACGCCGCCTTCGAGAACCTGTTCGCCTGCTTCGGCTCGGAAGCCGAACTGCCGGCGGCGCTGCGCGAGCGCTGGCTCAAGGCGGCGCCGAGCGCGAACGATGATGCGGCGATCCTGCAATCTGACGAGGTGCTCGACCTGATCGAGAAACTGCGCGCCGTGCCGGGCGTGGTCGAAGCGACCGTGCCGATCGTCGTGCGCTGACGAGCGGCGCTTGCCTTCCTCCCAGCGCTCCGCCACCTAAGAGACATGCATCGGCGCCTCGTTTTCGAAGAGCCAATCTCGCGCGCGGCGATCTGGAGCCGGCGGCTGGCGCTGTTCGGGCTGACGGTCGTCGCGCTCGCCGTGCTGATCTTTCGCTTCGGCCAGCCCTCACTCGAGCGGCTGGCGCCGATCGCGGGGGCCTATCTCTTCGTCGGGCTCGCCTTTCTGCTGGCGCTCGCCGCCTTCGTCCGGATCTGGCAGGACGGACATCGCGGCATCGGCATCGCCGTGCAGGCCTTCGTGCTCTGCCTGCTCCTGCTTGCTCCTGTCGCCTATGGCGGCTTCCAGCTGGCGACGCTGCCATTCATCGCCGACGTCTCGACCGATACAGACGAGCCGCCGGCTTTCAGCCGCTCGCGCGTGGCGTTGATGGCGCGCGAGGGCCGGGTGCCGCCCGATGTTCCGGCCGAGCGACGCAAGGCGCAGCGCCAAGGCTATCCGAAGGCCCTGCCGATCGTGCTCGAACTGCCGGCCGAGGTCGCCTACGACCTTGCCCGCAAGGCCTGCGTCAATCTCGGCTGGCAGGTTCTGGAAGGGGCGGCGCCGGGCGGGCGCAGCGGGGCAGGGCGGCTCGATGCGGTGGCGCGCTCGCGCGTGCTGCGCCTCGTCGACGACATCACCATCCGCATCCGGCCGCGCGCCGACGGCAGCCGCATCGACATCCGCTCGGCTTCGCGGCTGGGTGGCTTCGATTTCGGCGCCAATGCCAAGCGCGTCGCGGCCTTCGAGGAGGAGGTGAAGCTGCTGGTGGAGCTCCGGTAAGCGCTCAAGCCAGCCGGTAGCGGCTCGCCAGCAATGGCGCCCCGTCATCGCAGAGGACGACGCCGCGCTCGACCAGATCCTCGAGCTGGGCCAGCACCGAGAGCGAGGCTGCGCCGAGCAGGCGAGGTGGCAGCTCTTGATAGATCGGCGGCACCATCTCGGCGATCGTCTCGTCGCCGGCCTGCAGGCGGCTGAGGATCGCCGCCTCGCGCAGGCGCCGGTGCTGCACCAGTCCGCGCAGGAAGCGCTGCGGCTCGCGCACCGGGCCGCCATGGCCGGGCCAGTAGAGCCGGTCGTCGCGGCCGCGCAATTTCTCGATCGAGGCCATATAGGCGACCATCGAGCCGTCGGGCGGAGCGACGATCGTGGTCGACCAGGCCATGACATGGTCGCCCGAGAACAGGGTGGTCTCCTGAGGCAGGGCGAAGGCGAGGTGGTTGGCGGTGTGGCCGGGCGTCGCCAGCGCCTCAAGCGTCCAGCCCGGGCCGGAGACGGCATCGCCCTCGGCCATGATCAGGTCGGGCGCGTAATCCCGGTCGGCGGAGGCGTCGAGCGGGTTGATCTCGCCGAGCACCAGCTCGCGCGCCGGCCGGTGCAGGCCGCAGCCGACGATGCGCGCGCCGGTCGCGGCCTTGAGCGCCCGCGAAGCCGGCGAATGGTCGCGATGGGTGTGGGTGATGACGATGTCGGTGACGGTCTCGCCGGCGATCGCGGCGAGCAGACGCTCGACATGAGCGGGATCGTCCGGGCCGGGATCGATGATCGCTATCCTGCCGCGGCCGACGATGTAGCTGCAGGTACCGGTGAAGGTCATCGGCCCGCCATTGCCGGCAATCAGGCGACGCACCAGCGGCGAGAGCTGCACCAGCTCACCCGAGGCCGCGCCGGTGTCGCGGTCGAAGTCGAGCGGCTCGTCGGTCTCTGGGGTAGCGCTGGTCATCTGCACATCCGGAAGCGGGCATGATCCCCGGCTTGTCGGCCGGCGGGCCATTTCCTATAGACGAACGAGCCGGGCGTCGACGGCGCCCGAAGAAGAAGGACGAGATCCGATGGCCGAGACGCTGCCACTGCCCGCCACCTCCATGGTCAACGCGGCCCTGCCGGCCCTGTCGGATCCGCGCACGCGCGTGCTGCGCAATGTCGCGCTCGCCGTCATCGGCAGCCTGCTGATCATCGCCGCCGCCAAGGTCAAGGTGCCGTTCTGGCCGGTGCCGATGACGCTGCAGACGCTGGCCGTGCTCGGCCTTGGCGCCGCTTATGGCGCGCGCCTGGGCGCTGCGACCGTCGCGCTCTACATCGCCTACGGCCTCTTCGGCCTGCCGGTCTTCACCAACACCCCGCCGGTCGCGGCCGGCCCGCTGTATCTGCTCGGACCGACCGGTGGCTTCCTGATCGGCTTCGTCGCCGCCGCGGCGATCGCCGGCTGGGCCGGCTCGCGCGGCGCTTCGCTCTGGCGCCTTGCCGGCGGCGTGGTGCTGGCTGAGATCGTGCTGATGACGCTCGGCTTTGCCTGGCTGGCGCTCGGCGCGCAGATGGCGAGCGGGGCGACCGGCATCGGCTTCGCCAAGGCGTGGGCGGCGGGTGTCGAGCCTTTCCTGCTCGGCGACCTGATCAAGGCGGCGCTGGCTGCGAGCCTGGTCGGAGCCGGCTGGTCGGTGCTGAAGCGCCGCGGCTGAGTCCGAGCGCACTGCAGAATCAGAAAGCCGGGGCTTGGCCCCGGCTTTTTTGTTGTCTGCGCTGTTGTCTGGAGCGGCTCAGCCCGCCGGCTTCTGGTCGGTGCAGGCCTTCTTCACCGGCTGCAGGAACATGTCGAGTTCCATCATGTTGCCGCAGCGGTCGCAGCCGGCGAGCAGCGTCGTGAGGCCCAGAATGGCGATGAGGCGGAAGGCGGATTTCATGCGAGCTCGGCTCCAGATTGCGGCGCGAGCATAGCGAAGCGACCTGCCGCGCGCCACTGCGCGGCTCCCCGGTCCTGGAGCGGCGCGGGATGTCCTGCTCGGGAGATAAGGCGGCCGAGCGAGGATTTCTCGGTTTCTACCCAGGCTTGCAGGCGAGACGCTGCGGCGAGGCCGTTTGTTCGTGCACATCCAGATCTGGTCAGGAAGTGAACGCTGGTTCACAGTAATTGCTGCCGTTTACCTGTTGTAAAGCCCAGCAGACGCACTCTTTTGGACAGTTTCTCAACTGCGGATCGGATGCCGGGGGGCACGCGATGCGTGAAATCGGCTTCGGCCTGGTGTTCAGCCTGGCCATGGCTTTGACCGCCTTCCTCGTCGCGGCCTGGCCGGTTCCGGGGCAGCCGATCGCTGCCTTCTTTCCCAACGGCACCTCCCAGCCGGAGATGGCGCGCGCGGTCGCGGAGGCCGGCGGCAGCATCCTCCAACTGGACGCCGCGGCGGCCGTCGCGATCAGCGTCGGCGATGGCCGCGACTATGCCGCTTCGCTCTACCGGGCCGGCGCCTGGCTCGTGATCGACGGTTCGCTGGCTCAGTCCTGCATCCGTCAGGCGAGGAGCCTTGCAAATGGGTGAAGTCGAGCGCCTCAGGACGCGGTTCGCCAGGTTCCTGATCGCGATCCTCTGGGCCAATGTCGGACTGCTTCTGGTCGCAACGCCGGCCGGCGGGCCTGCCCAGTCGAACCTCATCGTGATGGGTGCGGCTCTCGCAATCCTGGGGACTCTCGCCTGGCGCATCGATCGCATCGGCTGGGTCACGCGTCAGGTCACCAGCGTCGCGCTCATCGGCCAGGTCATGCTGCTGGTCTATGCCTTCGCCGGACATCCCTACCAGGCCGACCTGCACATGTATTTCTTCGCCATGCTGGCGGTGCTGGCCGGCTGGCTGGACTGGCGCATCTTCCTGCCGGCGACACTCGCCATCACCGCCCACCATCTCGCGCTGAATGCCTTCAACTCGATGGGCGTGTTTCCTGGCGGCAGCGACATCAAGCGGGCTTTCCTGCACGGCGCCATCGTGACCGTGCAGGCGGCCGCGCTGAGCTGGATCGTCTGGGCGCTGCGGCAGGCGGTGGAATCGTCCGAACGGGAGCGCAGCGAGGCGCTGGCAGCTCGCTCGATCGCCGACGAGGCGCGCCGTGACGTCGCCGAGACGACGGCGCGGGCAGCGCATGAGCGGCGGCGCATCCTGCATGACCTCGCCAACGAGTTCGAGCGCAAGATCGCCGGCATCGCGCGGGCCGTAATCGCCTCGATCGCCTCGCTCAGAGCCGCATCCGTGCAGATGCGGACCGGTGCCGAAGAGGTGTCCCAGCGCTCCGTCGCCGCATCGAAGGCGTCGCGCTCGTCGTCGTCGAACGTCGTCGCCATCACTGCGGCGACCGCGGAGCTCGCCAGTTCCTTCACCGAGGTCGACCGCCAGGTGAACGAGGCCGCCCGGCTCGTCGGCGACACCACGCGGCAGGCGCTGACCGTGCTCGACAGGGTCGGCGATCTCTCGCGCAAGGTCGACGAGATCGGCAACGTCACCAATGTCATCTCGACCATCGCCCGGCACACCAACCTGCTGGCGCTCAACGCCTCGATCGAGGCCGCGAGGATCGGCAATATGGGCGGTGGCTTCGCCGTGGTCGCCCATGAGATCAAGGGGCTTGCCGACGAGACCTGGCGGGCGACCGAGCAGATCCAGAGCCAGATCGACGCGATCGGCCTCTCCGGCGCCGACGCGATCGACGCGATCGACGCGATGACGGCGACGATCGACACGCTCAACCAGATTTCGATCGCGGTCGCCGCTGTCGTGGAGAAGCAGAACGTGGCGACGGCCGGCATCGCCGAGAATGTCAGGCGCGCTGCGGATGAAACGGTCACGGCAGGCGGGCATATCGACATCGTCAGCCGTGTCGCCGAGGAGACCGGCGAGGCGGCGAATCACGTGGCGGACTCGGCCGATGTGCTGTCGCGTCAGTCGGCCGACCTCGACAACGAAGTCGCCGATTTCCTCGGCCGGATCCGGGTCGCCTGAGGCGGCCTTTCGGTTGGAGCGCGGCGGCGTCGGACCGGGATGGACGGCCCCACGGATCGTCCGAACCGGGCCGCGCTCGTCGAAACTGCCGCCATGTCCGTCCAGAAACGAAAAAAGCCCCGAAGGGCTGCTTTCGCAAGATCTTGGACTATCTCGGGAAATTTTGGTCGGAGTGGCAGGATTTGAACCTGCGACCCCCTCGTCCCGAACGAGGTGCTCTACCAGGCTGAGCCACACTCCGATCAACTGGTGGCCGGCTTATAGCCAGCCGGCCGCCGCAGTGCAACAGCCAAGGACAGGGGTTGTGCAATCTTTTCGGAGAAGGCGAGGCTCGGCCGCGCAGTCCGGGCGATCTCGGGTTCAGCCGGGCTGATCCGCTGTTGCGCGCCGTCGCGGCGCGCTCTAGAAGGCAGCCCAGATTGGGGCGTCGCCAAGCGGTAAGGCAGCGGTTTTTGGTACCGCCATTCCCAGGTTCGAATCCTGGCGCCCCAGCCATTTTCTCATAGTGCGCTGATTTACAAGCGGTTTTCCTGCCCTTGATCCGAGCCCTTAAAACTGGGTCGCTTTCAGTTAGGGTTTTCCGCATCATCTCCGATGGCCTCCGCGCAAGCGCGCCGGCCAGGCGGATCGTCGAAGACATCAACCGCCTTGCGAAGCAGGAGCGCTGATCGAAGCGCTTCAGCTGCGCGCAACGAACCGCAGGAAGGCGCCGAGCCGCGGGTAAGCCGCGGCATTCGCCAGCTCTGCCGGCCTGCCGCGCTCGATGACCCGGCCGGCTTCCATGAACCAGATCTCGTCGGCGACCTCGCGGGCGAAGCCGATCTCATGGGTGACGCAGATCATGGTCATGCCGCCGGCCGCGAGCCGCTTCATTGCGGTCAGGACCTCGCCGACCATTTCCGGGTCCAGCGCCGAGGTCGGCTCGTCGAACAGCATCACTTCCGGATCCATCGCCAGCGAGCGGGCGATGGCGACACGCTGCCTTTGCCCGCCCGAGAGCATGCCGGGCATCTCGTTCGCCTTTTCGGTCAGGCCGACGCGGGCGAGTTCCTCCATGGCGCGCTCGCGCGCTGCCGCTTTCGAGAGACCTCGCAATTTGGTCAGTCCGAGCGTGATGTTGCCGATAGCGGTGAGATGGGGGAACAGGTTGTAGGCCTGGAAGACGAAGCCCACGCGCTGGCGCAGGCGATTGATGTCGAGGCTGCGGGCGGCGATGTCGGTGCCGTCGACCAGTACGCGCCCGGCCTGGAAGCGCTCCAGGCGCGTGACGGTGCGGATCAGGGTCGACTTGCCGGAGCCGGAGGGGCCGACCAGCACCTTGACCTCGCCGCGCCGGACCTCGCCGGAGACATCGGCCAGCACCTGCAGCGGTCCGAACCATTTGTCGACGTTCTCGAAGCGGATCATGGTCTGCCTCATGCCGCGACCAATACGCCCGGCGTGCCGCCGCGGCCGGCCGAGATGCGCCGCTCGATGAAGCGCGCCAGCGAGGTCAGCGCGAAGCAGAGCGCGAAATAGGTCAGCGCCAGGATGCCGTAGACCTCGAAGGGCTGGGTCAGCAGGACGTTGTTGACCTGCGCCGCCGCAAAGGTGAGCTCGTGGGCGCTGATGACGTAGCCGAGCGAGGTCTCCTTGATGGTCGAGACGAACTGGCTGACCATGCTCGGCAGCATGTTGTGCAGCGCCTGCGGCAGCACGACCTTGATCGTCGTCGGCCAGTAGCGCAGGCCGAGCGAGGTCGCCGCCTCGACCTGGCCCTTGGGCAGGCCCTCGATGCCGGCGCGGATGATCTCGGAGAGATAGGCGGCCTCGTAGACGACGAGCGCGATCACCAGCGTCTCGACCCCGCCGACCGCCCGGCCGATGATCAGCGGCGAGAAGAAATAGGTCCAGAAGATGAACATGATCAGCGGCAGGCCGCGCACCGTATGCACGATCGCGGTCGCCGGCAGGCGCAGCCAGCGATAGGGGCTGAGGCGCGCCAGGGCCAGGCCGATCGCGAAGGGGAAGCACAGCGCCAGCGAGATCGTGGCCATGAACAGCGTCATGACGAGGCCGCCGATCGGCCCGTGCGGATACTGCCCGACGAGGAAGAGCAGCCAGTTGTTCTGGAGTATCTCGAGCATCAGCGCGTCTCGAGCTTGAGGCGGTGGCCGGACCAGCTTCCGATCGCCATGATGCTGAAGGAGATGGCGAGATAGACCGCGGTCGCGACCGCGAAGGCCTCGAAGGTCTTGAAGGTGTAGCTCTCGACCTCGCGGGTCCGGTAGGTCAGCTCGCCGACGCCGATCGCCATGGCGAGGCTCGTGTTCTTGAACAGGAGCAGGGTCTGGTTGATCAGCGGCGGCACGGCGATGCGCATCGCCTGCGGCAGCACGATGTAGCCCATGGCGCCGAGATAGCCGAAGCCGATCGAGCGGGCGGCCTCGTACTGGGCCTTCGGGATCGAGCGGATGCCGCTGCGGATGTCCTCGGCGACATAGGCGGCCGCGGCAAGGCCGAGCGCGATCGCCGCCAGCAGGAACTCGCCGTGATGGGCGTTGATCCATTGCCGTGCCGGGCGCGGCAGCAGCGAGGGCACGCCGAAATACCAGACGAAGATCTGGACCAGCAGCGGCACGTTGCGGTGGTACTCGACATAGAGCGCGACGAACCAGCCGAGCGGCGGGAACGGGATCATCCGGACGAGCGTCAGGATGATCCCCATCGCCATGGCGAGGCACCAGGCCACCGCCGTCAGCGCCAGCGTGGTGGCGATGCCGATCAGGAACCAGTCGAGATATTTCCCGCTCAGCACGCTGCCGAGATCGAAGACATAGCCCATCGACCGGCTCCCCGATGCCCTGCCGTCAGATCAGCCCTTGATCTCTTCGATCGGATAGTCGCGCTTGATGTCGAAGGCAGTGCCCGGCCCGAACCACTTCGAGAAGGTCTTGTCGATCTCGCCCGAGCCAGTGGCCTTGGCGAGGGTCTCGTTGACCAGCGTCTTGAAGGCCGCCTCGCCCTTGCGCAGGCCGAGCCCCCAGGGCTCGACGAAGAGCGACTTCTCGATCACCAGCATCGGCACCTTCGACTGCTTGGCGAGCTTCACGAGGATCAATTCGGAAGCGCAGAAGCCGTCGACCTTGTCCTGCGCGAGGGCGAGGAAGGCTGAGGAGGTGTCCTGGAAGGTCACGGTCTCCGCAGTCGGGATCAGCCGGCGCACGCCCTGCTCGGAGGACGAGCCCTTGATCGCGGTGATCTTCTTGCCGCCGAACCCTTCGGCCGTGGTGATGCCTGACTCCTTGGTGGTCAGCAGCTTCTGCTGGCTGACGAAATAGGAATAGGAGAAGTCGATCTGCTGGGCACGCTCGGGCGTGTAGCCGAGATTGGCTGCGAGGATGTCGACGCGGCCCTGCAGCAGCTCCGGGATGCGGGCCTCGACGGCGATGGTCTTGAGCTCGAGCGGCACGCCGACCGCATCGGCGACCTTCTTGCAGATGTCGACGTCGTAGCCGACGATCTCGCGGGTCTGCGGGTGCTGGAAGGAGAACGGCTCGGAGGTTCCGAGCGTGCCGCAGATCAGCTTGCCGCGCGCCTTGATGTCGGCGAGCTGGTCGGCCCGGGCGCCCCCCGTGATGCTGGCGGTGAGGACGGCCGCGAGGCCGAGAACCGAAAAGAGCTTCATCATCATCCCCTGTTGTTATGATTGCTGCAGTGCTTCGCAG
Source organism: Allobosea sp. NPDC003192 (assembly GCF_050275675.1). Taxonomy (NCBI): domain Bacteria; kingdom Pseudomonadati; phylum Pseudomonadota; class Alphaproteobacteria; order Hyphomicrobiales; family Alloboseaceae; genus Allobosea; species Allobosea sp. NPDC003192. The sequence goes on from NZ_JBNNPK010000002.1 coordinate 377,735, forward strand.
GCCCGCCTGATGCGGCCGCAGGCCTCCTCGATCGCGCCGAGCGAGGTCGCGATCGACAGGCGCAGATAGGGCGAGAGCCCATAGGCCGAGCCGTCGAGGACGGCGACGCCGGCTTCCTCGAGGAAGTAGAGGGCGACATCGAGGTCGCTCTTAAGCACCCGCCCATCCGGCCGGCGCCGGCCGATCAGCCCGGCGCAGCTCGGGTAGACATAGAAGGCGCCGTCGGGCTTCAGGCAGCTCATCCCGTCAATGGCGTCGAGCAGCTCGACCGCACGGTCGCGCCGCCGGCGATAGGCTGTGCGTGCCTCGCCGACGAAGCTCTGGTCGCCTTCCAGTGCCGCCGCGGCGGCCGCCATGCACATGGAGGCGGCGCCCGAGGTCGTCTGCGACTGGATGACGTTGATCGCCCTGACCAGCGCCTTCGGCCCGGCGCCGTAGCCGATGCGGAAGCCGGTCATCGCATAGGTCTTGGAGACGCCGTTGACGAGCAAGGTGCGCTCGCGCAGTTCGGGCGCGATCGCGACCGGGCAGACCGGCTCGCTGCCGTCGAAGCGGATATGCTCGTAGATGTCGTCGGTCATCAGCGCGACCTGCGGGTGGCGCTTCAGCACCTCGGTCAGCGCCGTCATCTCGGCGGCGGAGTAGAAGGCGCCGGTCGGGTTCGAGGGCGTGTTCAGGATCAGCCAGCGCGTGCGCGGCGTGATCGCGGCTTCGAGCGCCTCGGCGGTGAGCTTGAAGCCGGCATTCTCGCCGCAGGCGACGATCACCGGCGTGCCGTCGCAGGCCAGCACCATGTCGGGATAGGACACCCAATAGGGCGCGGGCACGATGACCTCGTCGCCCTCGCCGATGGTCGCGGCGAGCGCGTTGAAGATCACCTGCTTGGCGCCGCTGCCGACCACTATCTCGTCGGCGGCATAGCTGACGCCGTTCTCACGGGCGAACTTGGCGATGATCGCCTTGCGCAGGTGGAGCGTGCCATTGACGGGGGCGTAGCGCGTCTCGCCGGCGGCCATCGCGGCCGTCGTCGCCTGCTGGATATGGGCTGGCGTGTCGAAATCGGGCTCGCCGGTGGTCAGGTCGATGATGTCGCGGCCCTGCGCCTTCAGCTCCTGGGCCCGCATGCGCGCCACCATGCTCGGCGAGGGCTTGATCCGGCCGACACGGGCCGAAAGCGGAATGGCCGAGACCGTCACGACGCAGCCTTTCCGGTGCCCATGTAGAAGCTGTCGATGCGTCCCTCCGCGATCGCGGCGAGCGCGTTCGCCTCGCGCTCCTCCTGCTGCCGGACCAGTGCGAGGAGCTCGACTGCGTCGGCCCGATCGAAGGCGACGACGCCGTCGGCATCGCCGACCACGACGTCGCCCGGCATCACCACCATGCCGTCGACCGAAACGGGGATGTTGATCTCGCCCGGCCCGCTCTTATAGGGCCCGCGATGGGTCACCCCGCGGGCATAGCAGGGGAAATCCGCTTGCAGGAAGGCGTCGACATCGCGGATCGCACCGTCGATGACGAAGCCGGCGACGCCCATCTTGCGCGCGCGGCTCATCATGATCTCGCCGACCAGCGCCTGGGTCAGGTCGCCGCCGCCATCGACGACGAGGACGTCGCCGGGGCGCAGCAGCTCATAGGCACGGTGCAGGGTCTGGTTGTCGCCGGGCCTGGTCTTGACCGTCACTGCGGTACCGATGAGCCGGCCGGAGCGATGATAGGGCCGCAACGCCCTGGTTCCGTGCAGGCGGTTCATCACATCGGAGATGATCGAGACCGGTGCGCTCCGGAAGCCGTCAAGCACGGTGGCGGGGACGGCAGGGCCGCTGGGATTATTGCGATGACCGATCAGCGGCATGGAATATTCTGTCCCGGAGGGCGTCGTTACGAAAATTATGTGACATGGCGGCAATGCCAGAAAGCGAATATATTTCTCGCCAGCCATCGCTTTTCTTCATTGGAAGATAGATGGCGGCCAGAGCGGGGAAGCGATGCCGGCGAGCCTGAGGCAGATTGAAGCCTTCTATTGGACCGCGAGGCTCGGTGGCTTCACCGAAGCGTCTCGGCATCTTCATCTGGCGCAATCGACAGTGTCGAAGCGCATCATCGAGCTCGAAACCGTGATAGGCGGGCCGCTCTTCGACCGCTCCAGCCACGCTTTGCGCCTGACGCGTGCCGGCGAAGCGAGCCTGCCGATCGCCGCCGAGATGCTGGCGCTGGAGCCGCGCTTCCGCGAGGCGGCCGGCGGCGCTGCGACCTTCTCGGGGCCGTTCCGGTTCGGTACGACCGAGCTCGTCGCCCTGACCTGGCTGCCCAAGCTGATCGTCGCGATGAAGCGCGACTATCCCAACGTCGTGCCCGTGCCCGAGGTCGCCGCCAGCGTCGACCTGTTCGGCAAGCTCGGCAGCAACGAGCTCGACCTCGTCATCGGGCTCGATCCGCCGCAGGCGATCGAGCTTACCAGATTGCCGCTCGACGCTGTCCAGCTCGAATGGGTGTCGGCGCCGGGCTTCGGCCCGGCAGAGGACACGATCCCGCTGAACGAGATGGCGCGCTACCCGATTCTGACCCAGACTCAAGGGTCCGGCCTGCAGAAGCTGGTGCTCGACTGGGCCGTGGCGAACGGGCTCGACATCAACCGTGCCGTGCAGTGCAACAGCCTGAACGTGCTCGCCGGTCTCGCCGCCGCCGGACTGGGCGTCACCTTCCTGACTGCCAGCTATTTCGAGCCGGAGATCGCTCGCGGCCATCTGCGCGTCATCCGGACCGAGCCGCCGATCCCGCCGCTGCGCTACTACGCCGTGCATCGCAAGGACGACATCTCGCCGCTGGCCGAACGCGTAGCGGCGATCGCCCAGGAATGCTGCGATTTCACGGCCCGCAGCCTGCCGAGAGACTAGGATGGTGAGCTGAACGATCCGTGATCTTGCGGTTGCCGGAGCGGCTTCGTCACCGACGTCCAGAGACAATGGCGGGCTGGGGAAGGCGGCCGCGGACATCCATCACGTCGTGATGGATGCAGGATTTCGAACGGTCCTCTACGGCCGAGAGGCGTGCTCCAGCCTCCGTTCACTTGCCGTATTGCTGGATCAGGGCGCGGGCGTCGGCGAGCAGCTTCTTGCCGTCCGCGCCCTTCGCGCCGACCTCCTTGACCCAGTCCTCCTCGACCGAGGCGGTCGCGTCGACCCAGCGCTTGTACTCGTCCTGGGGCAGGTCGTAGAAGACGCCGCCGAGATCGGCCGCCTGCTTCTTGAACGGCTCGACCACCGCATCGAAGCCGGTCTCGCCGGCCCAGGCCGAGGTCTCCGGCCCGCTATTGGCGTCGATCACCTTCTTCAGATCGGCCGGCAGGGCGTCGTATTTCGCCTGGTTCATCCCGAACAGGAAGATCGTGTTCGAGATGCGCGGCGCTTCCGCAGGGACGTTGAGATGGTATTTGGCGATCTCGGCCAGCTTGATCGCCGGCGAGCCCTCCCACGGCACCGCCGCGCCGTCGACGACGCCCTTCGCCAGCGATTCAGGCACCGCCGGCAGCGGCATCTGCACCGGGGTGGCGCCGAGCGCGGCGATCATCTTCGAATTGGCGCGCGTCGCCGCCCGGATCTTCAGGCCCTTCATGTCGGCGAGCGTCTTCGGCTGCTTGCTGGTGAAATGGAAGAGCGCGCCGTCATGCACATGCATGAACACCCGCTTCACGCCCTTGTACTCGTCCTGCGCGTTCTTTTCGACGTAGTCCCAGAAGGCACGGCTTCCAGCCTTGGCCGTCACCACCATCCAGGGCAGTTCGAAGACCTCGGACTTGGCGAAGCGGCCGGCGGCATAGGTCGGCACGGTCCAGATCGCGTCGACGACACCGTCGCGGACCTGGTCGAAGAGCTGCGCCGGCGTACCGCCGAGCTGCATCGCCGGATAGATCTGGCATTTGAGCTTGTCGCCCGATTCCTTGGCGATCTTGTCGCACCAGGGCTGGATCAGCTTGACCTGTGCGCTCGAGGTCGAGGGCAGGAAGTGATGGACGCGCAGGATCACCTGCTGCGCTGCCGCCTGCGAGACGCCCGCCAGGCTTGCCAGCCCGCCGAGGACGAGACCGGCGCAGAGCCGGTTGAGGATGGATGTCTGCTGCTTGCTCATGCTGCACCTCCCTGTGTGTTTTCTGCCTGTGCTGTCGTTGCCTGCTTGATCGTGAAGGGCCTCACAGCGCGCCGAATGCCTTGACCAGGACGAGCGAGATCGAGGGGAAGGCGACGAGGAGGACGATGCGGACGAGGTCCGAGGCCAGGAAGGGCATCACGCCCTTGAAGGTCTCGACCAGCGGCACGTCCTTGGCGAGGCGGTTGATGATGTAGACGTTCATCCCGACCGGCGGATGCACCAGGCCGATCTCGACCACCATCAGCGCCAGGATGCCGAACCAGATCGACTTGTCCTCGACCGACATGCCGTAGAAATCGAGTCCGATGATCATCGGGTAGAAGATCGGGATCGTCAGCAGGATCATCGCCAGCGAGTCCATGACGCAGCCGAGCAGGATGTAGATCAGCAGGATCATCGCCAGCACGAAGAGCGGAGCGAGGCCGCTGTCCTTGACCCAGGCCGCGAGCTCGGCCGGCATCTGCGACAGGGCCAGCGCCGTGTTCAGCATGTCGGCGCCGAGCAGGACGAGCAGGATCATCGCCGTGGCCTGCGCGGTGCCGAGCGCGCTGTCGATCAGGCCGCGCCAGCGCATGCCGCCGCTGATCACTGCGATCGCGCCGCAGGCAGCGGCGCCGATCGCGGCCGCCTCGGTCGGCGTCGCCCAGCCGCCATAGATGCCGACGATGACGAGCGCGAAGACCAGGATCACCGGGAACACGCCGGCCAGGACCTTGAGCCGCTCCGGCCAGGGCACGCGCGGACCGGCCGGGCCGGCTTCCGGATTGCGCCGCACGATCAGCTGCACGACGAACATGTAGCCGAACATCGCGATCAGCCCGGGCACGACGGCGGCCATGAACAGCTTGCCGATCGATTCCTGGGTCAGGATCGCGTAGATCACCAGCGGCACCGAGGGCGGGATCATGATGCCGAGCGTGCCGCCTGCCGCGAGCGCGCCGGTCGCGAGGCTGCCTGAATAGCGGTAGCGGCGCAGCTCCGGCAGTGCGACCTGGCCCATCGTCGCCGCGGTCGCAAGCGAGGAGCCGCAGATCGCGCCGAAGCCGGCGCAGGCGCCGATCGCGGCCATGGCGACGCCGCCGCGGCGATGGCCGATGAAGGCGCTGACACAGCGGAACAGGCTCGCCGACAGGCCGCCATGGGTAGCGAACTGGCCCATCAGCAGGAAGAGCGGGATGACCGTCAGATCGTAATTCGACAGGCGGGCATAGGGGATGGACTTCAGGATGTTGAGCCAGGGCGTCCAGTTGCCGCCCATCAGGTAGACATAGCCGCCGGAGCCGGCGACGAACATCGCGATGCCGATCGGCACGCGGAATGCCATCAGCGCGAGCAGGCAGGCGAAGATGGTGAAGCCGACCGAGATCCCGCTCATCGACGAGGCTCCCCGCGGCGCGTGACTTCCTGGGCATGGCGCGCCGCCATGTAGAAGCCGGCCAGCGCCAGCATCGCGAAGCCCGGCACCATGGCGATCTGCGCCCACCAGACGGGGATGTCGAGGATCGCCGAGGTCTCGCCCGATTCCTGCGTGCCGATGGCGCCGACACAGACGCGCCAGGTCAGCACGGCCCCTACCAGCCCGACCAGCAGCGAGCCGAAGGCGTCGAGCGCATGGTTGACCCAGGGCGGGGCGGCGGCCGTGAAGAAGTCGACCTTCACGTCACCATGGTTGAGGTGGCAATAAGCGAAGAAGGCTGCGGATGCTGCAGCGGCGATCATCTGCAGGAGCTCGACGTCGCCGGGAACCGGGGCGGAGAACAGCTTGCGGCCGACGATCGAGACGATCGACATCGCGACGAGACCGACGAAGAGCAATCCTCCGGCGATCGCCAGGACCTTCGCGACGGCTAGCAGCGCGCGCCCGGACGGTCCGAAAACGACCGGATCGTTCGCCGGCGTGCCCGGCACGGGTTCCTGCATAGGTGCTTCTCCCCAGTTTATCTGCGGCACGCTGTCTCGCGCGCTCGGTCGTCGGATCCTGCGCCTAGAACGGGTAGTGGCGCGGCGTGGTCTGCAGCGTCAGCCAGCGCAGTTCGGTGAAAGCCTCGATGCCGGCGCGCCCGCCGAAGCGGCCATAACCGCTGTTCTTGACGCCGCCGAACGGCATCTGCGCCTCGTCATGCACGGTCGGGCCGTTGACATGGCAGATGCCGGATTCGATGCGGGCCGCCACGCGCCAGCCGCGCGCCGTGTCGCCGGTGAAGACGGCGGCCGAGAGCCCATAGGGGTTGTCGTTGGCGCAGGCGATCGCCGCTTCCTCGCCATCGACGCGCACGATCGCCTTGACCGGGCCGAAGCTCTCCTCGCAATAGATCCGCATCGCCGGGGTGACATGATCGAGCAGCGTCGCCGGGAAGAGCGTGGTTTCGGACTTGCCGCCGCAGACCAAGGTCGCGCCCTTGGCGAGAGCGTCGTCGATCAGGGCGTTGCAGCGCTGGGTCGCCTTCATGTCGACGACCGAGCCGAGCACGACCGGCCCTTTGCGCGGATCGCCGAGCGGCAGCTTTTGCGCCTTGGCGGCGAGCCTCGCGACGAAATCGTCGGCGATCTTGCTGTCGACCACGATGCGCTCGGTCGACATGCAGATCTGGCCGGAATTAGCGAAGGCGCCGAAGGCGATGCCGGCGACGGCCGCATCGAGATCGGCATCGTCGAGGACGAGGGCAGGGGCCTTGCCGCCAAGCTCCAGCACCACCGGCTTCAGATGCTCGGCGCAGAGTTTTGCGATGATCCGCCCGACATCGGTCGAGCCGGTGAAATTCACGCGCCTGACCGCCGGATGCGCCACCATCGCCGCAACGACCTCGGCGGCGTCCTCGGGCGCATTGGTGACGAAGTTGACCACGCCCTCCGGCAGCCCCGCTTCCTGCAGCGCGGCGATGATCAGCCCATGCGTGCGCGGGCAGAGCTCCGAGCCTTTCAGCACGACGGTGTTGCCGCAGGCGAGCGGCACGGCGACGGCGCGCGTGGCGAGGATGACCGGCGCATTCCACGGCGCCATGCCGAGCACGACGCCGGCCGGCTGGCGTACCGCCATGGCAAGGCTGCCCGGCACATTGGAGGGGATGACCTCGCCGCTGATCTGCGTCGTCAGCGCAGCGGCCTCGATCAGCATGTCGGCGGCGAGATGGACGTTGAAGCCGGCCCAGATCGCCGAGGCGCCGGTCTCGGCCGACATCGCCGCGCTGAAATCGGCGGCGCGGGCTTCCAGCGCATGCGCGCCCTTGACCAGCAATTCGCGGCGCTTGCCCGGCGGCGTCTGCGACCAGGCCGGGAAGGCACGCGCTGCGGCATCGACGGCTGCGCGCGCGTCATCTGGCGTCGCCGCAGCGGCGCGGCTGGCGACGGAGCCGTCGAGCGGATTGCGGCGCTCGAAGATCCGCCCGCCGGTCGCTGCGACCGCCTTGCCGTCGATCAGAAGGTTGATGGTGTCGGTCATCTTTCGATCCTCGAAGCTCAGGCGATCACGATGTCGATCAGGTTCGGGCCGGACGCTGCGAAGGCGGCGCGCAGGCGCGGGGCAAGATCCTCGGGGCGCTCGACCCGCTCGCCCGGCACGCCCTGTCCACCGGCCAATTGCGTGAAGTCGATGCCCGGCAGTTCGGTTCCGGCTGGCTTGTCGTTCGGCGCGTAGCCGAAGACCGGCGCGAAATCCTGCAGCGCCGCATAGCGGCGATTGTTGAGGATCAGGAAGGTCATCGGCAAGTTCAGCTGCGCCGCGCTGTAGAGCGCCTGGATCGAATAGAGGCTGGAGCCGTCGCCGATCAGCGCGATCACCCGGCCCGGCAGCTTCATCCGCTGGCGTGCCAGCGCGATGCCGACTGCTGCCGGCATGCTGTGCCCGAGCCCGCCGCTCGCCATGGTGTAGAAGCTGTCGGCGCCATTCATCGGCAGATAGGTCTGGATGGTCGAGCGGGTGCTCGGCGCCTCCTCGACCACGACGTCGTCGGCATGGCGCTCCCGGTCGATCACCGAGAGCGCATAGGCCGCCGACATCGGCACGCCGGGGGAGGGGACCGGCGGGATGGGGCGGGACAGCGCCGCCTCGCGCCCGGCGCCGGGTGCGCTCGCGGCAAGCAGCGCCCGCACGCCGAGATCGAGGCTGGCGACGACGCTGTCGCCGACCGGCGCCCAGGCGGCCTGCTGCGGATCGTCGACGATCTGGGCGAGCTGTGCGCCTGGGGGGGCATGCGGGCCGTTGCCCTCGACATGATAGGTGAAGGCCGGTGCGCCGAGCACGAGGATGAAGTCGTGCGGCGCCAGGCGCTCGACGATCTTCTCGCGCATCGCCGGCAAGAAGCCGCAAAACTGCGGATGGCGCTCGGGGAAGCCGCAGCGCGCGGACATCGGCGGGACATAGACCGAGGCCCGATGACGCTCGGCCAGCGCGACGACATCGTCGATGGCCTGATCACGTGCGACGCCTGCGCCGACGACGAAGGCCGGCCGCTTGCTGGCGTTGAGGCGCTCGGCGACCGCGGCGATCGCATCGGGGGCCGGCGCCAGGGCCTGGCTGACACGGCGCGGGACGACGAACTCGCCAGGCTGGTCCCAGTCATCGGCTGGGATCGAGATGAAGACCGGGCCGCGCGGCGGCTGCATGGCGATGTGGTAGGCTCGCGCCAGAGCGAGCGGCAGGTCGGCGCCGCGCGCCGGCTCGATCGCCCATTTGACGTAAGGCTTCGGCAGCTCCGTCGCCTGCACCGAGGCGAGAAAGGGGTCGAAAGGCAGGATCGAGCGCGCCTGCTGGCCAGCGGTGATCAGCAGCGGCGTCTGGTTCTTGAACGCCGTGAAGATGTTGCCCATGGCGTGGCCGACACCGGCGGCCGAGTGCAGGTTGACCAGCGCCGCATTGCGCGTCGCCTGGGCATAGCCGTCGGCCATCCCCACCACGACCGCTTCCTGCAGGCCGAGCACATAGCGGAAGTCCTCGGGATACTCCCGGAACATCGGCAATTCGGTCGAGCCGGGATTGCCGAAGACCGTATCGATCCCGAGCTGGCGCAGCAGGTCGAGCACGGCTTCGCGGACGCTCGGACGGGCGGAGGATGGTGTGCTGTCGGCTGGCATGCGCGTCCCTCGGATCGGAGGGCACTGTGACGATGCACCGGTCATTGCTCAATTAGATGAAGCGACTAAGTATTATTCGAATGGCGAATATCGATTCGATCGATCTCAACCTGCTGAGGCTGTTCGACGCGGTCTATCGCACCCGCAATGTCAGTCGCGCGGCGGAAGAGCTCGGCCTGTCGCAGCCGGCAACCAGCCAGGCCTTGACGCGCCTGCGCCTCTTGCTGCGCGATCCGCTGTTCGAGCGCGTCGCCGGGGGCGTGCGCCCGACCGCTCGCTCCGAGCGCCTCGCCCATTCGGTCCAGGCGGGCCTCGCGCTGCTGGAAGCCGGCCTTAAAGAGGGTGAGAGCTTTGATCCCGCTACGACGGATGCCGAGTTGCGCCTGCATCTCAGCGACATCGGCGAAGGGCGCTTCCTGCCGCCGCTGATGACGACCTTCCGCGAGATCGCGCCGAACCTGCGCATAGTCGCGCGCGCCTGGCCGCATGAGGCGATCTCCGAGGCACTGGACAATGGCCAGCTCCACTTCGCGCTCGGCTTCCTGCCGATCGTAGGCGGCACCGCCCATGTGGAAATGCTGAGCGACCGTTACCAGGTCTTCGTCCGTGCCGACCACCCGGTGACGCGCCAAGCCGTAGACGGCGCCTTGAGCGCTGAGGCGATCGCAAAGCTCGACTTCGTCGCCGTGCGCTCGCATGCCCAGACGCAGCGCATGCTGGAGATGCTGCATCTCGACCCGCGTATCCGGTTGGTCGTCTCCAGCTTCATGGCGCTGCCGCCGATCATCCGCGCCACCGATCTCGCCGTGCTGATGCCGCGCCAGATCGGTCTTCACCTCGAGCCGATCGGCGCTTTCGCCCTGCTGGAGCCGGCCTTGCCGCAGCGCGATTTCAGCGTCGCGCTGCACTGGAGCCGCCGCCACGCCCAGAATGCCATGTTGCGCTGGGCGCGAGAGGTCATCCTGGAGCTGTTCAGGACCGGTGCGCGATCCGGCTAGGCCAGCAAAGTCAACTGAACCGCTGGCCTTGCTATGGGCTCAGGGAGCCTCAGAGCTGCTGCGCACCGCGATAGCGCGTGAAGACGCTCTGCCGGCCGGCGGAGAAGACGACGACGTCATAGGTATCGGGCGCCTGGCCCGGCACTTCCATGCCAGGCGACCCGACCGGCATGCCGGCAACGGCGAGGCCGGTCACCTTCGGGCGCTCGGCGAGCAGCCGCTTGATCGCTTCTGCTGGGACATGGCCTTCCAGCACATAGCCGCCGATTTCGGCGGTGTGGCAGGAGGCAAGCGCATCGGGCACACCGAGTTTCGTCTTGAGCGGCGCGACATCCGCGACTTCAACCACTTCGACCGGGAAGCCGGCCGCCTGCACATGCTTGACCCAGTTGCCGCAACAGCCGCAGTTAGGGTCGCGCGTCACGACCATTTTGGGCAAGGTCTCGGCGGCATCAGCCGGGCGCGACAGTGCGAATGCGGCGGCGCCAAGCAGTAGGCCGCGGCGGGAGAGGGTGAGCTCGTTCACCATGTCCCGCCTCAACCGACCAGCTCCGCGCTCGGCGTGTAGCCGGCCGCGGTGATGGCCGATCGGATCGCGGCGACATCGGCGCTGCCCTCGACGCTGACCAGCTTCGAGCCAGGATCGGCGGTGACGGAGGTGCCGGGAATCTTGCCCTCGACCGCCTGCTTGATCGTGCCGGCGCAATGGCCGCAGGTCATGTCCTCGACGCGAAGGCTGATCACACCGCCGGGAGCGGGCGCCGGGGCCGAGGTGGTGGTGGAATGCTGCTGGCAGGAACACATGGCGGCAAAGTCCTTCGCGTGATGGTTGCCTCACCCTGCACCTTCCAACGATGGTAAGGTCAAGCGTCTTTCGGGCATTTTCTGGGAGGCGTCAGCGAGCGCCCGGCAACTCATGCCGGATATGCGCAGTTGCGCTGGTGTAGCGGCGCGAAGCCTGCATTGTTCGAGCAGGCCACGCAGCGAAGAACCAGTCATGCCTGAGACGCAAGCCACGCGGCCGACGCCGCTGCAGCTCTTCCTGATCTTCTCCCGGATCGGCCTGACCAGCTTCGGCGGCGGCCTCAGCGGCTGGATGCTGCGGGAATTCGTGCAGCGGCGCAGGCTGCTGAGCGAGGAGGACTTCCTCAACGGGCTTTCGATCGCGCAGGCGCTGCCCGGCGTCAACGTCACCAACATGGCGATCTGGATCGGCTACAGGCTCGGCGGGCGCGCCGGTGCCATCGCTTCCTGGCTCGGCATGATCGTCCCGGCCGCCTTCGTCATCGTCCTGATCGGCAGCACCTTCGCTTCGATCTCCGGCTACGAGTTCAGCCATGTCGCGCTCAACGGCGCGGCTGCAGCGGCGATCGGCCTCTCGCTGGCGATGGGGCTGACGGCGGCGCGGCGCGTGCCGCGCCGGATCTTCCCGCTCGCCGTCATGACCGCGACCTTCATCGCGGTCGTGGTCCTGCACTGGCCGCTGCTCTGGACGGTGCTGGGCATCGGTTCGCTCAGCGTCGCCGTCGCCTATCAGCAGAGCTGAGCGCGCTTCGATGCCGGCTACGCCCCTCAGCATCCTCCTTGTCTTCCTGCCGCTATCGCTGGTCACGATCGGCGGCGGGCAGAGTGCGATCGCCGACATGCATCGCCAGATCGTCGACGTGAACCACTGGCTGAACGCCGCGCAATTCGTCGACGCCTTCGCCATCGCGCGGCTGGCGCCCGGGCCGGGATCGCTGCTGGCGACGCTGATCGGCTGGCAGATCGCTGGCTTCTGGGGAGCCGTCGCCGCGACGATCGGCATTTTCGGGCCGACGGCCGTGCTGATCTATGCCGTCACCAGCCTGTGGTCACGCTATCAGGGCGCCCGCATCCTCACCGCGCTGGAGACGGGCTTGCGGCCGGTCGCGGCCGGGATGATCCTGGCGGCGAGCTATGTCCTGATTCAGGCGCTCGATGGCGGCTGGCTCGCGCGCGGCCTCGCCTTGGTCTCGACGGCGTTGCTGATGCTGACCCCGGTCAACCCGCTCCTGCTGATCGGAGCCGGGGCCGGCTGCTTTGTCGGCCTGCACATGCTGGCGCTGGTGTAGACGGCCGGGCGCCTCGGCCTCACACGCCGTTCCGGACGGCACGGAATTGCGCGAGGAAGGCCTGCGGCTCGGGCAGTGACGCCATGCGCGCGACCTCGCGCTCTTTGGGTGGCTTCGCCGCGAGCCCGGCGGTGCTGGTGGGGAAGAACTGGATCGCCGGTGTCCCCTCGATCCCGTAGAGCTTCGCCAGCGCCTTTTCGCTCAGCTTGCCGCCGTCGAAATCGGTGACCTCGCGCGCGCCGAGGATGTTGAGATGCAGCACCGCGAAATTGTTGCGGATATAGCTTTCGATCGCCGGGTCGGCGAGGTGGACCTCGTGCATGCGCCGGCAGGCCGGGCAGTTGCGCAGGCCCCAGAGGATCGCGAAGCGCTTGCCGCTTTGGCTCGCATTGGTCAGGTCCTCGGCGAGATCGAGGAAGCTCTCCAGATACCAGTCTTCCTGGTAGAGCCCGTCCTCGCCGAGCTTCGCCTTGGCGAGGGCCGGCGCTGTCGCCACGGCCGCCATCGTGCTCGCGAGCAGGCTGCGTCGTGTGATCATGGCGTCGCCTCCGCACAGAGCTTCGACGGCTCTGGTATAAACATATGAATACGACTATGTTCGGCCGATGATTGCAAGCGGCAGACATCGCGCGGGGCTGGCAGCGGCGTTCACGTTGCCGCTATTGCTGTCGCTGCCGGCCTTCGCCGCCGAGCTCGTGATGTACACCCGCAATGGCTGCCCGTTCTGCGTCCGCTTCGAGCGCGAGGTCGCGCCGGTCTACGCGAAGACGCCGGAAGGCACGGCCGCGCCTCTGCGGCGAGTCGATCTGCCGGCCGGCGGGATGCGAGGCGGCGGCTTGCTGGAGCCTGTCATCGCGACGCCGACCTTCGTGCTGATGGACGGCGAGAAGGAAGTCGGCCGTATCACCGGCTACCTCAACGACGACATGTTCTGGGGTTTGCTCGGGCGGCTGGTTGCTGTCATTGAGATTCCTCAGGTTCAACGATCAGGCGCACCGACCCAATGACCGCGATCGTCTCGAAAGCGCTCGAAACCGAACTGCGCGACGGCGCCGAGTTCTCGCCCGAGCTCGACCAGCTGATGCGCAAGGCCCGCAAGGCCAGCGATTTCCTGAAAGCTCTCTCGCATGAGAACCGGCTGCTGCTGCTCTGCCTGCTGGCCGAGCGCGAGCGGACGGTGACCGAGCTCGAGAACCTGCTCTCGCTGCGCCAGCCCATGGTGTCGCAGCAGCTGGCGCGCCTGCGGCTCGACCAGCTCGTCACCACCCGCCGCGACGGCAAGGCGATCTATTACAGCCTCGCCAGCGACGATGTCCGGCGCGTCATCGCCGTGATCTACGACATCTTCTGCAACCCGCCCGGACTCGAAGCCGGCAAATCGTGAGCAACCAAAGCCGCCAGCGGCGACTGCCATGATCGAGCTGCCGCCCTGGGGCGCGGCATTGGCCGGTGTCGCTGTCGGCGCCGCCTGCGGCTTCACCGTCCGCCGTGCCCGGCTCTGTTCCTTCGGAGCGGTCGAGGATGCCTGGATGGGCGGCGACACAAGGCGCCTGCGGATCTTCGGCCTTGCCCTGGCGATCGCGCTGATCGGCACGCAGGCGCTGATCGGGCTGCATCTGCTCGATCCTGCGAGTTCGACCTATGTGCAGCCGGCGCTGCCCTGGCTCTCGATCATCGTCGGAAGCACCTTGTTCGGGCTCGGCATGGCGCTGGTCGGCACCTGCGGCTTCGGCTCGCTGATCCGGCTGGGCTCGGGCGATCTGCGCAGCCTGATCGTGATGATGGTCTTCGGCGCGGTCGCCTATGCGACCTTGCGCGGCATGTTCGCGCCGATCCGGATCGAGGTGCTGGAGAAGGTCTACTGGCCGCTGCCCGGCGGCCTCAAGGGCGATCTCGCCGGGATCATGACCTATCTCGGCGCTCCCGCCGCGCGTCTTCTGATCACCGCAGCCGGCGCACTCGTCCTCATCGCCATCGTCGCCATCGATCCAAGGCTGCGACGCTCGCCTCGGCTTTTGCTGGCGGGCGTGACGCTCGGCCTGGCCGTCGTCTTCGGCTGGTGGGTGACGGGCGTTGCGGTCGACGCCTTCGCCACCGTGCCGCGGGCGCAGAGCCTGACCTTCGTCTCGCCGGTCGGGCGGGCGCTCTACGCTGTGCTGAGCGCGCCCTCGGCTCTGCTCGAATTCGGCATCGGCACGCTTGCCGGCGTCACGCTCGGCTCCTTCCTGTCGGCGCTCTACGACCGGGAATTCCGCTGGGAAGCCTTCGACGACGACCGCGAGATGCGCCGCCATCTCCTCGGCGCCGTGCTGATGGGTGGTGGCGGCGTGCTCGCCGGCGGCTGCACGATCGGTCAGGGCATCTCGGCCGGCTCGATGCTGGCGCTGTCCTGGCCGCTGGCGATCGTCGGCATGATGATCGGCGCGCGGATCGGCATCGCCTTCCTGGTCGAAGGCTCGATCCGGGGGCTGTGGCAGCGCGGCTGATGGCTTGCGATCAGCCGGCAGCGACGAAGCGGTAGGCCGTGCCCTGCCGCTCGACGCGGCCGACGGCGCCGGGCAGGTGGTAGCCGATCACCTGCGCCTTGTCTTGGCTGAGCCGGTCGAGCAGCTTGCGCCGCGTCGCGACGGCGAGATCGGCGTCGTGGTCGGAGGCGGGCCGCCAGTCCGGCCGCGCGAACGAGATCAGCGGATGCGTCAGCGCATCGCCGAGCACCATGACCGGCCCGCCGGCTGCCTTCAATGCGAAGGAGACATGACCGGGCGTGTGGCCTGGCGTCGCCACCGCCTCGATCCCCGGTAGCCATTCGCGGCCGGGCTCCAGCCGTTCGAGCTTGTCGCCGAGCTCCTTGGCGATGCGCTGCGCCCCGGCCGCGAAAGCATGCCGATCCTCGGGCAAGCCCGCATAGACCTTGGGATCGCTCCAAAACCCGATCTCGGGTGCGGCCACCAGCCAGCGCGCATTGGGAAAGAGCGGGCTGTCGAATTCGTCGAGCGCGCCCCAGAAATGGTCGGGATGGAGATGGGTGAAGAGCACATGCGTCACCGCGTCGGGCTCGATCCCCGCCGTCTTCAGGCTCTCGCCGAGCTTGCCCGAGCCAGCCAGGAAGTTCGCGCCCGAGCCGCAATCGAACAGGATGACATCCTTGCCGCGCTTCAGGCAGGTGACGTTGAGCACTGAGCGCGTCGGCCCGCTCTGCTTCGCCTCGGCGGCGAGCTCTGCCGGCGCGACATCGCGCGCCAGCATCGACAAGGGCAATTCGAAGCTGCCGTCGCTGAGGACGGTCAGCGTCTCCTCGCCGGAGCCGAGCGTCGCCACGACTTGCGTCAGGGCCGGTGTGGCCAAGGCGCAGGCACCGGCGGTGACGAACAGGCGGCGCGTCAACATGGGCTGCTCCGGCAAGGCTTACTTGTTCACCGGTGATTCCGGATCGAACAGATAGGCCATCACATCCTTGATCTGCTGCTCGTCCAGCACCTTGTTGACGCCGAAGCGCGGCATGTTCGAGCAGGGCACCACCGCCATCGAATTGTAGATCTTGGTGTAGGCGTCCTTGATCGTCTCGGGATCGTATTTGCGATCCTTGCCGTAGGCGGACAGGCTCGGCCCCAGCGTGCCGTAGCTGACCTCCTTCGGGTCGAGCTGGTGGCAGGCGAAGCAGTTGCCGCCGGCGACCGTGCCCGGCGGATCGGAGAACTGGCCGCCGCGGCCGTTATTGGCGACCTGATAGCCCTTCTTCCAGTCGCCGAGGAATTTTCCGTCGGCGGGATAGACGACGCGGGCGCTCTCGCGCTTCAGCATCGCCTCGGACTCGGCCGAGGACGGGTTGTTGCGGGTCGTGTTGCAGACCGCGAGCGAGTCGTCCGGCTTGATCCTGGCCTGCCATTCGGCCGAGGCCTTGCCGAAGGTCGACTTCAGATAGGCGTCGATCACGGCCTGGGCCGGGCGCTCCTGGGCGCTGGCGGCCCCCGCGGCGAGCAGCAAGGCTGCGAGGGGAATGAATGTCCTGATCATCACGTTTCCCCTCAGCGCTTGATCGACGGAACTTTGATCTCGCCGCCTTCGGCCTGCTTCTGCAGGAAGACGGTGAGCGCGGTCAGGGCTTCCGAGCCGTATTCCGGCACCGGCCAGCGCTGCTGGCGATAGCAGTCCCAGAGCCGGTGCTGCATCGTCCGGAGCGCGCTCTGCGAGACGCGGTAGGTTGGCCAGGAGCCCATCGTCTCCTGCGCGGTCTTGCCCTTGACCGAGAGGTTGGGCAGCCCTTGCAGGCGGATGCGCTTGCCCTCCTCGGCATGGCAGGTTGCACAGGAGAAGTCGTTGACGCCGCCGCGGGTGTAGAACAGTGCCTCGCCCACCGCCGCCATCTCCTTCTCCTTGGGATGGGAGAGCTGCGGCTGGATCTTCATCTCGCTCGACTTGTTGGCGATGAAGGCGACGAGGTCCTCCATGTCGGATGCCCGCGCCGGGCCGGAGAAGCGGCGCAGGACGACCTCCTTGGTGTCGAGCCCCTGCAGCTTGTCCATGCACCAGAGCAGGCGCTGCTCGGTGTCCATCACCTTGTCGGCGTCGGCGAAATAGCGCGGCAGCTTGGCGAAGGCGCCCTCCAGCTTGCCGGGGCCTTCGCCGAGATCGCAGCCCTCCAGCGAGACGTTCTTGGTGCCACGCTTCTCCGCCCACAGGCCCTCGCCGCGATCGACCGCGAGGAAGCCCGGATTCGAGAACGGATCCGAGAGCATCTGGCGATAGCGCTCGATCTCCTTCTCGCTGTCGTCCTGCGGCGGCGATTGCGCGGTCAGCGGCCCGGCCGCCATGATCATGACGGCCGCCAATGCGGCCGCTCCGAGGATCGGAAGCTTCATCCCTCGCCCTTTCGTTTCCTCTACAGCCGCTTATGCTGCGGCTTGGTCGCTGGCCCTTTCGGGGGCTTTACATTCACAAAAAACAATATCACGATACGTGCAAATGATTGGCGACCCGGCGCGGCGCCGTCAAGCGTTAAAACAAGACGAATTCCAGGGAGGAGCCCCCGCATGCAGACCCAACCGTCGACGCTGTCGCGCCGCGATGCGGTGAAGGCCGCCGCCTGGGCTCTCGCCGCCGCCGCGATCGCGCCGAAGCTCGCCTTCGCCGACGAGAAGGCGGTCGCCGCAGAGATCAAGAAGCTCTACGGCGACAAGCCGATGGCCTCCGGCAAGATCAAGCTCGACGTGCCCGAGATCGCCGAGAACGGCCTGGTGGTGCCGATCAATGTCGAGATCGAGAGCCCGATGACCGAGGCCGACTACGTCAAGGCCGTGCACGTCTTCGCCGAGGGCAACCCGCTGCCGGGCGTCGTCAGCTACCAGTTCACCCCGGCCTGCGGAAAGGCCTCGGCCGCGACGCGCATGCGGCTCGCGCAGACGCAGGACATCATCTGCGTCGCCGAGATGTCGAACGGCGCGCTGCACACGGCCAAGGCCAACATCAAGGTCACGATCGGCGGCTGCGGCGGCTGACGCCGCGCATCGTCATCGACCAGAACAAGGCGAGGAAACACCCATGACCACCAAGCCCACGCCGCGCGTGCGCGTTCCGGCCAAGGCCACCGCCGGCGAGATCATCGAGATCAAGACGCTGATCTCGCACGAGATGGAATCCGGCCAGCGCAAGGACGCCAAGGGCGAGACCATCCCGCGCAAGATCATCAACAAGTTCACGGCGAGCTTCAACGGCAAGCCGGTCTTCTTGGCCGACTGGTTCTCGGCGATTTCGGCCAACCCCTACCAGTCCTTCTTCTTCAAGGCGACGGAATCGGGCGAGTTCACCTTCACCTGGAAGGATGACGACGGCTCGGAATACACCTCGAAGAACAAGCTGACGGTCGGCTGAGCCTTTTAAAATCGTATCGCCGCCGGTTTCCGGCGGCGCCTTTCGCCTTGCATTCCCTGGATCGCGATGTGCGCGCATCCAAAGGATGAGTCATGATCTCGAGACGAGACTTCCTGCAGGCGACGGCGGTCGCTGCGGCTTTGACCGCCGGCTCCGGCCTCGGCCCGCTCGGGCGCGCCGCCGCCCAGCAGAAGCTGTCGCAGGCCGATATCCTGCGCTTCGAGCCGCAGGGGCAGGTCACGATCCTGCATGTGGCCGATATCCATGCCCAGCTGATGCCGCTGCAGTTCCGCGAACCGGCGGTCAATCTCGGCGTCGGCGAGGTCAAGGGCCTGCCGCCGCATCTGACCGACGCGGCCTTCCGCGAGCATTTCAAGATCGCGGCGGGCTCGGCCGACGCCTTCGCACTGACCTCGGACGACTTCGTCTCGCTCGCCCGCAACTATGGCCGGATGGGCGGGCTCGATCGGATCGCGACGCTGGTGAAGGCTGTTCGGGCCGAGCGCGGCGACGACAAGGTGCTGCTGCTCGACGGCGGCGACACCTGGCAGGGCAGCTGGAGCTCGCTCCAGACCAAGGGCCAGGACATGGTCGAGGTGATGTCGGCGCTGAAGCTCGACGCGATGACCTCGCATTGGGAGTTCACGCTCGGCGCTGAGCGGGTCAAGGAGATCGTCGAAGCTGCTCCCTTTGCCTTCCTCGCCCAGAACATCCGTGACAAGGAATGGAACGAGCCGGTCTTCCCGCCGCGCAAGGTCTTCGAGAAGGGCGGCGTCAAGGTCGCTGTGATCGGCCAGGCGCTGCCGCGCACCGCCGTCGCCAATCCGCGCTGGATGTTCCCGGAGTGGGAGTTCGGCATCCGCGAGGACGAGCTACAGAAGCAGGTCGAGGAGGCTCGCGCCGAGGGCGCCGCGGTCGTCGTGCTGCTCTCACATGACGGCTTCGATGTCGATCGCAAGCTGGCGAGCCGGGTCAAGGGCATCGACGTCATCCTGACCGCCCACACCCACGACGCCATGCCCGGGCTGATCCGTGTCGGTGAGACCGCATTGGTAGCCTCCGGCTCGCACGGCAAGTTCGTCTCGCGCCTCGACATCGCCGTAAAGGACGGCAAGGTCGCCGATATCCGCTTCAAGCTGATGCCGGTCTTCGCCGATGCGATCGCGCCCGATCCGGAAATGGCGGCGCTGGTGACCAAGCTGCGCGCGCCCTATGCCGCCGAGCTCGCCAAGGAGATCGGCCGCACCGACTCGCTGCTCTATCGGCGCGGCAATTTCAACGGCAGCTTCGACGACCTGATCTGCGACGCCATGCTCTCGCAGCGCGACGCCGAGATCGCACTCTCGCCGGGCTTCCGCTGGGGCGGTTCGCTCCTGCCGGGCGAGGCGATCACCTGGGAGGCGATCAGCAACGCGACTGCGATCACCTATCCGAACTGCTACCGGATGGAGATGACCGGCGCGCAGCTCAAGGAGATCCTCGAGGACGTCGCCGACAACATCTTCCACCCCGACCCCTATTTCCAAGGCGGCGGCGACATGGTCCGCATCGGCGGCATGGGCTACGCCATCGATGTCGGCAAGCCGATGGGCAGCCGCATCTCCGGCCTCACCCATCTCAAATCCGGCAAGCCGATCGACGCCTCCCGCAAATACGTCGTCGCCGGCTGGGCCAGCGTCAACGAGGGCACGCAGGGGCCGCCGATCTGGGACGTGGTGCGAGACCACGTCGCCGCGACCAAGACCATCACCATCAAGCCGAACGACGCCGTGAAGGTGAGCGGGGCATGAGCGCCCCCGCCGTCACTCTCGTCGAAAGCCAAGGAGACGAGGCATGACCTCTCCCGCAAAACCTGATGCGCTGAGCCGTCGCCGCTTCCTCGGCGGAGCGGCGGTCGCCGGAGCCGGCTTCGCCGGCACTGGGCTCGCCCGCGCCGAAGCAGGCAAGCCCGATCCGCTGATCACCGAGGTCCAGGACTGGAGCCGCTATCTCGGCGAGGGCGTCGACAAGCGGCCCTATGGCACGCCGTCGCGCTTCGAGAAGAACGTGATCCGCCGCGACGTCTCCTGGCTGACGGCTTCGCCGGAATCCTCGGTCAACTTCACGCCGCTGCACGAGCTAGACGGGATCATCACCCCGTCAGGCCTCTGCTTCGAGCGCCACCATGGCGGCATCGCCGACATCGACCCGGCCAATCACCGCCTGATGATCCATGGCCTCGTCGACAAGCCGCTGGTCTTCACCATGGAAGACATCAAGCGGATGCCGCGGCAGAACCGCATCCACTTCCTCGAATGCGCCGCGAATTCCGGGATGGAATGGCGTGGCGCGCAGCTCAATGGCTGCCAGTTCACCCACGGCATGGTCCACAACGTCATGTATACCGGCGTGCCGCTGAAGGTGCTGCTGGCCGAGGCGGGCGTGAAGGCCAACGCCAAATGGCTGATGCTGGAAGGCGCCGATTCATCCGGCATGAACCGCTCGCTGCCGATCGAGAAGGCGCTCGACGACGTGCTGATCGCCTTCGCCATGAACGGCGAGGCGCTGCGGCCCGAGCAGGGCTATCCGCTGCGCGCCGTGATCCCCGGCTGGGAGGGCAATCTCTGGGTCAAATGGCTCCGGCGCCTCGAGGTCGGCGACCAGCCCTGGCAAGCGCGCGAGGAGACCTCGAAGTACACTGATCTCCTGGCCGATGGCCGCTCGCGCCGCTTCACCTTCTTCATGGACGCCAAGTCTGTGGTGACTAACCCCTCGCCGCAGGCGCCGCTGAAGCAGAAGGGCCGCAACGTCCTCTCCGGCCTGGCCTGGTCGGGGCGTGGCACGATCAAGCGCGTCGACGTCACCCTCGACGGCGGCAAGAACTGGCAGCACGCAAGGATCGACGGGCCGGTGCTCGATAAGTCGCTGACCCGCTTCTATGTCGACTTCGACTGGACCGGGCAGGACCTCTTGATCCAGTCGCGCGCCATCGATTCGACCGGCTATCTCCAGCCGACCAAGGAGGAGCTGCGCAAGATCCGCGGCACCAACTCGATCTACCACAACAACGGCATCCAGACTTGGCATGTGAAGGCGAACGGGGAGACCGAGAATGTCGAGATCGGTTAATCCCGTCCTGCTTGCGGGCCTCGCGGCGATCGCCGTTCTGGCCGCCGCGCCGCTGATCGCCCAGACCAAGCCGGCGGCCAAGCAAGCGCAGGCGCATCCGCCGGCGAAGGCTGCTCCTGCCCCCGCCCCGGCCGCCAAGCTCGGTCTCGGCCGCGAGGCGCTGCCGGAGGAGATCAAGGCCTGGGACATCGCGGTGCGCCCCGACGGCAAGGGCCTCCCGCCCGGCAAGGGCACGGTCAAGCAGGGCGACGAGATCTTCCAGGCACAATGCGCCAGCTGCCATGGCGAGTTCGGCCAGGGCAACAACCGCTGGCCGGTGCTGGCCGGCGGGATGGGCTCGCTGAAATCCGACCGGCCGGAGAAGACGATCGGCTCGTTCTGGCCCGATCTCTCGACCGTGTTCGACTATGTCCGCCGGGCCATGCCCTATGGCAATGCCCAGTCGCTGTCGCCCGACGAGCTCTACGCGGTCACCGCCTATTTGCTCTATCTGAACGACATCGTGAAGGACGAGGACTTCGAACTGTCCGATAAGAACTTTACCAGTGTGAAGCTGCCGAACGCGGCCGCCTTCTACGACGACGACCGCGAAACCACGGAGAAGGCCTTCTGGGGCAAGGAACCCTGCATGACCAACTGCAAGCCGGAGGTGAAGATCACCGGACGGGCGGTGATCCTGGACGTGACGCCCGATTCCAAGACGGCGCCGAAGGTCGACTGATGCGAGGAGCCGGCGCCGTCCGTCTTGCGGTGCTCGGCTTCGTCCTGGCCTGCGCGCCGGCGAAGGCCGCCGGGGACAAGGCGCTGGGGGAATATCTCTCCGCCGAATGCACCAGCTGCCACCAAAGCAGTGGCAAGCAGGTCGGCGGCATTCCGGCGATCATCGGCCATCCGGCCGAGCAGTTCGTCGCGCTGATGAACGCCTATCGCGAACGGCAGCGCGACAATCAGGTGATGCAGGCAATCGCAGCGCGGCTCTCCAGCGAGGAGATCGCGGCGCTGGCCGCTTATTACGAGAGTTTGAAGCCCAATCCTTAGCCGGGCATATGGCCTGCACAGCGGAGGGGAGATGATGTCGGAGGATACCCAGCAGGCTTCGCGCCGGGCGCTGATGCTGGCAGCGGCCGGCGTCAGCGCGGCCGCCACGCCGGTGCTTGCAGCGCCTCGGCAGACGGCGCTCGCCGACCTCAAGAAGGAAGCCGACGTCGCCTGCCTCTATCATTGCGATTTCGGCGATCCCCAGCGCTTCGTCCAGATGCTGCAGAACATCGCCAACCACTATTCCGCCTATGGCGCCGACCCGTTCGCGCTGCAGCTCGCCATCGTCGCGCATGGCGCCGGCGTGAAGTTCTTCCTGGAGAGCCTCGACGGTACCAGCTGGAGCGAGGAAGCCGCCGCGATCCCGAAGATATTCGAGCGGGTCGAGGACGTCGCCAAGAACGGGCTGAAGGTCCATCTCTGCGAGATCACCTTCTCCCGGCTGAAGATCGACAAGAGCAGGGCGCGCAAGGCCGAGTTCGTCAGCTTCGTGCCCTCCGGCGTCGCCGCCGTCGCCGCGATGCAGAGCAAGGGCTTCGCCTATCTGAAGGTCGGATAGGGCCCGCAAGAGGCCTGCCGCGCACGATGGGAAGGGGAGAGGAAAGCATGTCGACCAGCCGCCGCACATTCCTGACCGGGTTCGCTGCTGTAGGCAGCTTCGCCATCGCCTCGCCGGCCGTGCTCGGCCAGGGCAAGCCGCGCGTCGTCGTGATCGGCGGCGGAGCGGGCGGAGCTACCGCTGCGAAATACATCGCCAAGGACTCGAACGGCGCCATCGCGGTGACGCTGGTCGAGGAGAACGAGGTCTACCAGACCTGCTTCCACTCCAACCTCTTCATCGGCGGCTTCAAGTCCTATGAGGAGATCAGCCATCGCTATGACGCGCTGGCGAAGAACCACGGCATCACGCTGGCCCGCGCCCGCGCCACCCAGATCGATCGCGACAAGAAGGAGGTGGTGCTCTCGACAGGCGACCGCCTGCCCTATGACCGCCTCGTGGTCTCGCCCGGCATCGACCTGAAATACGATTCCGTCCCCGGCTGGTCGAAGGAGGTCGAGGAGGCCATGCCGCATGGCTGGAAGCCTGGCCGACAGACGCAATTGATCAGGCAGAAGCTCGACGCGGTGCCAAATGGCGGCACGATCGTGATGATCGCCCCGCCCAATCCCTATCGCTGTCCGCCCGGCCCCTATGAGCGGGCATCGATGTTCGCCCATGTGCTCAAGGCGAGCGGCAGGCGCGACTGCAAGATTCTCATCCTCGATCCGAAGGACAGCTTCTCCAAGCAGGGCGTGTTCCAGGAGGGCTGGGAGAAGCATTACGGCGCGATGATCGAATGGCTCGGGCCGAAGGTGCATGACGGCATCAAGTCGGTCGATCCGAAGAGCAACACCGTCGTCACCGGTTTCGAGACCTATAAGGACTGCGCCTTCGTCAACGTCGTTCCGGCGCAGATGGCGGGCGAGATCGCCCGCTCCGCGGGCCTGGCGCCCGCCGGCGGCTATTGCACCATCGATCCGGCCTCGATGAAATCGGCCGTCGATCCCAACATCTTCGTGCTCGGCGATGCCTGCATCGCTGGCGACATGCCGAAATCCGCCTTCTCGGCCAACAGCCAGGCTAAGGTCGCGGCGATGGTGATCCGCGGCGAGCTTGCGGGCGGCCGCACCTTCCCGGCGCGCTACATCAACACCTGCTGGTCGCTGATCGAGACCGACGACACCATCAAGGTCGGCGGCCGCTACGAGGCCAAGGACGGCAAGATCGCTGCGACCGAGACCTTCGTCTCGCAGCCGCGCGAAAGCGCCGAGCTGCGCAAGGAGAACCAGGCCGAGAATGTCGGCTGGTACGCCGCGATCACCGCCGACATGTTCAGCTGAAGCCATTCACCGCGCCGTCGCCTCGCGCGGCGGCGCCAACCCATCCCGTCCCAGCAAGGTTCCCCGCATGAAATTGCCTGTCGTCGCCGCAGCCTTCGCCGCCGCCTTTCTCACGACCAGCGCGAAGGCGCAGGACGTTTCGGCCGGGGAGCGCTCCTGGAACAAGTGCCGCGCCTGCCACCAGGTCGGCGAAGGCGCCAAGAACCTGGTCGGCCCGCAGCTCAACGGCCTGTTCGGCCGCCACACCGGCGCCGTCGAGGGCTACAGCTATTCGACCGCCAACAAGGGCGCCAACATCACCTGGGACGAAGCCATCTTCGCCGAGTACATCAAGGACCCGAAGGCCAAGATCCCCGGCACCAAGATGATCTTTGCCGGCATCAAGAACGACAAGGAAATCGCGGACCTCACCGCCTTCCTCAAGCAGTTCGACAAGGACGGCAAGAAGATGTGAGCCGGCTCATGCCGCGGTTCGCGGCAGCGGCTCGGGAGCGCTGCCGGTCAACGGCGTGGCAACTGGGCCTGCGGCCTCTCTAGGATTGATCCAGATCAAAGCAGTCCGGCCGTGCCCCGCTAACCTTGCGGGGGGCGCCGGGCTGGACAACTTGTGGGTGAGGACTAAGCTCCTTTGACAAGATCTTCGGCACGATCTCGACGCGCGAGAAGTTCCTCAACATGCGGCTCGAACTCGCCAAGCACGAATGGTCCAGGCTGAAGGCGAACGACTCGCTCGAATGCCGCAACTGCCACTCATCCGTAGCGATGGACTTCACCAAGCAGACGCGCCGCGCCGCCGAGATCCATGGCCGCTATCTGGTCACGAAGGAGAAGACCTGCATCGACTGCCACAAGGGCATCGCCCATCTCCTGCCGAACATGACCGGCATCGAGCCGGGCTGGAAGGAGGCGCCGGAGCTGCAGGGCAAGGGGGCGGCCTGGCATGGGCCAGAGCGCGCCGTCAGCGCCTATCTCGCCGAGATCGAGCAGCGCTGAAGAGCGGTTCTGCCGAACAAGGCAGGGATCGCGCCGGGGTGCCGGCAATCCAGGACTGATTCCGATTTTCTTCGGCAAGGCTCCTGGCATGGGGTTGGGATCTCCCTTTCGCTGTGTCCGGGATATCCGTGTCGATAATGGCGGGAGCTCACCTGCCGGTGAAGCAAGCCATCCATCTCACCGTATCGTAGTCGCGAAGAGCCGCGCACACGGCCGAGAGTATCGGGTTACTCGGCTCAACCGCTGGTTCACTGGCATACAAAACGTTTGCGCAAACGTTTTGGCTTGGTATCGTTCTCGGAATGGGCGCCCTTCAGGCGGTCTCGGGGAGGGTGAATTGGTGCGAGGTTGCCGAGCATCTTGCGTCACGCACCGCCACATCGCCGCGGAGCCTGCAGGGCTGCTTCGCTATCCACTCCTTGTATGCAAGGAGCGTTGTTGATGGTGACGATCAAGGACGTCGCCCGCGCCGCCGGAGTCTCGGTGACCACGGTGTCCCATGCGGTCAACCGCACGCGCCATGTGAATCCGGGTACGATCGAGAAGGTCCAGGCGACGATCGAGCAGCTCGGCTATCAGCCGAGCGGCGTGGCGCGGGCGCTGAAGAGCAACCGCACCCATACCGTCGGCATGATCGTCACCAGCTCGACGAACCCGTTCTTCGCCGAGGTGATCCGCGGCGTCGAAACCGGCTGCTTCGATCGCGGCTACAGCCTGATGCTGTGCAACTCCGGCGACGTCGCGCAGAAGCTCACCGCCTATCTTCGCACGCTGATGATGAAGCGCATCGACGCGCTGTTGGTGATGACCAGCAATGCCAGCTCGGATTTCTTTCGCCGCCTCGAGCAGATCAAGACAGTGCCGATCATCGCGCTCGACACGACGATCCCGCGCGTCGATTGCCTGATCAACGACGATTCCCTGCTGGGTGGCCGGCTCGCCGGGGCGCATCTGGCAGGCAAGGGCTTCCGCCGCATCGGCTGCATCACCGGCCCGGCCGGGCATCCGCGCAGCGACGAGCGTCTCGCCGGCTTCACCGCCGCGCTGGCGGAGGAGGGCAGGCCGCTCGACCCCAGGCTGATGATCGAATCCGACCTCACCGTCGGCGGCGGCCATGCGGCGATGGCCGAACTGCTCGATCGCCGCGGACGGGAGCGGCCGGATGCGATCTTCTGCTTCAACGACCTCGTCGCCATCGGCGCGATGTGCGCGGCGCAGCAGCGCGGCCTGCGCGTGCCGGAGGACCTCGCGGTCATCGGCTACGACGATATCGACATCGCCGCCTTCACCTCGCCCCCGCTGACCACCATCCGCCAGCCGGCCTACGACATCGGTATCAAGGCGGCCGAATTGCTGGTCGGCCTGCTCGACCATGGCCGGCCGCTGCCGCCCACGCTGGCGCTGGAGCCGGTGCTGGTCGAGCGCCTGTCCGTGACGCCTGCAACCAACCCTGGAAGGTCCGCATGACCCGCTACATCATCGACTGCGATCCCGGGCATGACGATGCGGTGGCGATCCTCTACGCCGCCAAACATCTCGACGTGGTCGGGCTGACCACCGTCGCCGGCAATTCCTCGCTGGAGAACTCGACCCGCAACGCGCTGGCGATCTGCACGCTGGCGGGGCTGAAGCTACCGGTCGTACCCGGCCTCGACCGGGCCCTTATCGAACCGCCGCTCGACGGAGCCTATGTCCATGGCGCGACCGGCATCGACGGCGCCGAGCTGCCGGCGCCCGGCTATGACCCGCTGAACCGGCACGCCGTCGACTTCATCATCGAAACGGCCAAGGCGGCGCCGGGCGAGCTCAGCCTGATCGCAATCGGGCCGCTCAGCAATGTCGCGCTGGCGCTGCGGCTGGAGCCACGGCTCGCAGGCTGGCTGAAGTCGATCGCGATCATGGGCGGCTCGACCACCAGCGGCAACCGCACGCCCTATGCCGAGTTCAACATCGTCTGCGATCCCGAGGCGGCGGCCATCGTCTTCGATGCCGGCGTACCGCTCAGCATGGTCGGGCTCAACGTCACCCGCCAGGCCGGGATCGCCGAGCGCCATATCGCGAGGTTGCGCCAGGGCGGCGGGCGGGTTTCGTCGGTGATGGCCGACCTGCTCGCCTTCTACCTCGCCAAGATGCAGGAGCGTTACGGCACGCCAACCGCGGCGATGCACGATCCCTGCGCCGTCATCCCGCTGGTCAGGCCGGGGTTGATCACCTTCCAGCCGCTGCCGGTCCATATCGAGCTGGGCGAAGGTCCGCTGCGCGGCATGACCGCCTGCGATTCCAGGCCAATGCGCCGCGACCATGACCAGCCCGGCGCCAGCCGCGCGGCGAATTGCGATGTCGCCGTCGCCGTGGACGGCGAGGCCTGCGTCGATGCCGTCATCGACACCATCCTCGGATATGACCGCCCATGATCCCGCTGCTCATCGACTGCGATCCAGGCCATGACGACTCCATGGCCATCCTCTATGCCGCCAAGCATTTCGAGCTGCGCGGCCTGACGACGGTGTTCGGCAACTCGATCGTCGAGAACACCACGCGCAATGCGCTGAAGATCTGCGAACTCGCCGGGCTCGACGTCCCGGTCGCCGGCGGCATGGGCGCGCCGCTGGTCGGCAGCTTCGCGCCATCGATGATCCATGGCGCCAGCGGCCTCGACGGCGCCGACCTGCCCGAGCCGAAGCGCCGGCCGGTCGACATGCACGCGGTGGCGATGATCATCGAGCAGGCGAGGAAGGCCGAAGGCGAGCTCGTGCTCGCCGCCATCGGCCCGCTGACCAATGTCGCAGTGGCGCTGCGGACCGAGCCGCGGCTGGCGCGCTGGCTGAAATGCATCACCATCATGGGGGGCAGCCTCGATATCGGCAATGCCGCCCCTTACGCCGAGGCGAACATCCTGAAGGATCCGGAAGCGGCGGCGGCCGTTTTCTCCTGCGATGCCGAGATCTATCTCGCCGGCCTCAACTTCACCCGCCAGGCAATCCTCGACCGCAGCCATGCCGAGATGCTGCGGCAGGCGGGCGGGGCGGTACCGGAGACCGTCGCCGGCATGCTCGACTTCTACCTGACCCGTAACGAAGCCCGCTACGGCAAGCCGATCTCGCCGATGCACGACCCCAGCGCCTTCGTGCCCTTCGTGCGGCCGGACCTGGTGGAGCACAAGCCCTTCCACATCCAGGTGGAGCTGGCGAGCCCGCTGCTGCGCGGCATGACCGTGGCCGACCAGCGCAATGTCACGCGCCGGCCGGACGAGCCGGAACCGCCGCGCGCTAACGTCAAGGCCGGCATCCGCATGGATGGGCCGGCTGCGACCCGGCACGTGGTCGAGACGATCGCGAGCTATGGGCGCGGCTGAGCGCGCCTGCATTCGACTGGCCTGCCACCGACAACCGACAAGAACGATCAGGAGGATTGGATGACGACGCGCCGCACCGTTCTGAAGGGCATGACCGCCGCCAGCGGCATGCTCGCCGCGCCGCAGCTGCTGCGCGCCCAGGCCAAGACCGAGCTCAACGTGATCTGGGTCGGCTGGCCGGAGGGCCACATCACGCCGATGGCCGAGATGTTCATGAAGAACAACCCGACGATCAGCCTGAAGCTCGAGCGCATCCCGTTCAACGAACTCTTCCCGGCGCTGGAAGTGCGCCTGCAGGCGCGTACGCCCTTGCCCGACATCTTCTTCGCCGACGGGCCGCTGACCGCCTCCTATTCGATCCGCAAGCATCTTGCGGAACTGGATGGCATCCTCGGCAACGATCTTGGCCGCTATACCAAGGCGGCGCTGGCGCAGGGCACCTACAAGGGCAAGCTGATGACGCTGCCCTATATCAGCAGCGGCATGGTGCTGTTCCTGAACCGCAAGCACTTCGCCGATGCGGGCGTCGCCCTGCCGGAGCCCGACGTCGCCAAGCGCTGGACCTGGGAGCAGACGCTCGAAGCGGCCAAGAAGCTGACCGACCCGGCCAAGAACCAGTGGGGCCTCGTCTTCGAGATGGCCGACCGGCCTTATCAGGCGCTGACCCTGCCGCAGTCCAAGGGCGCGCAGGTGCTGAGCGAGGACGGTCTGACCGCGACCGGTTATGTCGATTCCAAGCCCTTCATCGACGCGGTGCAGTTCTACGCCGACCTGTTCAACAAGCATAAGGTGACGCCGACCGGCGTGTTCGACACCAATCTCGCGCTTGAGATGTTCGCGACCGGCCGGGCCTCGATGTACCTCGCGACGACACCCAGCCTCGCCTCGATCTCGTCGCGCAAGGACCTCGACTGGACCGTCGCGCCGCAGCCCTATTTCGAAGGCGGCAAGGCGGTGACGCCGACCGGCAGCTGGCATATCGGCATGAACCCGCGCACCAAGCAGCGCGCCGCGGCCGAGACCTTCATCAAGGCCTTCGCCCAGCCTGAGTATGTCGAAGCGCAGGCGCGCCTGCGGCCGAACCCTCCGGTGCTGAAATCGGTCTGGGATTCGATGGGCGCCGAGCTCGATACGCCCGGCTGGCGCATCGTCCGCTCCGAGATGGAGAACACCGCCGTGCCGCGGCCGGCGACGCCGGGCTGGCTCGAATACGAGGACATCCTGCGCGGCGCCTTCCGCGAGATCCAGGGCGGCGCCAATGTCGAGCAGCGGCTGAAGAAGGCCGCCCGCGACATCGACCGCGAATTCGCCAAATATCGCGGCTGACCGGAGATGACCGCCTTGACCGACCGGGCTTCCGCCCCTGTCGCTGCCTCGGAGGCGCTGCGTATCAGTCGGCGGCGCTCCGCCGATCCGATGCAGCCGCGCACGCTGGTGCTGCTCGCCTTCCTCCTGCCGGCACTGGCCTTCCTCGTGCTGTTCCGGCTGACGCCGATCGTGATCGCCATCGGCGGCAGCCTGTTCACCCAGAATCTCGCCGGAGAGACCTCCTTCGGCGGCCTGACGAATTTCGCCCAGCTCTTCGGCGACGAGCGCTTCTGGAATTCGCTGAAGGTCACGCTGATCTTCAACATCATCATCAACCCGCTGCAGATCGCGATCGCCTTCTGCTACGCGCTCTTGGTGATGGCGCCGGGCAAGGGCGTCACCTTCTTCCGCGCCGCCTTCTTCCTGCCGATGACGCTCTCCACCGGCCTCACCGCCGTGCTGTGGAACATCATGCTGGATTCCAACCTGGGTCCGGTGAACGCTATCCTCGAAGGCCTTGGCATCGGCCGCCAACCCTTCTTCCTGTCCGAGCACCAGGCGCTCGGCACGATGATCGCCATCGCGACCTGGAAAGGCTGCGGCTACTGGATGATCTTCCTGCTCGCCGGGCTCTACCGCATTCCGGGCGAGCTCTACGAGGCCGCGCGCATCGACGGCGCCAGCCGCTGGCACCAGCTCGTCCACATCACCCTGCCGCAGATGCGCCGGCCGCTCGCCTTCGTCTTCGTAGCGGACACCGCGATCAACTTCCTGTTCTTCGCGCCGGTCTACATCATCACCAAGGGCGGGCCGAACGGCGCGACCGACCTGCTGATGTTCCGCGCCTATGAGAACGCCTTCACCTTCATCAACTGGGGGCGCTCGCTGGCGCTGTCGACGATCATCCTCGTCATCATCGGCGTGATCGCCGCGATCGAGCTAAGGCTGTTCCGCGACAAGGAAGGAGCCGAGGCATGAGCGTCGATCGCCGCTCCACCGTGCTGGCGCTCGGCACGGCCCGCTACGTCACGATGTCGCTGATCGCGCTCGTGCTGCTCTTGCCGCTGATCTGGCTCGTCATCTCCTCGCTGCGCCCGCCCGCCGACATCTTCGCCCATGGCAGCCGCCTCGGCTGGAGCATGCTGATCCCCGACCGGCTGACGCTGGAGAACTACACCTCGCTCATCGGCACCGGCTTCCCGCGCGCTGTCGGTAACTCGCTCTTCGTCGCGCTGACGACAATGGTGGTCGGGGTCGTCGTCAACGCCGCCGCGGGGTTCGCC
Source organism: Allobosea sp. NPDC003192 (assembly GCF_050275675.1). Taxonomy (NCBI): domain Bacteria; kingdom Pseudomonadati; phylum Pseudomonadota; class Alphaproteobacteria; order Hyphomicrobiales; family Alloboseaceae; genus Allobosea; species Allobosea sp. NPDC003192. Next base: position 408,876 of record NZ_JBNNPK010000002.1, read on the forward strand.
TTCGCGGTCTTCGACTTCCGCTTCAAGAACCTGATCTTTGCCTTCGTGCTGGCGGCGGCGATGATGCCGTTCGAGGCGATCGTCATCCCGCTCTACATCCTCGTGCAGAGCCTCGGCCTGATCGACACCTATGCCGCGCTGATTCTGCCCGACCTCGCCAACGGCTTCGTCATCTTCATGTTCCGCCAGTTCTTCGCCGGCCTGCCGCGCGAGCTCTACGAGGCAGCGCGGGTCGACGGCGCCTCATGGGGCCATATCTGGCTGAAGATCGCGCTGCCGATCTCCTGGCCGGTGGTGCTGACCGGCGGCATCATGCTGTTCATGCACCAGTTCGAGGCCTTCTTCTGGCCGCTGGTGGCGACGCCTTCGCCTGAGCACACGGTGGTGCAGGTGGCGATCGCCCGCAATATCAGCCTGGAGGGTACGGAATGGGGGCGGCTGTTCTCCTCGACCACGCTCGCAGGCCTGGTCGCGCTGGTGCCGTTCCTGCTCTTCCAGAAGTTCTACATCCGCAACTTCGTCACGAGCGGGCTGAAATAGCGGCCCTGGCCTCGCGACGAGGGCACAGCGTCAGCGCCGCAACGCAAGCGCGAGGCAGGCTTCGGCCGGCTCGCGTTTCGTGCGATCCTGCCCCCTGATGAGGCGAAAGCCGGGGGGACGCCAAATCTTTTATCACGTCGGCTACTGACATCGGCGGCGCGCTGGTTATTCTGAGGCCGCTTTCAACCGGCTCACCGGTGGTTGTTCGGGCGAGGGGCCCGCGCAAACTCCGTGATCGATCGCTAAGATGGACCCTGGCATGAAGGACTTGGCATGACGTCTCCGATCCTCTCGGTCTCGAACCTGACGACCTCGTTCCGGGTCGAAGGGCTCTGGAAGCCGGTCGTGCGCAACATCTCCTTCGACATCAAGCCTCAGGAGACGCTGGCAGTCGTCGGCGAGTCCGGCTCCGGCAAGAGCGTGACCGCGCTTTCGATCATGCGGCTGACCCCGCCGAGCTCGAGCAAGATCGAAGGGTCGATCAAGCTCAACGGCAAGGAACTCCTGACCCTGCCGGATGCGCAGATGCGCGAGATCCGCGGCAACGAGATCGCGATGATCTTCCAGGAGCCGATGACCTCGCTCAACCCGGTGCTGACCATCGGCTTCCAGATCGCCGAGGCGCTGATCCTGCATCGCGGCCTGTCGCGCTCGGCGGCCGAGGCCGAGACCATCCGCCTCTTGGAGAAGGTCAAGATTCCCTCGGCGAAGTCGCGCTTCCACGAATATCCGCACCGCTTCTCCGGCGGCATGCGCCAGCGCGTGATGATCGCGATGGCGCTGGCCTGCAAGCCCAAGCTCCTGATCGCCGACGAGCCGACCACCGCGCTCGACGTGACGATCCAGGCGCAGATCCTCGAGCTGATCAAGCAGCTGCAGCATGAGGAGGGCATGTCCGTCCTCTTCATCACCCACGACATGGGCGTGGTCGCCGAGATCGCCGACCGCACCGTCGTCATGTACAATGGCGACGAGATCGAGACCGGCCCGACCGAGAACATCTTCGCCAGCCCGCAAAAGCCCTATACCAAGGCGCTGCTTTCGGCCGTCCCGCGGCTCGGCTCGATGGAGGGCAAGCGGCGACCGATGCGCTTCCCGGTTGTCGACCGCACCACCGGCCAGTCGGACGTTCCCACCGAGGTCCCCGATACGGTCCAGGCCGCCGAGCGCCCGGTGCTCGAGGTCGCCGGCCTGACCACCCGCTTCGAGATCCGCTCGGGCCTGCTCTCCTCGGTCAAGGGCCGCGTGCATGCGGTCGAGAACGTCTCCTTCAGCCTGAAGGCCGGCGAGACCCTGGCGTTGGTCGGCGAATCCGGCTGCGGCAAGTCGACGACGGGGCGCTCGGTGCTGCGCCTGGTCGAGCCGCTCTCCGGCTCGGTGCTGCTCGACGGCGTCGATGTGCTGAAGCTCAACCAGGGCGAGCTGCGCGAGCAGCGCAAGCGCATGCAGATGATCTTCCAGGATCCGTTCGCCTCGCTGAACCCACGCATGAATGTCGGCGCCGCGATCGCCGAGCCGCTGCTGATCAACAACCTCGCCAGCCGCTCCGAGGCGCGCGACAAGGTCGCCGACCTCCTGAAGCGCGTCGGCCTGCTGCCGGAGATGGCGAGCCGCTTCCCGCACGAGTTCTCGGGCGGCCAGCGCCAGCGCATCTGCATCGCCCGCGCGCTTGCGGTCGAGCCGCGTCTGATCGTGGCGGACGAGGCGGTCTCGGCGCTCGACGTCTCGGTGAAGGCGCAGGTGGTCAACCTGATGCTCGATCTGCAGGCCCGCATGGGCCTCGGTTATCTCTTCATCTCGCACGACATGGCGGTGGTCGAGCGCGTCAGCCACCGCGTCGCGGTGATGTATCTCGGCGAGATCGTCGAGATCGGCCCGCGCGAGGCGATCTTCGGCAATCCGCAGCACCCCTATACGAAGCGGCTGCTGGCGGCGGTGCCGATCGCCGATCCGGCGCGGCGCCTGCAGAAGCGCCCGGTCTCGAACGACGAGATCAAGAGCCCGATCCGCCCGGCCGACTACGTCCCGCCAGTGCGCCAGTACCGCGAGGTCTCGCCCGGCCATGCCGTGATGATCTGGGGCGAGGAGTGGGAAGCCAAGCCGGTGATCGCCAAGGTGGCGTAAGCCGCTCCGGCCCCCGGCCCGCATCGCTCGTACTGGTCGGCCTCCACACGGGCTGGCCAGTCACGCGCGCGGCGGGGCGGCGATGCGCTCCCCCGTCTGACTAGTCCCTTTGATCATCTGAGCTCCAGCAGTGCAGGCTGGCATGCGCAGCGATCTCAGCCTATGCCAAGTGCTGAGAATCGTTGATAGAACCAGTCATGCGCATCTGGATCAGGAATCCGCTCGCCATCCTCGCCGAAAATGCGGGCGGCGGGATCGTGATCGAGGACGGGGCGATCGTCGAGCTCGTCGCCAGCGGCGGCTATCCGGCGCTGCCGGTGACCGAGAGCTTCGACGCCTCCGGCCATGTCGTCCTGCCGGGGCTGATCAATACCCACCACCATTTCTACCAGACGCTGACGCGGGCCCATCCGGCGGCGATCGACCGCGAGCTCTTCCCCTGGCTGAAGGCGCTCTACCCGCTCTGGGCGCGCCTGCGGCCGGAGGACCTGCGACTGGCGGTGCGCGCCGCGCTGGTCGAGCTCATGCTCTCGGGCTGCACCACGGCCGCCGACCATCATTATCTTTATCCGGCCGGGCTGGAGAACGCCGTCGACATCGCGGTCGAGGAGGCGAGGGCGCTCGGCATCCGCGTCACCATCTCGCGCGGCTCGATGAACCTGTCGCAGAAGGATGGCGGCCTGCCGCCCGATGAGGTCGTGCAGGACGAGGACACCATCCTCGCCGATTGCGAGCGGGTGCTCGGCCTGTTCCATGATCCCAAGCCCGGCAGCATGGTGCAGATCGCGCTGGCGCCCTGCTCGCCCTTCTCGGTGACGACCTCGTTGATGGCGGCCTCGGCCGAGCTGGCGACGCGCTTCGATGCGCCGCTGCATACCCATCTCGCCGAGACCGAGGACGAGGACGCCTATTGCCGGGAGGTCTATGGCAAGCGTCCGCTCGACCTGCTGGAGGAAGCCGGCTGGATGCGGCCGAAGACCTGGCTGGCGCATGGCATCCACTTCTCCTGCGAGGAATGCGAGCGGCTGGGCAAGGCCGGCGTCGGCGTCTGCCATTGCCCGACCTCGAACGGCGTGCTCGCCTCGGGCTTCTGCAAGACGAGGGAGTTGGAGGCCGCCGGAGCGCCGGTCGGCCTGGGCGTCGACGGCTCGGCCAGCAATGACGGCTCGAACCTGATGGAGGAGCTGCGCCATGCGCTGCTGGTCAACCGGCTGCACTACAAGGGCGCAAGCGCGGTGACGGCGCGCGACACGATCCGCTGGGCGACGGAGGGCTCGGCCCGCTGCCTGGGGCGCTCCGATATCGGCCGGATCGCCATCGGTATGCAGGCCGATCTCGCCTTCTATAGGCTCGACGAACTGCGCTTTTCCGGAGCGCATGACCCGATCGCAGGGCTGGTGCTGTGCGGGGCGAACCGGGCCGATCGCGTCATGGTCGGCGGGCGCTGGCGCGTGATCGACGGGGCGATTCCCGGGCTCGATCTCATGAGCTTGCGCCGGGCTCACGGCCTCGCGGCGGAGCGTTTCGCCTGAGACGGTAGGATCGGCACGGCCTCGCCCGACCGCATCAGCGGCTTTAGGAAGCCGGTCAGGTCATCCGTGACGAAATGGACATGGCCGGCTTCGACCACGGCCTGCTCGGAGGCGTCGCGGAAGGGGTCGGGCGTGCGCGGCACGATCAGCACCGTCTTCATGCCGAGGTCGTTCGGCACGATCAGGTTCTTGTCGATGTCCTCGAACATCGCCGCACGGGCGGGATCGACCGCGTGCTTGGCGAGGAAGTTCTCATAGGTCGCGCGCTCCGGCTTGGGCAGGAAGCCGGCCTCGACGATGTCGAAGATGTCCTCGAAATGCTGGAGGATGCCGAGCTTGCCGGCGACGTTCTCGGCATGGCCGCGCGAGCCATTGGTCAGGATCAGCTTGCGGCCGGGAAGCGCCGCGATCGCCTCGCCCAAGGCGGGGTTGGGATCGAGCAGCGTCAGGTCGATGTCGTGGGCGAAGGCGAGGAAATCGTCGGGATCGACGCCATGCTCCGACATCAGCCCGTTCAGCGTCGTGCCATAGCGCTCGTAGTAATAGCGGCGCAGCTGTTGCGCCGAGAGGCCGTCGAGGCCGAAGAGGTGGAGCAGATAAAGGCTGATGCGCTCATTGACCTGCGGCCAGACCTGCGCCTCGTGCGAATAGAGCGTGTTGTCGAGGTCGAAGATCCAGTGGTCGACATGGCCGAACGCCGCCTGCTCCGGCAGGAGCGAGATGGCGGCGGTGATTGATGCATTCTGGTTCATTGGGTCATGTCATGTGGGACGCGCCATCATGACATGCAAGATGCTTGCAAAGTGTTTGCGACGACGAGGTCACTCATACGAGGGAACCGCGACGGCTTTCCTTCTCCCGGATGGGAGAAGGTGGCGCGGAGCGCCGGATGAGGGCCACCCCTCTCAATAGAAGACGCAACGGCTCCGCATCGCCCTAGCAATCGGTGGCAGTCCCTCACCCCCGCCCCTCTCCCATCCGGGAGAGGGGTTCCCCGCGCTTCACTTCCGGATGATCGTGCCCGAACCCGTATCGGTGAAGAGCTCGATCAGCGCCGCATGCGGGACCTTGCCGTCGAGGATGACGACGGCCTCGACGCCCTTCTCCAGCGCGTAGATGCAGGTCTCGATCTTCGGGATCATGCCGCCGGAGATGGTGCCGTCGGCGATCAGGCGCCGGCACTGCTCGATGGTGAGCTCGGGGATCAGCTTCTTGTCCTTGTCGAGCACGCCCGGCACGTCGGTGAGCAGCAGCAGGCGCTTGGCATTGAGCGCGCCCGCGATCGCGCCGGCGAAGGTGTCGGCGTTGACATTGTAGGTCTGGCCGTCGGCGGCAGCGCAGACCGGCGCCAGCACCGGGATCAGCTCTTCCTTGAGGATCGCCTTGAGCACGGTGGTGTCGACCGTCTCGGGCTCGCCGACGAAGCCGAGATCGAGCACCTGCTCGATCTTCGAATCGGGATCGACGATGGTGCGGGTCGCTTTCCGGGCGAGCACCATGTTGCCGTCCTTGCCGCAGAGCCCGATCGCCTTACCGCCCTCGCGCGAGATGTAGCCGACGATCTCCTTGTTGACCGAACCGGCCAGAACCATCTCGACCACGTCGACGGTCGCGGCGTCGGTGACACGCAGGCCCTGCTTGAACTCCGACTTGATGCCGAGCTTCTCCAGCATGCGGGCGATCTGCGGGCCACCGCCATGGCAGACCACCGGCTTCAGGCCGGACTGTTCGAGCAGCACCACGTCCTCGGCGAAATCCTCGGCGGTGGCAGCGTCGCCCATGGCGTTGCCGCCATACTTGATCACGATCACCTCCTGGTCGTAGCGCTGCATATGCGGCAGCGCCTGGACGAGCAGATCAGCGGCTTGCGAGGGCGTGAGATTGTGAGGGGCGTTCATCGGCAGGCTCCGCGAAGGCGCAGGGAGGCAGCCGCGCCGCGCCGCGTTCTAGCGGAAGATGGGGGGCTGTGAAAGCGTGCCGATGCCGGTCAGGCGCGCTTGGAGAACAGAGCTGCAAGGGCGAGCCCGAGCCAGCCGCCGAGCATCATGAAGCCGCCGGCGGGAGCGGCCCCGAGGAAGAGCCGCTCGCCATGGAAACCGCGCATGGAAAGATCGGCGGAAAACAGCGCGACGCCGAGGATCATCAAGGAGATCGCCAGGCGCGCGGGCCAGTCGGCGAGCAATTCGGCGCGCCGTGCAGCGCAGGCAGCGATCACCGTGGGCGCGTGGAAGAGCAGCATCTGTCCGGCGATCTGGACATTGTCGGAGGCACCGGAATGCGTGCCGGCGGCGAGCAGCGTCACGCCTGAGAGCCCCATCAGCGTGGCGATGGTGAGGTGGATGCGGGTCGCAGTGATCATGATGGGTCCAGGTCGGAGGCCGGGGCGGGCCGAGTTCACGAGCAAAGGCTGCGGCTGAGTGCAAGGTCAAGCCGGTGCGGCTGTGGCATCATGCTCCAGCCGCGAGCTCAGCGTCCGCCCGGCGCGTTGCGGCTGAGTTGCGTGACGGGTGCTGGGGCCGAGCCGTAGCGGCTCTGATGCTCCAGTTCGGCATTGAGCTCGGCGCCGGAGAGCACGATCGTCGCCGAAAGCCAGAGCCAGGTCATGAACACGACGATGGTGGCGAGTGAGCCATAGGTCGCGGTGTAGCGGCCGAGTGTGCTGACATAGAAGGAGAAGCCGATCGACGCCGCGACCCAGAGCAGCGCCGCGGCGATGGCGCCAGGCAGCACCCAGGCGAAGCGCGGCGGCTTGCGGCTCGGGCCGATCCAGTAGAGGCAGCCGATCGCGGTGATGCCGACGAGGAAGAAGGCAGGCCAGCGCAGCCAGCGGATCAGCACCTCCAGCTCGTGGCCGAAGGGGAAGAGCGCGGTCACCACCGGAAGGCTCGCTATCAGGGACAGCGCCAGGATCAGGACAATGAGGGCGCTCAGCGTCGTCCCTAGCGAGACGAGGTTGAGGCGGATGAAGCCGCGGCGCTCGCGCACGCCATAGATGATGTTGAGCGCGTCGAAGGCCGCCTTCATTGCGGCGTTGGCGCTCCAGACCGCGACGAGGAAGCTGACCAGGAATGTCAGCGAGAGATTGGCGGTGTCCTGGCCCGCCAGCCTGACCGCCTGCTCGCGGATCAATTCGCGCGCGGCTTGCGGGAAGACGATGGTGACGTCGTCGAGCTGGCCGACGATCGTCGCCGGGTCGGTCAGCATGCCGTAGAGCGTCACCAGCAACGACAGGGCCGGCACCAGCGAGAGCAGGGTGAAGAAGGCGACGGCGCCGGCGAGCGAAAGTACGCGCGCTTCCTGGATGCGGGCGCTGAAGCGCGCCAGCACGTCCTTCCAGCCGCGCCAGGGCAGGGTGATCGGGCTTCTGGCGCCGCGTCCAAGCCGGGCCTGGCGCGCGGGCTCGCCGACCCGGCGCGAGACCAGGCCGTGGACATAGCCAGCGGCCATTGCGACAAGCCCGGCGGCGCCCGTCAGTCGCTTGAAATAGGCCATTCGCGCTCCGGTCCAGGGGCAGCCGATCGTAGATCGCTCTGCGGTTTTGCCAACGTCGTGGCGGGCGTTTTCGTTCCAGAAAGGCGCCGGCGAGGAGGCCGCTTAGCGGTTCATTAACCTTAACATTTTCATAATCGCGCTCCTGACGCCATCGCGGCGCCGGCGGGAGCGTCCGCCTGAAGCAGCCGTCGTTCAAGCCCGAGACTTCGATGAAGACCTTGCTGAAAGCCGCCATCGCAGCCATCGCCCTGCTCAGCGCCGGTGTTTCGCTGGCGGCTGATTTTCGGGGGAAGGGCGTGCTGCCGCCGGCACCGGAGCTGCCGACCTTCTACAACTGGAGCGGCATCTATCTCGGCGGTCAGGTCGGCTATTCCTGGGGTTCCGACCGTGCCAGCGAATTCGCCAGCGCCGGCCGCATGCCGCTCGGCCGCTCCTTCGACTACAGCCCGTCCTCCTTCATCGGCGGCGCCCGGGTCGGCTTCAACTATCAGCTCGGTTCGATCGTTGTTGGCGTCGAGGGCGACATCGAGGGCATGAACGGCCATGAAGGGAAGGGCGATCTCGGCGGCGTCGTCCGCGTGCGGCAGGACTGGCAGGGCTCGGTGCGCGCCCGCCTCGGCTACAGCCTCGACCGGATCATGATCTACGCCACCGGCGGCGTCGCCTTCACCAAGCTTGAATACGCCTATGTCAGCCCGCTGGCAGGCCTGACCGAGACGATCAATTCCTCCAGGACCGGCTGGACGGTCGGCGGCGGCGTCGACTACGCCCTGACCGACAATCTGATCCTCGGCATCGACTATCGCTACACCGACTATGGCCGCTTCGACCATGTCGGGGCCGGCGCCTATCTCGGCCGGACCGTCGAGCACGAACCCTCGGCCCATGCGGTGCGCGCCAGCCTCGCCTACAAGTTCTGACGCCAGCCAGTCAGGTTCGCAGCATGAGCGGTTCGAACCTGGCGCTTTCGTCGATGACCTTGCCCGCGGTCATGAAGATGCCGCCGCCCGTATAGTGCAGTGTCTTCGGGTGGAGCGGGCGCGGCGCGACATGCGCCTTGACCACTTCGAGGATGAAGAGGTCGTAGCGCTCGATCAGCGCCTCGTCATGGATGCGGCATTCGAAGCAGGCATGGCACTCACCGATCAGCGGCGCTTTGACCACGTGCGCCCGCTGCGCCGTCAGCTTGAACTGCTCGAACTTGTCGGTACTGGCGCCGGAGCAGTTGCCGATGCCGATCGCCTGCTCGGTCAGCTTCGTCGTCGGCAGGTTGATGACGCATTCGCGGCTGTCTCTGATCATGCGATGGCTGTGGTTGCCGCTGGAGATCAGGCAGGCGACCAGTGAAGGCGAGAACTCCAGCACCATGTGCCAGCCCATGGTCATGATGTTGTTCTTGCCACGATGGCGCGAGGAGACCAGCACGATCGGGCCGGGCTCGAGATATTGCCGGATGCGGCCGACCGGGAAATCCTCCTTGCTGACGATGCGCGGCATGGCTGGTCCTCCCGACGGCATGAGGAGGCAAGTCGGCAATGGCAGCACGAGTTCCGCGGCTAGCGCGGATGTGACCGCGGCGACCGCTTACCTGAACAGGCGCTGGCCGAAGACGTTGAGGACCAGTCCGGCGATGATCAGGGCCGAGGCCAGGAGCTTCCAGGGCTGGATGGCCTCGCCGAGCAGGACTGCCGAGCCGAGGAAGCCGAAGACCGGGACGAGCAGCGTGAAGGGAGCGACGGTCGCCACGGGATAGAGCGCCAGCAACAGGCTCCAGGCCCCGAAGCAGAACAGGGTCGAGATGTAGACGAGATAGGCGATCGCGCCGAGCGAGGTCCAATCGAGCCCGGCGAAGCTGGCCGTGAGACCCTGCGGGTCGAGGATCAGCGCCACCGCCAGCAAGGGCGGCGTGGCGAACAGGCTGCCCCAGCAGACCAGGCCGAGCACGTTGATCGCGCCATGGCGCATCGAGATGACGCGCGAGACGATGTTGCCGCCGCCCCAGGCCATCGCCCCCAGGATCAGCAGCGACAGGCCGGCGAGCGTGACATCGCCGCCGAGGTTCGCCGCGACGACGGCGATGCCGCCGAAGGCGAAAAGCGCTCCCAAGAGCTGCCAGGGCGTCGGCCGCTCGGCGAGGAAGAAAATGGCAAAGCCGATGGTGAAGAAGACCTGCAACTGCATGACCAGCGAGGCCAGCCCGGCGCTGACGCCGACCTTCATGCCGGTGAACAGGAAGCCGAATTGCAGCGCGAAGATCAGCAGGCTGTAGAGCGCCAGCGACCCGAGCGGAATCTGTGGCCGTCGGATGAAGAAGATCCACGGGAAAGCCGCGAGGACGAAGCGGATGACGCCGAGGCCGAGCGGCGAGATCTGGCGCAGGCCGAGCTTGATGATCGCGAAATTGACGCCCCAGAAGAAGACGACCACGAGCGCGAGCAGGAGGTGACGCGGTTTCATCGAATCTTGCCGGAGAGAGTGCTCAGCCCGCCTTGCGGAACATGCCGGGCGTGATGCCGTGGACGGCGCGGAAGCTGCGCGAGAGATGGCTCTGGTCGGAAAAGCCGGCGGCGAAGGCGGCGTCGGCCAGGCTGGCGCCTTCGTGGATCAGCCGGTTGGCGCGGCGCAGGCGGCGGTCGCGGATGAATGTCGCCGGCGTCGAGCCGGTCAGCTTCTTGAAGTCGCGGATGACCTGGAAGCGGGTGACGCCGGCGGCCGTGGCGAGAACCTGCAGGTCGAGCTCGTCGGCGAGGTTACCCTCGATCATCTCTTCATAGCGCGCGAAGCGGCGCTGCGCGCCCGAGCGATCGAGCGGTTCGGCCGGGCGGTCGGCGTCGCCATGCCACAGGATCAGGCGGCGCAGCGCAGCCAACAGCGAGGCTTCGGCGCGGGTCGCATCCGCCGAGGTCGATTCCGCATGGGCGGTGGCCAAGAGGCGGGAGAGGCTGGGGTCGTCGAGCAGCGCTTGCGGGAATAGCGGTGGCCGCGCCTGCCCGAGCTCGGCCGCGACTTCCGAAAGCAGCGCGACCGAGGGGTAGAAGGTGCGGTAGGCCCAGCCCTGCTCGGCGCCGGCCTCGCCATCGTGCCACTCCTCGGGATTGACGACGAGCACCGATCCCGCGGGTGCCAACACCTCCTGCCTGCCGAGGCGGACGCGCTCGCAGCCCTCGGTGATCAACGCGATGACATAGCCTTCATGGGTGTGGCGGTCATAGCGATGCTCGCGAAAGCGCGCCGCGAGCAGGCCGAGCTCGCGGAAGGCGGCGTGGCGCCAGAACGCCTGACTCTCCTGCTGCGGCACGTTCATCGGTCAATCTGGTTCAAGACGCTGCCCGGCCCGCTCTCCTAATCCTGGGACATGGATAGGAGAGAACCATGCTGCACAATGACCCGATCGCCAGGCTGACGCCAGAGGTCGTCGCCTGGCGCCATCACATCCACGCCAATCCCGAACTCGGCTTCAGGGAAGTTGAGACCGCCCGCTTCGTGGCCGACAAGCTCCGTTCCTTCGGCTTGGAGGTGCAAGAGGGGATCGGTGGAACCGGCGTGGTCGGCACGCTACGTTCAGGCTCTGGCAAGCGCGCTATCGGCCTGCGCGCCGAGCTCGACGCGCTGCCGGTGATCGAGCGCACCGGCCTGCCCTATGCTTCCAGGAAGGAGGGCGTGATGCATGCCTGCGGCCATGACGGCCACAGCGCCATGCTGCTCGGGGCGGCCAAGCTGCTCAGCGAGACCCCGGATTTCGACGGCACCGTCCATTTCATCTTCCAGCCGGCCGAAGAGAACGAGGGCGGCAGCATGAAGATGATCGAGGCCGGGCTGTTCGAGCGCTTCCCGGTCGAGGCGGTCTATGCCGTGCACAACTGGCCGGGCGTGCCCTTCGGCACTATCGCGGCCCGCACTGGGCCGCAGATGGCAGCGGTCGACAATTTCGAGCTGCGCTTCTCCGGGCTCGGCGCCCATGTCGCCATGCCGCATCTCGGCGACGATCCGATCCTCGCCGCAGGCGCCTTCATCCAGACCGTGCAGCGCATCGTCTCGCGCGCCGTCGACCCGCAGACGCCGATCGTCGTCAGCCTGACGCAGGTCCATGGCGGCAATGTCGGCAATATTGTGCCGAAGGAGGTCTGGCTGCAGGGCACCTGCCGCTTCTTCGATCCGGCGCTGTCGGATCTGTGCGAGCGGCTCATCGGCGAGATCGCGCAGGGCGTCGCCGCCTCGCACGGCGTCAGCGCGACGCTCGACTACAAGCGCGGCTATCCGCCGGTGATCAACACCACGGAGGCGGCAGCATTGGCTGCGCAGGCAGCCGCTGTCGCGGTTGGGCCAGAAAACGTGTCGACCGAGTTCAAGCCGAGCCTGGGCTGCGAGGACTTCGCCTTCATGATCCGCGCCACAGGCGGTTGCTATGCCTGGATCGGTGCCGGCGAGGTCGGGCCGGGGGAGGGACTGCATGGCGACCGTTACGTCTTCAACGACGGCATCGTTCCGCATGTCCTGCGTTACTGGCAGAACCTTGTCGCCAGCGCGCTGCCGAAGGCTGTGCCATGAACGCGCATGTCCCAACCCGAAGGGTGATCGAGCGTCGCCGTGGCGGGCGCATCCTGCTCGACGGCGTCGACACGATCATGCTCGGCGCCAACGATTATCTCGGCCTTTCGACCGATGAGCGCGTACTGGCGGCGACCAATGAGGCGCTGCGGCTCTATGGCAGCGGGACCGGAATCTACCCGGTCTTCGCGACGACGCCGCTGCACGAGGCGCTGGCCGAGAACCTCGCCTCCTTCCTCGGCGTCGAGGCGGTGGCGCTGTTCTCCTCCGGCGGCAGCGCCAATGGTGGGGTGCTGACGACATTGGTCGGCGCCGGCGACGTCATCATCTCCGATCGGCTGAACCATGCCAGCATCATCGATGGCTGCCGCCTGAGTCGGGCCGAGGTCGAGACCTATGAGAACCGCAACGTCGCCGGCCTGCGCCGGGCGCTGGAGGGGACGCGGCGGGCGAAGCGCCGCCTGATCGTCACCGACGGCATCTTCAGCATGGAGGGCGGCGCGGCGCCGCTGCCGGAGATCCAGGCGCTGGCGCGCGAATTCGACGCGCTGCTGATGATCGACGAGGCGCATGCGACCGGCGTGGTCGGGCCTGATGGTACCGGCACCGCGCCGCTCTGCGGCCTCGCCAATGGCGCGGCGGACATGCTGCTGACCGGCTCGCTGTCGAAGGCGCTGGGCGGCGCCAGTGGCGGCTTCGTCGCCGGGCCGCGCGCGCTGGTCGAAAAGCTCAAGGCGCAGTCGCGCAGCTGGATCTTCACCATGGGGATGACGACGGCGAACGCCGCGACGGCGCTGACGGCGCTGAAGATCTGTCGCGACGATCCTTCGCCCCGCGAGCGGCTCTGGCGCAATGTCGCTCATCTACGCGAGGCGCTGCGCTTCTATGCGCTCGCCTGCCATGACAGCGACAGCGCCATCACTGCGGTCAAGGTCGGCGGCGAGGAGCGGGCTCGGGCGATGACCACGCGCCTGACCCGGGTCGGCGTCTTCGCCCCGGCGGTGTCCTTCCCGATCGTGGCGCAGGGCGAAGCGCGGCTGCGTCTGCAGGTCAGCGCCGCGCATGAGACGGCCGAACTCGACGAGGCGGCGGCAGCGTTGGCGACGGCCTTCGCCGAGACGGCTTGAGGTCAGCTGGCCGCGAGCCGGTAGAGATGCACCGGCTTGCGCGGGGCGCGTTTGATCACGCCCTTCGCTTCGAGGTCGAGCTGGACGGCTTTCAGCCACCAGCCGGCGGTGGCGCCTTGCGGGAAGAGATCATCCGGCAGGAGCGGCAGCAGCGCTTCCTTGGCGTCCGGGACGGTCAGCCCCGGCGCCTCGCCCGGCAGCGCCGCGAGCAAGGCCTTGCGCATCGCCAGATACTTGGCGCGGTCGACCCGCTCGGACTTGCCGGGCTTGTTGACGTTCTCGATCTTGTCGTCAGGCATCGACCGTCCCCGCTCTCATGATCTTCGGATTGCGGAAGCCCATGGCGATCCGTCCGGCCCTGCGCTGGCTCATGGGGCGCGTTCCTCTACGACGTTGAACAGGAGCCGGATGTAGCGGTCGAGATGGTCGAGGCTTTCGCGCGCGAGAGCAGGATCGTTGCCGGCCTTGGCGAGGACGAAGCCGCCTTGCAAGACGGCTTGGGTGTGCCGGGCCAGGCTTTCGGCGCTCCAGCCGGCCGTGGTTATGCCGCGGTCGCGGCGGGCCTGCTCGATATCGGCCTCCAGCGTCGCGGCATGTCCGAAGATGCTGCGACCGCAGGCGTCGCGAATCTCCGGCGCGCTGGCATGGGCCTCCTGCGCCAGCGTCCCGACCAGGCAGGTGAACTCGGCGAGATCACCGGCGATGATCGCCTTGCGGAAGGCGACATAAGTGAGGATGCGGTCGAGGGCGTCCGCCGGCTGGTGATAGGGCGCGGCCGCGAAGAAGGGCGTCACTTCCTGCGTCCAGAACTCGGCCGCAGCGACGCCGAGCGCCCCCTTGCTCTCGAAATGGTGGAAGAAGGCGCCCTTGGTGACATCGGCGGCGCGGCAGAGATCGTCGACGCTGGTGGCGGCGAAGCCCTTGGCGCGGATGACGTCCCGCGCCGCTTCGAGCAGGCGGGTGCGGGCATTGCCGCGTTCGGGCGACTGCTTGGTTGGCCGTGGCATAGCCAATACATACCATTTGGTTTGTATGTTGCAACCAATTCTTTGGATCACCTCCGCTGGCCGAGCAGCCATGCCCTGACCAGCGCCGTCTGTTCTGCATGCCGCGGCTTGCGGGCGCTGACCACGTAGAAATCGAGGCCGCCGCGCATGCTGGCTTGCGTCGCCAAAGCGAGGCGGCCGGCGGCGAGGTCCGGCTCGACCAGGAAGCGGCTGGCGAGCGCGATGCCCTGGCCGGCGATCGCAGCGTCGATCGCGAGCGCCGTCTGGTTGAAGCGCGTGCTGCGTGTCGTCAGAGGTAGCGATCGGCCAAGTGCGCGTTCGAAGAACTCCGGCCAGAGATCGTGCCCGTCGCGCAGCAGCGGCAGGCGCGCCAGCTCCTCTTCCGTTGGGTGCATGGTCGGCTGGCAGATCGCGACGATCTCGTGCTCGAACAGGAGGTCTGCGCTCAGGCCGGGTCCGAAGGGCGGGCGGCCCTGGCGGATGGCGATGTCGACACCATCGGACTGGAAATTCGCCAGCGCATCGCTGGCGAGGATGTTGAGCTCGAGCTGTGGATGCGTGGCGGTGAAGTCGGGCAGGCGCGGCACCAGCCATTTCGCGGCGATGCTTGGCGTCGCGCTGATCGTCAGGCGCAAGGGCTGCGGGCGCAGGGTGTCGGTCGCCTCGGCGAGCAGAGCGAATGCACGGGCGACATGGGTCGCGTAGCTGCGCCCGGCGCTGGTCAGAGCGAGCAGGCGTGGCTGGCGCTCGAACAGCTTCAGGCCGAGCTCGCTTTCCAGCCCACGAACATGCTGCGCGACGGCGCCCTGGGTGACGCCAAGCTCATCGGCCGCGGCGCGGAAATTGAGATGCCGGGCCGCCGCTTCGAAGGCGCGCAGCGCGTTGAGCGAAGGTAGGCGCTGCTGCAGTTCGATCATGCAGTAGTTTTTCTATCGATATGACGCTGGCCAACTGGCTGGCGAGTTTACGCGGCTAATGCGAGAAAGGCGAGAATGATCGGCGCTGTTGGCAGCGCTTCTATACTTTTCGCAGAAAGATGGAGCGTCCCATGGCAGGAGAAAAAGTCGCTATTATCACTGCTGGCGGCAGCGGCATGGGTGCGGCTGCGGCGAAGCGGCTGGCGCAGGACGGCTTCAAACTCGCGATCCTGTCCTCGTCCGGCAAGGGCGAGGCGCTGGCCAGGGAACTCGGCGGCTTCGGCGTCACCGGCTCGAACCAGTCGAACGACGACCTGAAGCGGCTGGTCGAGGAGACGATGGTGCGCTTCGGTCGTATCGACGTGCTGGTCAACAGCGCCGGTCACGGTCCGCGCGCGCCGATCACCGAGATCACCGACGAGCAATGGCATACCGGGCTCGACGTGTATCTGATGAACGTGATCCGGCCGACCCGGCTGGTCGCGCCGGTGATGGCGGCGCAGAAGGGTGGCGCGATCATCAACATCTCGACCGCCTGGGCCTTCGAGCCGGCCGCCAATTTCCCGACCTCGGCCGTGTTCCGCGCGGGGCTTGCCGCCTACACCAAGCTCTTCGCCGACCAGTATGCGGCGCAGAACGTGCGGATGAACAATGTCCTGCCCGGCTGGATCGACTCGCTGCCGGCGACCGAGGAGCGTCGCGCCGGCGTGCCGATGCAGCGCTACGGCACCAGCGAGGAGATCGCCGCGACGATCGCCTTCCTCGCCTCGGATGGTGCCGGCTACATCACCGGCCAGAACCTGCGCGTCGATGGCGGCTTGATGCGGTCGCTGTAGAGGCGTAGGCCGTCGCCGCCGGATCGGTGGACAGACGGAGCGGATTATGACGGGCAAGGTCGACTGGGATGCGAACCAGTATCTGCGCTTCGAGGACGAGCGGACGCGGCCGCCGCTCGACCTGATCCAGCGCGTGCGCCTCAACGACCCGCAGCGCTGCATCGATCTTGGCTGCGGGCCCGGCAACAGCACCGAGCTGGTCGCCGCCCGCTTTCCGGGAGCGGCGGTGGAAGGGCTCGATTCGTCGCCGGATATGCTGGAGAAGGCGCGCAAGCGCCTGCCGCAGCTCTCCTTCACGCTGGCCGATCTGGAGAGCTGGTCGGCCGAAAGCCGCTACAACCTGATCTTCGCCAATGCGGCGCTGCAATGGATTCCCGACCACCCGGCTCTGTTTGCGCGGCTGGCCGGGTCGCTGGCGCCTGGCGGGGTTCTCGCGGTGCAGATGCCGAACAACCTCAGCGAACCGTCGCATGTGTCGATGGACGCGGCCGCGGCAGAGGGGCCATGGGCGGCCCGCCTCGCCAATGCGCGGGCCTCGAAGGCGGTGATCGGCTCGTTCTCGGATTATCGGCGCTGGCTGATGGAAGCCGGCTGCCAGGTCGACATCTGGCAGACGACCTATGTCCATGCGCTCGCTGGGCACGATGCGATCGTCGAGTGGTTCAAGAGCACAGGCCTGAAACCCTATATCGACCCGCTGCCGGCCGGGGAGCGCGAGGCGTTCCTCGCCAGCTATCGCGAGAAGATCGCCGCGGCCTATCCGGTCGAGCCGGACGGCAAGGTGCTGCTGCGCTTCCCGCGTTTGTTCATCCTCGCGACCCGGGCATAACCCGGCTGTCAGCGCGACCCAGCCTTCGACTCGGCCAGCACGTCGTGCAGGACGAGTTCGTGCGCCAGCGCGTTGAAGGTCGTATCGTCGATCTCGCCGCTCCTGAGCAGGCCGCGCAGCGCCTCGCGCTCCGCCGCCAAAGCGGTTTGCCGCAAGGTGCTTTCGGACCGCTGTAACGCGACTGCCTCTTCGCGCGGCGTCTGGCCGTCGTCGAGCAGAGCAAGGCGCCGCCGGTAGGTCGCGATCAGTCCCTCCGCCACCGCCTGGTCGACGGTCGCGGCGCCGTCGGTGCCGCCGCGATGGGCGACACCTTCCAGACGGGCGATCGCCGCCTCGGTGGCAGCGATCCGGGCGCGTCTCATCTCCGTGGCGTGGATAGCGCCATGGCTCACGGCCAGTCCGTTCACGATCGGCGGCAGGCCGAGGCTGGCAATCGCCAGCCAGAGCAGGATCACGCCAGCAGCCAGGAAAATTGCGGCATCGCGCCCGGGAAAGGGAGAGCCGTCGAGCGCCAGCACGGGGAATGACAGCACGCCGGCGAGCGTGACCGCGCCACGGACGCCGGCGACCGAGCCGGCCAGCCGGGTGCGCAGCGTGGTGTGAAACTGCTCCAGGCGAAGGCGCCGGCTGACGACGCCGCTCAGCGCGATGGCGACGGTGATCCAGACAAAGCGCAGCAGGATCAGGCAGAGTGTCAGCGCGACGATGATGCCGAGCGGCTGCCAAAGCCAATGAGAGTCGATGAGCGCCGGTGGAACGGTGCGGATGATTGCCGGCAGTTGCAGACCGAGCAGGACGAAGAGCGTGCCGTTCAAGAGGAAGGCCAGCATCGTCCAGAACGAATGGGCGAGCATATAGGCGGAAACGCTGAGCTGGTTGGCCGTGCGCGTGCGCCCGACGGTGAGTCCGGCGACGACGGCGGCGAGCACGCCTGAGGCATGGACGGCCTCCGCCGCGAGGAAGGCTGCGAAGGGCAGGAACATGATGACCAGCACCTGCGCTTCCGGCGCGATCCGGTCGAATTTCGCCAGCAGCTTCAGCACCCAGGAGACGACGACGACCGCGAGCAGGCCTGCGGCGATGCCGCCGGCGACGGCGAGGAGGAAAGCCAGCGAGGCCTGCCAGAGCGAGAAGCTGCCGGTCAGGGCAGCCGCGGTGGCGAAGCGGAAGATCACCAGGCCCGACGCGTCGTTGAGCAGCGATTCCCCTTCGAGAATGTGCATCAGGTTCTTCGGCACGGTCTCCTTGTCGACGATGGCGGATACGGCGACCGCATCGGTCGGCGAGAGCACGGCAGCGAGCGCGAAGGCGACCGGCAACGGCATGGACGGCACCAGCCAGTGCAGGGCAAGCCCACCGAACAATGTGGTGAAGAATACCAGCCCGACGGCGAGCGACAGGATCGGCCGCAGCAGCTTGCGATATTCGCGCTTCGGCGCCTCCCAGGCATCGGCGAAGAGCAGCGGGGCGATGAAGAGCAGGAGGAAGAGCTCTGGATCGATCCTGGGATGGAAGCCGGCTGTCGGCCAGGCAAGCGCTGCGCCGAGGCCGATCTGGATGATCGGCAGCGGGACGATCCTGAACAGCCGGGTCAGCGGCTGTGAAGCCACCACGGCCATCACCAGGATCAGGATGAAGGTGAAAGTCTGCATGAATTGCGCGGCCAGCCGAGTTCGCTCTGGGATTGGCCGCGAGGTTTAGCCATTGGCGTCCGGCGAGCCAACCTCGCCGGACACGATCCAGGGTGATCTCAGAACGCGACCTTGTCGGCGCCCTTGAGCTGGAGCTGCTCGCGGGCATCGTCGGGCGTCGCGATCTCCAGGCCGAGGCCCTCGATGATCTTGCGCGCGGCGCGGACCTGGTCGGCGTTCGACTTGGCGAGCTGGCCGGGGCCGAGCCAGAGCGAGTCTTCCAGGCCGACGCGCAGATTGCCGCCCATCGCGACCGCCATCGCCGCGATCGGGAGCTGGTGGCGGCCGGCGCCGAGCACCGACCAGTGATAGTCGTCGCCGAAGAGCCGGTCGGCGGTGCGCTTCATATGGGCGACGTCCTCGGGATGCGGGCCGATGCCGCCGAGCAGGCCGAAGACCGACTGGACGAAGAAGGGCGGCTTCACCAGCCCGCGATCGACGAAATGGGCGAGCGTGTAGAGATGGCCGATGTCGTAGCACTCGATCTCGAAGCGTGTGCCGTTCTCGGCGCAGGTGGTCAGGATGTTTTCGATGTCCTTGAAGGTGTTCTTGAAGACGCGGTCGTTGGAGCCTTCGAGATAGGGCCGCTCCCAGTCATGCTTGAACTCCTTGAAGCGGTTCAGCATCGGGTAGAGCCCGAAATTCATCGAGCCCATGTTGAGCGAGGCGACCTCGGGCTTGAAATGGGCGCAGGGTTGCAGCCGCTCCTCGACCAGCATGGTCGGGGCGCCGCCGGTGGTGATGTTGATGACGCAGTTCGAGCGCTGCTTGATCACCTTGAGGAAGGGCTCGAAGGCTTCGGGCGACTGGTCGGGCTGGCCGGTCTTCGGGTTGCGGGCATGGACGTGGACGAGCGCCGCGCCGGCCTCGGCCGCACCGACCGCGGCATCGATGATCTCGTCGGGCGTCACCGGCAGATAGGGCGACATCGAGGGCGTGTGGATCGCGCCGGTGACGGCGCAGGTGATGATGACTTTGCGGTTCTTGGCCATGCGATAGTCCTT
The DNA here is from genome assembly GCF_050275675.1 of Allobosea sp. NPDC003192. Lineage (NCBI taxonomy): Bacteria > Pseudomonadati > Pseudomonadota > Alphaproteobacteria > Hyphomicrobiales > Alloboseaceae > Allobosea > Allobosea sp. NPDC003192. The sequence continues at coordinate 428,523 of NZ_JBNNPK010000002.1, forward strand.
CCCTAAATCCTGAAACTCACGCCGGCTTGCGCTTCGCCGCGCGCTTGTGCGCCTGCAAGGCGGCGAGACGGCTGTCGCGCCAGTCGCTGAGGCGCTTGACGCGGCTGGCTTCCTGCGCGCCGCGCCATTCGCGCATGACCTCGGCGACCGTCTCGGGCTTGAACGGGTTGCCGAGCCCTTCAGAGGATTTGACCATGCGGTCGAGCGATTCCGAATAGCGTGCGCAGTAATCCGGGATCCCGCCGGGCGCATTGAGCTCGATCGTCTCGAACGGCCCCATGAACGACCAGCGCAGGCCGAGCCCGTCGCGGATGGTCTTGTCGACGTCTTCGGCACTGGCGACGCCTTCGCCGACGAGGCGGAAGGCCTCGGCCAGCAGCACCGCCTGCAGCCGGTTGAGCACGAAGCCGGGCTTTTCCTTGCGCAGCATGATCGCGACCTGGCCGGCCTGCTCGTAGATGCGCTTGGCCTTGGCGACGATCTTGGGATCGGTCCAGGGCGCCGGCGCCAGCTCGACGATCGGCACCAGATGCGGCGGGTTGACCGGATGGGCGACGAGGCAGCGGGCGCGACCCTTCAGCGTCTCCGAGAAGGTCGAGGCCATGATGAAGGAGGTCGAGGAGGCGAGGATCGCGGAAGCGGGCGCGAGCGCGTCCATCTGCGCGAAGAGCTCGCGCTTGGCCTCGACCGTCTCCGGCCCGTTCTCCTGCACCAGCGCCACGCCCTTCAGCGCGTCGGCAAGGTCTTTCGCGACGCGGATGCGGGCGAGCGAACCCGCGGGATCGTCAACGAGGCCATGGCCGGCGAGTTCCCTGAGGTTCTTGCCGATATGGGTGCGGGCGGCCTTGGCGGCCTCCGGCTTCACATCGTGCAGCGCGACCTCGAAGCCATGGCTGGCGAAGACGGTGGCCCAGGCGCGGCCGATCAGGCCCGAACCGACGATGGCGATCTTGGTCATGCGATCCTGTCCATGGCAGTCGAAGAAGAGGGCTCGGTCAAAGCCACAGCACCTGCCGCCGCAGCGCAAGGTCCTGGCTGAGGGCGCGGGATGGGCCGATATGGGTGACCTGGCCGCGCTCGAGCACGACGGTGCGGTCGGAGAGCGCTAGCGCCAGGTCGAGATGGTGGTCGACGATGACGATAGCGATCTCCTTGCGGAGCTTGTCGAAGGCCTCGAACAGCTCCTCGACCACGGCCGGCGCCAGGCCCTCGAAGGGCTCGTCGAGCAGGAGCACCTTGGTGTCGCCGGAGAGGGCGCGCGCCACCGCGACCATCTGCTGCTCGCCGCCGGAGAGATAGTCGGCCGGCGACTGCCAGCGCTCCCTGATGCGCGGGAAGAAGGAGAAGATCTTCTCGTCCTCCCAGTGCGTGCCATTGCCGGTGCGGCGGCGCAGGCGGCCGAGCTCCATATTGTCCTTGACGCTCATGCCGGCGAAGAGGCCGCGTCCCTGCGGGACATAGGCGATGCCGGCGCGGGCGATCTGGGCCGGCGGCAGGCGGGCGATGTCGTCGCCGGCGAGGCTGATCGAACCGGAGGCAGGCGGGGCGATGCCGGTGATGGTCTTGAGCAGGGTCGACTTGCCGGCGCCGTTGCGGCCGAGCAGAGCGACGATCTCGTTCTCGTGCACGCCGAAGCTGACCTGCCGCAGGATGTGGCTCTTGCCGTAGAAGGTGTCGACCTTGTCGAGGCCGAGCAGCACCTTGTCGCCGGCGGCGCTCTCGCGCGGCTTCTCGGCCAGCGCATGGGCGCCGGAGCCGATATAGACCTCCTGCACCTTGGGCGAGGAGCGGGCGTCCTCCACCGTGCCGTCGACCAGCACCGAGCCTTCGTTCATCACGGTGACATGGTCGGCGATGGCGAAGACGCGGTCGATGTCGTGCTCGACCAGCAGCACCGGCAAATCGGTCGAGATCGACTTGATGAGGTTGCCGACGCGCTCGCGTTCGGCCGCGGCGAGGCCGGCGAGCGGCTCGTCGAGCAGGAGCACGCGCGGGCTGGTGGCGAGAGCGAGGCTCATGTCGAGCAGGCGCTGGCCGCCATAGCTGAGCGAGCCGGCTTCGGCCTGTTCGATGCCGGAGAGGCCCATGGTCGAGATGACCTGGCGGGTCTCGTCATTGACCTGATCCAGCCCACCAGCCGCCTGCCAGAGGCCGAAGCGCTCGGGTGCGCGCGCCTGCACGGCGAGCCGGACATTCTCGGCGACGGAGAGCGCCGGGAAGAGGTTGGTGATCTGGAAGGCACGGCCGATGCCCGCCTGGGTGATCGCCTCGGGCGAGAGGCCGGCGACGTTGCGCTCGCGCAGGCGGACCTCGCCGCGATCGGGCGCGAACATCCCGGAGATCAGGTTGAAGGCGGTGGTCTTACCGGCGCCGTTCGGGCCGATCAGCGCGTGCAGCTTGCGGTCGCGCATGGTGATGTCGACGTTCTCGACCGCCTTGATGCCGCCGAAGCTCTTGGCGAGGCCGGTCGCGGTCAGGATCGTGCCGTCGCCGGCGTCGGCCGGCTTCATGAAGGCGGGGAGTTCGACCGCACCGGCCTTGCGGGCGGACATGGCAGCGTCCTCGGCGACCTGCTTGCGGAAGGGTTTCAGCAGGCGCTGGCCGACGCCGACGAGACCATCCGGCGAGAAGACGATGAAGGCGACGAAGAGCAGGCCGAACCAGAACAGCCAGTTCTCAGTGACGCTGGAGAGCAGATCGCGGAAGACGACGAAGAAAAGCGCGCCCAGCGCCGGCCCAAGGAAGGAGCGCATGCCGCCGATCACCACCATCGCCAGCAATTCGCCTGAGAAGGCGACCGAGATCGGCTCGGCCGAGGTCATGCGGTTGTTGAAGAGCAGGAGCGTGCCGGCAAGGCCGGTCAAAGCCGCCGAGACGGTGAAGGCGACGAGCTTGTAGCGGGTGGTGGCATAGCCGAGGAAGCGGGCGCGCTGCTCATTCTCGCGGATGGCGACGAGCACAGTGCCGACCGGCGAGCGGTGGAAGCGCCAGAGCCCGTAGACCACGGCGAAGCCGATCGTCGCCACCAGCACATAGAAGGGCAGGGCGATCTCGAAATCGATGCCGGCGAAGAGCGGGCGCTTGATGCCCCCCAGGCCGTCCTCGCCGCCGGTAACCGAAGTCCAGCGGAAGGCGACCGAATAGATCATGGCGGCGAGCGCCAGCGTCAACAGTGAGAAATAGACGCCGCGGCGGCGCAGGATCAGCGCGCCGAAGGCGAAAGCGATGACAGCGACGAGCGCGACCGCGAGCAGGATCGGCAGGGCGAACTGGCCGGGCAGCCAGTTGCGCTGGATCAGGCCGGCTGCATAGGCGGCGATGCCGAACCAGGCGCCATGGCCGAAGGAGACGAGGCCGGTCGTGCCGACGAGGATATTGAGCGCCATGCAGGCGATGGCGAAGACGACGACCTCGGTGGCCGATGTCGTGCCGAGCCCGACCGCATGCATCAGCGAGGGCAGGATGGCGAGACCGATGGCGGCGATGGCGAGCGGGAGATAGTCGCGCTGGGAGCTGGTCATGACGGCCTCACTCGAAGCGCTGGATGCGCTCGCCGAACAGGCCGCGCGGACGGAAGAGCAGGACGAGCAGCATCATCAGGTAGATCACCGCGGTCGACCATTGCGTCAGGCCGAGGCCGATGGTGATGCCCTTGACCAGGCCGACCATCAGCGCGGCGACGACGACGCCCCAGAAGGAGCCGAGGCCACCGATGACGACGACGACGAAGGCCGGGGTGATGATCTCCTGGCCCATGGCCGGATGGATCGAATAGATCGGCGCGAGCAGCACGCCGGCGAGGCCGGCAAGGCCGATGCCGATGCCGGCGACCGTCATCATATAGGGTTGCAGGGAGATGCCGAGCGCGCCGACCATGTCGGGGTTCTGTACACCGGCGCGCACGACGCGGCCGAAGGCGGTGCGTTGCAGGAGGAACCAGAGGCCGAGCACGCAAGCCGCCGCGATCAGGATCAGCAGGGCGCGGTAGCGCGAATAAATGAAGTCGCCGATGAAGAGCTGGCCGCGCAAGGCGGGCGGGATCGAGAAGGAGAGCGGCGGCGCGCCGAAGATCATGCGCAGGCTCTGCTCGGCGACCATGGCGAGACCGAAGGTCAGGAGCAGCGAGAGGATCGGGTCGGAGCGGTAGAAGCGCTGGAACAGCCCGCGCTCGATGACGATGCCGATCAGCGCGACCAGCACTGGCGAGGCAATGATGGCGCCGCCGAAGCCGATATGGGGGGCGAGCACGATCGTGAGATAGGCGCCGATCGCATAGAAGGCGCCATGCGCCAGGTTGACGATGCCGCCGAGCGAGAAGATCAGCGACAGGCCGAGCGCGATCAGGAGGTAATAGACCCCGTCGAGCAGCCCGTTCAGCACCTGCTGGATGAAGAGGGTGAGCAAGGGATGGCCTTTGTCCGGGTTGCTTTCAGCCGCCTGAAAGGGCGCGGGGAACCCTTCTCCCGTGTGGGAGAAGGGCAGGGATGAGGGCTTGCCCTCACCGATAAAGGTCGCAGCGGTGCCGCCTCGCTTTGATGATCAGCGGCGGTCCCTCACCCCTGCCCCTCTCCACTGATCTCGGGCTTGCCCGAGATCAGAACTCAGAGTGATCGAAGTCGGGTAGACCCGACTTCGATGCGGGAGAGGGGGTCGCGCAGTGCCTGTACCGAACGACTTCAGCTCATCTTGCAGACGGCTTCGTCGCCCTGGGTGGCGATGACCTCCATGTCCTCGTTCGGGCCGGGCACCGGCGGTGAGGAGGTGAAGAGATCCCACTGGTTCTTGACCTGCGCCGCTGGCAGAGCGGTGATCGTGTACATCTCACTGATCAATTGGTGGTCGGAGGCGCGGAAATAGCCCTGGCGCGGCTTCATCACGTCGAACTTCGCGCCCTTCTCGAGATGCTCGAGGATCTTGGCGGTGTCGGTCGATTTCAGCTCGTTCATCGACTGGGCCATGACCTTGACGCCGACATAGTCGCCCCAGGCCTGGTTCTCCGGCGGCTTGCCGTATTTCTTGGTGAAGGCGGCGACGAAAGCCTTGGTCGAGGGCGTGTCGATCAGGTGATGCCAGACGCAGGGCCAGATGCCGCCGAAATTGTCCTTGCCGGCGGCCCAGGCGAGGGCGGTGTCGAAGCCGAAGCCGGCGACCGGGAAGGTCAGGCCGAACTCGGAATACTGCTTGAGGAAGTTGGTGATCTGGTTGCCGGCGAGATTCGAGATCACGAGATCAGGCTTGGCCGCGCGGATCTCCAGCAGCAGCGCCGAGAAGTCGGTCGCGTCGGTCGGAACCAGCTTGTCGGCGGCGAACTGGCCGCCATTGGCCTCCATGAAGCGCTTGGCGACCTTGCTGAGGTCATGGCCGAAGGCGTAGTCGGCGGTGAGCGAGAACCACTTCTTGCCCTTGACCAGCCCCTGCGCCAGCAGCGAGCGGCCGGCGCTTTTCACATACATCGAGTTCTGATGCTCGACATGGAACATGTAGCGGTTGCAGCTCTCGCCGCGCAGGGCGTCGGAATTGCCGCCGGTGTTGAGGAAGAGCGTCTTGTTGCGGGCCGCGACCTGCGAGATCGTCAGGCAGGAGGCCGAAGAGATTTCGCCGATGATACAGGCGACCTTGTCGCGCTCGATCATGCGCTCGGCCTTGGTCGAGGCGGTCTGCGGGTTGACCGAGTCCTCCTTGAGGAGTTCGAGCTTGCGGCCGTTGATGCCGCCGGCGGCGTTGATCTCCTCGGCAGCAAGATCGGCGGCCATGACGCCATATTCGCCGAGCGGGCCGAGGAAGCCGGTGCGCGGGGTCAGGTGCCCGAAGCGGATCGCTTCCGAGGTCTGCGCGAGAATGACCGCCGGGCTGGCGATCAGGCCGGTGGCCACACCGCCGAGCCCGACGAGCGTCTGGCGACGCGAAAGGCCCTTGATCCTTGACTGCTCTGACATTCCGTTCCTCCCAGAACTCGCCCGCGCTCTTCGGCGTCGGATTGCGTGGATCGTCTTCTTCACTGCGCGGTCTCGGACCGCTTGTCGTGATCTGTGATCACAGTTAGGTTGGCAGACATGGTTGCCCGAGTCCAGCCCTCTGATGCACTGCAATCGCGACCTGCCTCCTCCGCCCTGGGGAAGGCCGGTGAGGCGTCGGCGCTTGATGAGGTCGGCTCGCTCCTGCACGAGACGCTGGGTGAGCGCGTCACCGGCGAGCTCAGGGCGCTCCTGATCGCGGGACGGTTGGCGCCGGGCGAGAAGCTGTCGCTGCGCCGCGTCGCCGAGGCGCTCGGTGTCTCGATGATGCCGGTGCGCGAGGCGGTCAGCCGGCTCGCCGCGGACAAGGCGCTGGAGGTCCTGCCGGGGCGGGCGGTGCGCGTGCCGGTGCTGACGCTGACGCAGTTCCGCGAGCTCACCCGGATCAGGCTGGTGGTGGAGGGCTTCGCGGCCGAGGAGGCGACGAAGGTCATCACCGACGCGCAGATCGCCGTGGTTGCCCAGCATGAGGCGGCGTTCCTGGCGGCGGCGAAGGACCCGCCGGATCCGGCCGCCGCGGTCGGCGCCAATCGCGACCTACATTTCGCGCTTTATGAAGCGGCCGGCATGCCCTCGCTGATCGAGATGATCTCCCGACTCTGGCTCAAGGCCGGGCCTATCCTCAATCTCGACATGCGGCATGAGCCGCGCCGGCTCGATGGCGGCAGTGCCGTCGTCGCGCATGCGCAATTGCTGGCGGCCCTGCGGCGGCGTGATCCAGCAGCGGCGCGGCAGGCGCTGATCGAGGACATCAGCGCCGCGGCCGAGCATATCGAACGGACGGCGCGGCTGGCGGAATAGTCGATCGGCCTCACAACGAAGGAAAAGGGACGGAAACGATGGATCTGACGATCAAGGGCTTGCGCGTGCTGGTGACGGCGGGCGCCAATGGCATCGGCCGGGCGACGGCGCGCGCCTTCGCTGCTGAGGGCGCCAAGGTCCATATCTGCGATGTCGACGAGAAGGCGCTCGCCGAGATGGCTGAGAGCGATCCTGCGATCACGCGCTCGGTCTGCGACGTCTCCGACCGCAAGGCGGTGGCGCGGCTGTTCGAGGAGGCGCTTGCCGCGCTGGGCGGGCTCGACTGCCTGGTCAACAATGCCGGTATCGCCGGGCCGACCGGGCGCGTCGACGAGATCGCGCCGGAGGACTGGGACGCTTGCGTCGCCATCGACCTGACCGGCCAGTTCAACTGCACCCGGCTCGCCGTCGAGCACCTGAAGCAGTCGAAGAATGCCTCGATCGTCAATCTCTCCAGCCAGGCCGGCAAGCACGGCTTCCCGCTGCGCTCGCCCTACGCGGCAGCGAAATGGGGCGTGATCGGCTTCACCAAGGCGCTCTCAGCCGAGCTCGGCGAGTTCGGCATCCGGGCCAATGCGATCTGCCCCGGTCTCGTCGACGGGCCGCGCATCCAGAGCGTGATCGCCAACAAGGCGCGCTCGCTCAATGTCTCGCATGACGAGATGACGGACCGGCTCTTCGCCGGCGTCTCGATCAAGCAGTTCGTCGATCCCAAGGACATCGCCAAGCAGATCGTCTTCCTGGCCTCGCCCTTCGCCAAGACGATCTCCGGCCAGGAGATCTCAGTCTGCGGCGATACGCGGATGCTGAGCTGAAGGGCTGGCGTCATTCTCGGGCGAAGCGAAGCGCAGACCCGAGAATCTCATGACAAGAAGGCACCGGTCGGAGCCTCATCCTGCCTGAGATGCTCGGGTCAAGCCCGAGCATGACGAGCTGGTGGCCGCGACGCTGCCTCTACCCTGTACCTTCCTCCCTTAATCGCCTAGAGGATGCCGCCTGAACAGGAGCGGCGGCTTGTCGAAGGGCGTCCATCACGAATTCCAGGCCGGGGCCGGCCATGACGACCATGAAGGATCGAGCGATCGCTCCTTCGGCTTCGTCTTCGCCGCCGTCTTCGCGCTGATCGGCCTCTACAACGCCTGGCATCATGGCCGGGCCTGGCCCTGGCTCGCGCTCATCGCCGCCGGCTTCCTCGCGGTCGCGTTGATCCGGCCGGTGGTGCTGGCGCCGCTGAACAAGCTCTGGATGAAGTTCGGCCTGCTGCTGGCGGCGATCATCAACCCGATCGTGCTCGGCATCCTGTTCTTCCTCGTCTTCACGCCGATGGCCTTCATCGCCCGGCTCGTGGGCAAGGACTTCCTCAGGCTGAAGAAGCAGCCGGAGGCGAAGAGCTACTGGATCGTTCGCGATCCGCCGGGGCCAGAGCCGGTCTCGATGAAAGACCAGTTCTGACGGGATTGCTGCGATGTCGTTCCTGCGTGAGTTCTTCCGCTTCATGGCGGCGCGAAAGAAGTTCTGGCTGGTGCCGATCCTTCTGATGTGCGTGCTGCTCGGCGGCCTGCTCTTCCTGACCAAGGGCAGCGCGATCGCGCCCTTCATCTACACGCTGTTCTGAGCGTCCCGGCCGCGATGCGCATTCTCGGGATTTCGGGGCTCTATCATGACAGCGCGGCGGCGCTGGTCGTCGACGGGCGCATCGAGGCGGCGGCGCAGGAGGAGCGTTTCACTCGCCGCAAGCACGATGCCGAGTTCCCGAAGCACGCGGTCGAGTACTGCCTTTCGGTCGCCGGCTGCGGGCTCGACGAGCTCGATGCGGTCGTCTTCTACGACAAGCCCTTCATCAAGTTCGAGCGACTGCTCGAGACCTATCTCTCCTTCGCGCCGCGCGGTTTCACCTCGTTCCGCATGGCGATGCCGCTCTGGCTGCGCGAAAAACTGTTCCAGAAGCAGATCATTGCCAAGGAGCTGAAAAAGCTCAGCCCCGGCTTCGATGTCGAGAAGCTGCTCTTCACCGAGCATCACCTCTCGCATGCGGCCTCCGCCTTCTACCCCTCGCCCTTCGAGGAGGCGGTGGTGCTGACCATGGACGGGGTCGGCGAATGGGCGACGATGACGCTCGCCATCGGCAGGGGGAACGATCTCAAGGTCCACAAGGAGCTGCACTTCCCACATTCGCTCGGGCTGCTCTATTCGGCCGTGACCTATTACATCGGCTTCAAGGTCAATTCCGGCGAGTACAAGGTGATGGGCCTTGCGCCCTATGGCGAGCCCCGCTTCGCCAAGCTGATGCTGGAAAAGCTCGTCGACCTGAAGGAGGACGGCTCCTTCCAGCTCGACCAGAGCTATTTCAATTATGGCGTTGGCCTGACCATGACCAATGACAGGTTCGCCGCCCTGTTCGGCGAGCCGGTCCGCAAGCCCGAGCAATTGCTGACGCAGTTCCACATGGACATGGCCGCCTCGGTGCAGGCTGTGACCGAGGAGATCGTGCTCAGGCTCGCCCGCTCGGTCCGGGCCGAGACCGGCATGACGAATCTCTGCCTCGCCGGCGGTGTCGCCCTGAACTGCGTTGCCAATGGCAAATTGCTGCGCGAGGGCCTGTTCGACGGGCTGTGGATCCAGCCGGCGGCGGGTGATGCCGGCGGGGCGCTCGGGGCAGCGCTCGCCGGCTACCATCTCTTCCATGGCAAGCCACGCGAGGTGCCCGCCAAGGGTGACGCCATGCGCGGCAGCTATCTCGGCCCAGACTTCAGCCAGGCGGAGATCGAAGCCGAGCTGACGGCTGCCGGCGCCAAGTTCGAGGTCTTGGATGAGGCCGCGCTGATCGAGGCGACGGCCCAGGGCCTCGCCGACGGCAAGGCGGTCGGCTGGATGCAGGGCCGGATGGAGTTCGGGCCGCGCGCGCTCGGCGGCCGCTCGATCCTCGGCGATCCCCGCTCGCCGGCGATGCAGAAGACGCTCAATCTCAAGGTGAAGTACCGCGAGAGCTTCCGGCCGTTCGCGCCCTCGGTGCTGCGCGAGGACGTCGCCGACTGGTTCGAGCTCGATGGCGATTCGCCCTACATGCTTCTCGTCGCCGATGTCCGCGAGGGCTTGCGGCGTGAGATGACGCAGGAGGAAAAGGCGCTGTTCGGCATCGACAAGCTCAACGTGCCGCGCTCGACCATTCCCGCCGTCACCCATGTCGATTATTCGGCCCGCATCCAGACGGTCCATGCAGAGACCAATCCGCGCTATCACCGGCTGATCTCGCGCTTCAAGGCGCTGACCGGCTGCCCGGTCGTGGTCAACACCTCCTTCAACGTTCGTGGCGAGCCGATCGTCTGCACGGCGAGCGACGCTTTCCGCTGCTTCATGGGCTCGGAGATCGAGCTGCTGGTCGTCGGCAACTGCCTGCTGCGCAAGGAGGAGCAGGACCCGGCGCTGAAGCTGAACTACAAGGACGCGTTCGAGCTCGATTGAGCAGCGTCGCCGTGACAATCACATTGTGCGGTGGATCAGGGCAGACCGATGCCGGAGCTGTGCTCCGGCTGCGCGAATGTCCGCGGGCCTTGCTCTAACCCCCATGGCGATCTAGAGCACCGCCAACATGGAGCCCTGGCCGATGCCGTCAAAGATCGTACCTGTTGTGATGTGCGGCGGCGCGGGGACACGGCTGTGGCCGGTCTCGCGCGATACGATGCCGAAGCAGTTCATCAGCCTGCTCGGGCAGGACTCGACCTTTCAGCGCGCCATGCGTCTTCTCTCGGACACGACGGTCTTCGCTCCAGCGATCGTCATCACCAATGTCGAATATCGCTTCACGGTGCAGGAGCAACTCCAGACGATCGGCGTCTCCGCCCAGATCGTGCTCGAGCCGACCCGCCGTGATTCCGCCGCTGCCGTCGCCGCTGCGACCGAGCTTGCGCTCGCTCGCGACGAGCACGCGATCGTCGGTGTCTTCGCCGCCGACCATGTCGTCCAGGATGGGGCGCTTTTCGTCGCGACCTGCCGCAAGGCCGGCATCGTCGCGCAGCAGGGTCATGTCGTGACGATCGGCATCCCGCCGAGCCACCCGGCGACGGGCTATGGCTATATCCGGCCGGGCGAGGAGATCGGCGACGGGGCGCGCAGAGTTGCCGCTTTCGTCGAGAAGCCGGACGCGCCGCGCGCCGCGCAGTACCTGCTCGACGGCTATCTCTGGAATTCCGGCAACTTCATCTTCGATGCGGCGACGATGCGCTCGGAGCTCGAGGCCTTCGAGCCGGATGTGCTCGCGCCTGTCGCCGAAGCCGTCGCGAAGGCGAAGCCGGACCTCGACTTCGTGCTGCTCGATGCCGCGGCCTTTACCGCAGCGAAGAAGATCTCGATCGACTACGCCGTAATGGAGCGGACAAGGAAGGCTGCGGTCGTCGCCGGCGGCTTCGGCTGGTCGGATGTCGGCGGCTGGTCGGCCGTCTGGGACCTGTCGGACAAGGACGCTCAGGGCAACGTCATCGATGGACGCGGCTATGTGCTCGACGGTTCGAACAACCTTGTCCGCTCGGAGGAGTCCCTGGTCGCCGTGATCGGGCTCGACGAGATCGCCGTCATCGCGACGCGCGATGCCGTGCTCGTCACGCCGAAGGCCAGGACGGACAAGGTGAAGGACATGGTCGCCCTGATCACCTCCAAGGGGGAATCGGAGGCCGGTGCCCATCGCGAGATTCAGCGCCCCTGGGGTAAATATCTCTCGATCGACATGGGTTCACGCCATCAGGTCAAGCGCATCACGGTGAAGCCCGGCGGCGTCCTATCTTTGCAGAAGCACTATCACCGGGCCGAGCACTGGATCGTGGTGCGCGGCACCGCCGAGGTGACCCGCAACGACGAGACGATCGTCGTGCACGAGAACGAATCGATCTATCTGCCGATCGGCTGCGTGCACCGCATGGCCAATCCGGGGAAAATCCCGCTCGAGCTGATCGAAGTGCAGGTCGGTTCCTATCTTGGCGAGGACGACATCGTCCGGATCGAGGACATCTACAAGCGGGTCTGAGGCTGGGGCCTCCGATTGTGCGGCCATTTCCCGAGCAGGCGCCATGACCGATACAGCCCAGGACGGGATCGCGAGCGGGCTGCTCGCGCGGGTACAGGACCGCAGTTTCAAGCTCGGCGTCATCGGCCTGGGCTATGTCGGCCTGCCGCTGGCGCTTGTGGCTGCGCGCGCCGGTTTCGAGGTCGTCGGGTTCGACATCAACGCCGAGCGTGTGGACAGCCTCAACAGGGGTGAACCGGGGATCAGGCATATCGCTGCCGGAGATCTCGCCGCCGAGATCGACGCCGGACGTTTCGTCGCGACGGGTGATTTCACGCGGCTGGGCGAGCCGGACGGCCTCGTCATCTGCGTGCCGACACCGCTCACGCGCCATCGCGAGCCGGATCTGGGCTTCGTCGTCCGCACTGCCGAGGCGATCGAAAGACATCTACGCCGCGGCCAGCTCATCGTCCTCGAATCGACCACCTACCCGGGCACGACCGACGAGGTCCTCAAGCCGATCCTCGAACGGACCGGGCTGAAGAGCGGCCGGGATTTCTATCTGGCGTTCTCGCCGGAACGCGAAGATCCCGGCAATCCCCATTTCGGCACCGCCTCGATTCCGAAGGTGGTCGGCGGCGATGGCGGCGACGCCTTGCAGATCGCGCAGGCGCTTTACGGCCAGTTCGTGGTGACTACCGTGCCGGTTTCCTCGACCGCCACCGCCGAGGCGGTCAAGCTGACCGAGAACATCTTCCGCTCGGTCAACATCGCCCTCGTCAACGAGCTGAAGCTGATCTATGCGGCAATGGGCATCGATGTCTGGGAGGTCATCGAGGCGGCCAAGACCAAGCCTTTCGGCTTCATGCCGTTCTATCCGGGCCCTGGCCTGGGCGGGCACTGCATCCCGATCGATCCGTTCTATCTGTCCTGGAAGGCGCGCGAATACGAGATCCCGGCGCGCTTCATCGAGCTGGCGGGTGAAATCAACACCGCCATGCCGCGCCTCGTCGTCGAAAAGCTGGCCCAGGCGCTGGACCAGCGCTTTGGTCGCGGCCTGAACGGAGCGAGGATCCTGGTCATCGGAGCCGCCTATAAGAAGAACGTCGACGACATGCGCGAGAGCCCGTCGCTGCGCCTGATCGAACTCATCGAGCAGCGTGGCGCGATGGCCGACTATCACGATCCGCATATTCCGGTGCTGCCGACGACGCGCGAGCACGCGGCGCTGGCCGGACGCCATTCTATTGCGCTCACGCCCGAGATCGTGCGGGGCTATCAGGCCGTCCTGATCGCGACCGACCATGACGCGGTCGACTACAAGGCCCTCGTCGCGCAGGCGCAGCTCGTCATCGACACGCGCAATATCTGCGAGCGCACCGGCGCCATAGGTGAGCACGTCGTCAAGGCTTGAGGCGAGACGAGTTGGCCAAAACGAGCGAGGCGCCACCTTCTAGGCGCCTTGCCGGCTGCTCGGCTCAATGGATCTCCGGCTCGGCCACCTTCGCGGTGCCGGCGAGATAGTCGAAATCGCAACCCTTGTCGGCCTGCTGGATATGGGCGGCCGACATCTTGCCCCAGCCGCGCGGGTAGTCGCGGTCGGGCGGCGACCAGCTCTTCAGGCGCTCGGCGATCTCGGCGTCGGTCAAATTCACGGAGATGCTGCGCGCCTCGACATCGACGCTGATGATGTCGCCGGTCCTGACCGCCGCGAGCGGGCCCTTGATGTAGGCCTCCGGTGCGATGTGGAGCACGCAGGCGCCGTAGCTGGTGCCGGACATCCGGGCATCGGAGAGCCGGAGCATGTCGCGCACGCCCTGCTTCAGCAGTTTCTTCGGAATCGGCAGCATGCCCCATTCCGGCATGCCGGGACCGCCGACCGGGCCACAATTCTTCAGCACCATGACATGATCGGCGGTGACGTCGAGGGTCTCGTCGTTCACGGCCTTCATCATCGCATCATAGTCCTCGAAGACGAGGGCCGGGCCGGAATGCTTGAGCAGGCGTTCCTCGGCGGCCGAGGGCTTGATGACGCAGCCGCCAGGGGCGAGGTTGCCCTTCAATACCGCGAGGCCGTTGGCGGTCGAGACCGGCTTGTCGAGCGGGCGGATGACGTTGTCGTCATAGACCTTGGCGAGCGCGATCGTCTCGGCGAGCGGCTTGCCGGTCACCGTCATGGCGCCGGTGTGGAGCTTGCTTTCTAGCTGCTTCAGCAGGGCTGGCAGGCCGCCGGCATAGAAGAAATCCTCCATCAGGAACTCGCCGGAGGGACGCAGGTTGGCGATCACCGGGACCTTGCGCGAGAAGGCATCGAAATCATCAGGAGTCAGCGGCACGCCGGCGCGGCCGGCCATGGCGACGAGATGGATGATGGCGTTGGTCGAGCCGGCGACCGCCATGTGGACGGTCAGCGCGTTCTCGAAGCTCTCGCGGGTCAGGATGCGGTCCGGCGTCAGGTCCTCCCAGACCATCTCGACGATGCGCTTGCCGGCGGCTGCGGCCATGCGCGGATGGGCGGCGTCGGCGGCGGGAATGGCGGAGGCGCCGGGAAGGGTGAGGCCGAGCACCTCGGCATGGCTCATCATGGTCGCGGCCGTGCCCATCACCATGCAGGTGCCGTGCGAACGGGCGATGCCGCTCTCCATGTCGCGCCAGTCGGCGTCGGAGATGTTGCCGGCCTCCTTCTCGGCCCAGTACTTCCAGACATCGGCGCCCGAGCCGAGCGTCTTGCCGGCCCAGTTGCCGCGCAGCATCGGCCCGGCCGGCACGAAGATGAAGGGCAGGCCGGCGCTGCAGGCGCCCATGATCAAAGCCGGAGTGGACTTGTCGCAGCCGCCGAGCAGCACCGCGCCGTCGAGTGGGTGCGAGCGGATCGATTCCTCTGCCTCCATCGCCAGGAAGTTGCGATAGAGCATGGTCGTCGGCTTCTGGTACTGCTCGGAGGCCGACATCACGGGAATCTCGACCGGGAAGCCGCCGGCCGCCCAGACCGCGCGCTTCACCGCCTCGGCGCGGTCGCGCAGATGGGTGTGGCAGGGGTTGATCTCGGACCAGGTGTTGAGGATGCCGATCACCGGCTTGCCCATGAACTCGTCATGGTTCAGGCCCATCTGCAGCGCCCGCGAGCGATGCCCGAAGGAGCGCAGATCGCTGGCGCCGAACCAGCGCTTGGAGCGCAGCGTATCGGGCGTCTTGCGGGGATGGGACATCGGCGTTTCCTCGGTGTGTTCTTTGTCAATTCAACGACTTGTGATTCCGGGGCGGCCCGCAGGGTCGAACCCGGAACCCACGACTGGGTGAAACGACCTTCACTAGACGAGGGGCTCACCCGGCCGTGGGTTCCGGGTTCATCGCTGCGCGATGCCCCGGAATGACAGAGGTTATTCCGCCGCCGCGCGCTGGCTGCTCCAGCTTCCGACGATCGCGCGCAGTTCGGCGCGCTCGACCTCGTTCAGCTCGGGCAGGCCTGGCAGGCGCACGGGGCCGACATTGGTGCCGAGCAGGCCGAGCGCTTCCTTGACCACGGTGACGTTGGCGCCGTTGCCGTATTTGGTCCGCAGCGTCTCGAAGCCGGCGATCTCGTCGACGAGGCGGCGGGCGCGATCGTAGTCATTGGCCTCCAGCGCCTGCCAGATCGCCAGCGAGCGTTCCGGCGCGACATTGACCAGGCCGGAGGTGAAGCCGCGGGCGCCGAGCGCGTGGAAGGGCGCGGCCCAGCCCTCGG
The DNA here is from genome assembly GCF_050275675.1 of Allobosea sp. NPDC003192. Classification (NCBI taxonomy): domain Bacteria; kingdom Pseudomonadati; phylum Pseudomonadota; class Alphaproteobacteria; order Hyphomicrobiales; family Alloboseaceae; genus Allobosea; species Allobosea sp. NPDC003192. Next base: position 444,058 of record NZ_JBNNPK010000002.1, read on the forward strand.
CAAGGCCGCAGATCCAGTTGGCGCTCGAGCCTTGCGTGGCGCGGACGCACTCGGCGAGCAACATGACGTTCGGCGAGGCGAACTTGACGCCGGCGACATTGGGATGGGTCGCGACGCGGGCGAGGTCCTTCACGCCGATCGCGTCGGAGCGGATGTAGGCGACGAGCGGGATATCAAGCGCCTCGGCGATGGCGAGGATATAGTCCGCTTGCGAATGCGGCGCGGCGAAGGGGTCGAGCGGGTGATGCACCATCACCGCATCGCAGCCGGCGGTGGCGGCGAGCTTGCCGGTCGAGATCGCTTCGCGCAACGAGCGGCCGATGCCGGCGGTGACCAGCGCCTTGCCGGCGGCGGCCTCCGCTGCCACGGCGTGGCTGCGCACCACTTCCTCGGTGGTCATCGGGTAGAACTCGCCGGTGTTGCCGGCCGAGACGATGTTGTGGATGCCGGCCTGCGCGATGCGCGCGACGATCGTGCCGGTCAGCGCCCAATCGGCCTCGCCATCGCCCTTCCAGGCGGTGACGTGCACGCCGGAAATGCCGCGCAGCGCGGCGCGAACTCTGTCACTCATCGTAATCCAATCCTTCCGCATCGGCGCCGAAGACCTGGCGCACATGGCTCTTGGCGGAGCGCACGATATGGCTGCGCATGCGCTGCTCGGCCCTTGCCGGCTCATGGGCGCGCAGCGCCTCGAAGATGCCGCGATGCTCCTCGAAGCCCTTGGTGCGCTCGCTGGGCTCGCCGAGCAGGGCGATGCGCTGGGCATGGTCGTACATGCGCTGGCCGTCGAGCCGGCGCTCGAGATAGCCGCAGCCGGAGATGCGGTGGATCATGCCGTGATAGGCCTCGTTCAGATTGACGAGGTCTTCGAGGTCGCCGTGCGCGGTGGCATGCGCCATCTCGTCGATCAGGCGGGCCATCTCGGCGATCTCGCCGGTGCTGATCCGATTGGCGGCGATATGGGTCATGACGCTTTCGAGCGCGGCGCGGCCGAGCGCCATCTCCAGCGCCTGGCGGGCCGAGAACTCGACGAAGACACCGCGGCGGGCTTCCGTGCGCACGAGCCCCTCGCTCTCCAGCATGCGGATGGCGTCCTTCACCGGCGTGGTGGAGACCCCCAGCATGTCGGCGAGCTGGCGCTCGTTCAGCCGCTCGCCGTCACGGAACTTTCCCGCGACGATCGCCCGGCGCAGGCGCTCGTGCACATGCTCGCGCAGCGAGCGCAGCAGATGCGGCGAGACCGGTTCGATGGCAAGCGCGTTCGACATCCCAATTCCTCTGGCGGGACTGCGGCGCGATTCGATGCCCGCGCCAGCCCTGCGCCATTGCCTCACCAGACATCACAAAGCGCAAGTGATATCAAGTCTGAAATTTCAGATTTCAAATCTGGAATTGCGTGCTATGGAGTCGAGCAAGACGGCCGCAAGACGCCGGAACGGCAAGGCCGGATGGACAATGACGAGGGAGGACTGGATGACATCGATCACACGCCGCAGCCTGCTCGCCGGAGCTGGCGTCATGCTGGCAGCACCGGCCTTGACGCCCGCTTGGGCGCAGAGCGGCTATCCGGGAAGCCGGGTCGTCACCATCGTGGTGCCCTTCGCCGCGGGTGGCACGACCGATCTGCTCGGGCGCATCCTGGCCGACCGGCTGGGCGCGCGCCTCGGCGGCAAGTTCATCGTCGAGAACCGGGTCGGGGCCGGCGGCAACACCGGTGCGGCCGCGGTCGCGAAGGCGGAACCGGACGGCTACATGCTGACCATGGGCACGGTCTCCAGCCATGCCATCAATCCCGGCGTCTACACCAAGATGCCCTATGACCACATCAAGGACTTCGCGCCGATCTCGCAGGTGGCGAGCGTGCCGAACTTGCTGATGGTCAATGTCGACCTGCCGGCGAAGACCGTGCCTGAGCTGATCGAGCTCCTGAAGAAGAACCCCGGTAAATACTCCTTCGGCTCGTCAGGCGCGGGAACCTCGACCCATATGGCGGCCGAGCTGTTCAAGGTCTCGACCGGCACCGACATGGTCCACGTGCCTTACCGGTCGAGCGGGCAGGTAACCCAGGACCTGCTCTCCGGCCAGATCCAGCTCACCTTCGACAACATCACCATCGCCTGGCCGCATGTCGAAGCGGGCAAGATCCGGGCGTTGGCGACAGCGACGCCGAAGCGGCTCGCGGTCGCGCCCAACCTGCCGGCCTTGTCCGAGTTCATCCCCGGCTACGACGCCAGCTCCTGGCACGGTTTCTTCGCACCGTCGAAGGTGCCACCGGAGATCGTCGCCAAACTGTCAAGCGAGACGCAGGCGATCATGCGCGAGCCGGCGGTGATCGAGCAGCTCAAGAAGCTCGGCGTCGATCCGGTGGGTTCAAGCCAGGCCGAGTTCACCGCCCACATCGCCAGCGAGACCAAGCGCTGGGCGGACGTTGCGCAGAAGGCCAATGTGAAGATCGAGTGATCTGCCAGCTGAGTGACAAGCACGCCGTCATCCCGGACGCAGCGAAGCGGAGCTCCGGGATCCATCGTAGGATGCTGAGCTCTACGATGGATCCCGGGGCAAGCCTGGGATGACGGGTTCTGGAATGGCGTGCCGACTATCGGCCGCGAGAGGATGATTTTGACATGACCGCTACCGCGCTCACCCAAGAGAACCGCGAGAAGCTGAAGCGCGTCTCGACCGCGACCCTGACCACGGCGCTGTTCAAGCGCGGCCTGCGCAACCAGTTCATCCAGGATGTGCGCCCGCTTTCAGCCAACGCGCCGCGCATGGTCGGCGAGGCCTTCACGCTGCGCTACATCCCGGCGCGCGAGGATCTCGACCATCTCGGCGTGTTCGAGGGCACGCAACATCCGCAGCGCGTCGCGGTCGAGACCTGCCCGGCGGGCCATGTCATGGTGATCGACAGCCGCAAGGATGCGCGTGCGGCTTCCGCGGGCTGCATCCTGGTGACGCGCCTGATGCAGCGCGGCGCCGCCGGCATCGTCAGCGACGGCGGCTTCCGCGACAGCCCCGACATCGCGGCGCTCGGCTTTGCCGCCTATCACAGCCGGCCGAGCGCGCCGACCAACCTGATCCATCACCACGCGCTCGACATCAACGCGCCGATCGGCTGCGGCGACGTACCTGTCTATCCCGGCGACATCGTCGTCGGCGACGGCGAGGGCGTCTGCGTGATCCCGGCCCATCTCGCCAATGAGGTCGCGGCCGAAGCCTATGAGCAGACAGCCTATGAGGACTTCGTCGAGATGAAGGTCCGGGAAGGGCGCGGCATCTTCGGGCTCTACCCGGCCAATGCCGAGACCAAGGCCGAGTTCGCCAGGTGGCGGCCGGACTGGAAATGACCTGAGAGCGCTCCCGTCGCTACCGCGACGGTTAAGGACCCGCCGAAGGGCGGTGGAGATGGGCGCCGTCAATCGGCGCCCGAACGAACAGCCATGACAACAAGAGCACAGGGGGAAATGCGATGATCGACATGTTTCGCCGTCACCTGCTCAAGGGTGGGCTCGCTGCTGCGGCGGGCTCGGCCCTGGCGACGCCGGCTCTGGCGCAGGCCTTCCCGTTCAAGCCGAACCAGCGCTATCCCGATCCGGCGGTCGACATCCTCGATCCGAGCTTCGGCAAGTACCGGATCTATTCGAGCTCGGTCGAACAGCTCGGCACTGGCATGCGCTGGGCCGAGGGGCCGGTGTATTTTCCGGAAGGGCGCTACCTCCTCGTCAGCGACATCCCGAACAACCGGATCATGAAATATGACGAGATGAAGAACAGCTTCACCGTCTTCCGCGAGAACGCCAATTACGCCAATGGCAATGCCCGCGACCGGCAGGGGCGGCTGGTCACCTGCGAGCATTCGGTGACGCGGCGCATCACCCGCACCGAGAAGAACGGTCGGATCACGGTGCTGGCCGACAAGTTCGAGGGCAAGCGCCTGAACGCGCCCAACGACGTCGTCGTCCGGTCAGACGACACGATCTGGTTCACCGACCCACTCTTCGGCATCAACGGCGAATGGGAGGGCTCGCGCGCCAAGCCCGAGCAGGCGACGACGAACGTCTATCGGCTCGCGCCAGATGGCAAGCTCACCGCGGTGATCACCGATCTGGTCAATCCCAACGGGCTCGCCTTCTCCCCCGACGAGAAGAAGCTCTACGTCGTCGAATGGCGGGGGACGCCGAACCGCAGCATCTGGAGCTACGATGTCGACGCCGATGGCAAGGTCTCGAACAAGGTGAAGCTGGTCGACGCCGCCGATTTCGGCGCGCTCGATGGCTTCCGCGTCGACCGCGACGGCAATCTCTGGTGCGGTTATGGCAGCAACGGCGCGCTCAATGCCGAGCCGAGCGATGTCGGCGGCCGCAAGGTCTTTACGCTGAGGGGCAAGTCGGAGGATCTCGACGGGGTGATGGTGTTCAGCCCGGCCGGAAAGCCGCTCGCCTTCATCCGCCTGCCGGAGCGCTGCGCCAACCTCTGCTTCGGCGGGCCGAAGGGCAACCGGCTCTACATGGCGAGCTCGCACTCGCTCTACGCGCTCTATGTCGAGGCGCACGGCGCCGTCTGACGCCTCCACGCGTTTCAGGCCGCGAGCAGCTCCCGCACCATCGGGATGACCTCGCGGCCATAGAGCTCGATGCAGCGCAGCAGCTTGTCCTGCGACAGGGGACCCGCGCTGATCTTGAGCTGGAACCGCTGCAGGCCGAGCGCCCTGACCGTCGCGGCGATCTTGCGGGCGACGGTTTCGGGCGAGCCGAGATAGAGCGCGCCGCCCGAAACCTCGCGCTCGAATTCCTCGCGTGACATCGGTCCCCAGCCGCGCTCGGCGCCGATGCGGTCGCGCATTGCCTTGTAGGCCGGGAAGAACTCCTCGGCCGCTTGCTCGTCCGTCGCGGCGACATAGCCCGGCGAGTGCACGCCGATCGGCCGCTCGCCATGGCCGAGGCGCCCCATCGCGTCGCGATAGAGCTGGGCATAAGGCGCAAAGCGCTGGGCCGGGCCGCCGATGATGGCGAGCATCAATGGCAGGTCGTAGCGCGCCGCCCGCACCACCGATTCCGGGCTGCCGCCGACACCGATCCAGGTAGTCAGTTCGGCCGTCTCGATCGGCGGGAAGACCTGCTGATTACGAAGCGGCGGGCGAAGGCTGCCCTCCCATGTCACGCTCTTCTTGCGGATCAGCTCGACGAAGAGGTCGAGCTTCTCCTCGAACAGTGCCTCGTATTGGCTGAGGTCGAAGCCAAAGAGCGGGAAGGATTCGGTGAAGGAGCCGCGGCCAAGGATGACCTCGGCGCGGCCGTTCGAGAGCGCATCGACCGTCGAGAAGCGCTGGAAGACGCGGATCGGGTCGTCCGAGCTCAGCACGGTGACGGCCGAGCCAAGGCGGATGCGGCTGGTGCGGGTGGCGATGCCGGCGAGCACCGTCTCGGGCGAGGAGACCGCGAAATCGCTGCGATGATGCTCGCCGATGCCGAAGAAATCGATGCCGAGCTCGTCGGCCAGTACGGCCTGCTCGACGAGATCGCGGATCACCTGCGCATGCGGCAGCAGCGTGCCGTCCGGGCCGGCGGTGACGTCGCCGAAGGTGTCGAGGCCGAGCTGGAGAGAAGCGGGCATAAGCGAGTCCGAGCGTTGCCTTGCGCCGGATTGGCGCCGCTCGCGCCATCTGGCGCCGCGATGGCCCGGGTTCAAGATGCGCCGGTGCCGAGGGGTCTATGCGAATTCGCGGAAATCGGTACCATGAGGAACAATAATATCTGCCATGCCCCCCATTTGGGTGTGGCGGTGGGGGAATGATTGCTGTTGCCTCGAACCGACCTCAGGGGAACGGAGTCGGGCGTGGCCATAAGGGGGGAGAGGGTGATGGGCGGCGAAGCTGCGGCCGAGAGCGATCGCTCGATCGTGGGCAATCCGATGCTGCTGCCGTTCTTCGACCTGTCCTTCGAAGAGATCGAGCTGCTGTGCCGGATCACGGCGGAGCAGCGCGACGGCGCCGCGCCGGCCGTCGACGGCGCATGGTTCGCGAGCTTCATGGACGCACGGAAGGAGCCGGCCCGATAGGCGAGGCGCTTCTTGTCGCGCTCGGCATGGTCGCCCTCGCGGCGGCTGCATGGTGGGCGACCAATCGATGGCGGCTTTAGAACCGGCCGCTCCCAGACGATATCCGGCGAAGCCGCTTCGCCGGATGCACCGGCTCTCTCTGTTTTTGCGTAGTTCTTTCGCCGAGCGTTCAGGCCGCCGGCTCGAGCCGGGCGCGGCCGAGGACCATAACGCGATCGATCTGGAAGCCGCAGCGCTGAAGCGCATCATGATCCTGCGGCCAGGCGGCCGAGCGCTCCAGCGAGATCGCGATGCGCGGCAGGTCGAGTTGCGCCGCGAGCTGATTGGCGAAGCGGAGCAGCGCGTCGACGAGACAGGTTCCGGGCAGGCGCAGCATGGCGATCTCGGAGATCTCCAATGTCGCGCCGCCGGCGATCGTCCGCGCGATGCGGAAGCCGAACAAAGCGTGCGGCATGCGGCGCGCATCCCGAAGGGCAAAGACACCTGATGGCTGCGCCCCATCCTGCGAATGCTCGCGCACGAAGGCAGCCCAGCCATCGGGTGTGACCTCGGGGTGCAGCAGGGTAATGAGCCCGTAAACTGTATCGGCGCTGCCCGGCATGATGCGCGCGACTTCGAAGATGTCATCGCCCATCACGTGCGGCTCTCCCGAGTTTCCAGGCAGCAACCTCGTGTTGCAGGGCCTATTGCCGCATTGATCTGGATCAAATCCGCAGCGCCGAGGCATGGCGCGTGCTTTGTCAGCCTGCGGCCATGAGTTAGGGTCCTGTGAGGAACAGGAAGGTGCGATTGTGAACTGTCAGCCCTCGGTGTGTAGCGCCGCCGCCCGCGGCGAGAGCGGGTGCCGCAACTGCATGGTCCGCCTGGTCAGCGTCTGCGCCTCCCTGACGGATGACGAGCTCGCCTTGCTGGAGCAGTTGGCGATGCCAACGCATTTTGCCTCCGGCGACACGCTGTTCTCGCAAGGCGCCGAAGCGCATTGCGTCTACAACGTCACCGGCGGCGTCATTCGGCTCTACAAGCTTTTGTCCGACGGGCGCCGCCAGGTCGTCGGCTTCGCGCTGCCGGGCGATTTCCTCGGCCTTGCGATGCGCGACGCCTATGGCTTTTCGGCCGATGCGATCGGCGATGTCGCGGCCTGCGCCTTCTCACGTGGAGCATACACGGCGCTGGTCGACGCCAAGCCGCATCTGCTGAAGCGCCTGCATGAGTTCGCGACGCATGAGCTGACGCTCGCCCATGAGCAGATGATGCTGCTCGGCCGCCGCACTGCCGAGGAGAAGCTGATCTGCTTCCTGCTCGGCATGCAGCAGCGCTGGGCCAGGCTCGGCAAGCCCTCGGTGACGGTACAGCTGCCGATGACGCGGCAGGATATCGCCGATTTCCTCGGCCTGACGATCGAGACGGTGAGCCGCACCTTTACCCGCCTCGCCAAGGACAAGATGATCCTGATCGTGCCCGGCGGCGTGCGCGTGATGAACCCCGAGCGGATGCAGGCCGTCGCGGCGTGAGCTGCGCGATCCCGCCGCAGTCCCCGCCTTCCCACCCTTGACCTGGATCAAAGCCGCTCAATCGGCTGGTCGCTAAGCCTCCCACTGAGGGCGCGATCCATGCGCCCGCAATGAGCGGGAGTCAGCTGTGAGCGCGACTACGAGCCCTGTCAGGGCAATGACGGTCGGCGAGATGATCGGGATGCTGATCGCGGGGGCCTGCGTGCTGCCGCTGATCGTGATCGGCGCGCTGACCGAGAACTCCGGCTACGCCTTCCACGCTTTGCTCGGGGCGGCCGTGGCCGCCGCGAGCATGATCCTGATCGGCAATCGCTGCTTCGACGGCTCGCCCGCGGTCCCGCCGCAGGAGATCGACGGCAAGCCCAACTACAATATGGGGCCGGTAAAGTTCGCGACCGTCGCCGCGATGGTCTGGGGCATCGCCGGTTTCGCCGTCGGGCTGATCATCGCGCTGCAGCTCGCCTTTCCGGGGCTGAATTTCGATCTGCCCTGGACGAATTTCGGCCGGCTGCGCCCGCTGCACACCTCGGCGGTGGTCTTCGCCTTCGGCGGCAACGTTCTGATCGCAACCTCGTTCTACGTCGTCCAGCGCACCTGCCGGGCTCGCCTCGCCGGCGATCTCTCGCCCTGGTTCGTCGTGCTCGGCTACAACCTGTTCATCGTCATCGCCGGCACCGGCTATCTGCTCGGGATCACCCAGAGCAAGGAATACGCCGAGCCCGAATGGTACGCCGATCTCTGGCTGACCATCGTCTGGGTCGTCTATCTCCTGGTCTTCCTGGGCACGCTCAGGAAGCGCAATGAGCCGCATATCTATGTGGCGAACTGGTTCTATCTCGGCTTCATCCTGACCATCGCGGTCCTGCACATCGGCAACAATGTCGCCGTGCCGGTCTCGATCCTGTCGCCGAAGTCCTACGGCCTATGGTCGGGCGTGCAGGATGCGATGTTCCAGTGGTGGTACGGCCACAACGCCGTCGGCTTCTTCCTGACCGCCGGCTTCCTCGCGATCATGTATTACTTCGTGCCCAAGCGCGCGGAGCGGCCGATCTACAGCTACCGGCTCTCGATCATCCATTTCTGGGCCCTGATCTTCATCTATATCTGGGCTGGCCCGCACCATCTCCACTACACCGCACTGCCCGACTGGGCGCAGACGCTCGGCATGACCTTCTCGATCATGCTGTGGATGCCCTCCTGGGGCGGCATGATCAACGGCATCATGACCCTGTCGGGCGCCTGGGACCGGCTGCGCACCGACCCCGTGCTGCGGATGATGGTGGTCTCGCTCGCCTTCTACGGCATGGCGACCTTCGAGGGGCCGCTGATGTCAATCAAGGCGGTGAACGGCCTGTCGCACTACACCGATTGGACCATCGGCCATGTCCATGCCGGGGCTCTCGGCTGGGTCGCCTATATCTCCTTCGGCGCGATCTATTGCCTGGTGCCCTGGCTGTGGAACCGCAAGGGGCTCTACTCGCTCAGGCTGGTGAGCTGGCACTTCTGGGTCTCGACCCTCGGCATCGTCTTCTACATCACGGCGATGTGGGTTTCGGGCATCCTGCAGGGCCTGATGTGGCGGGCCTACACCTCGCTCGGCTTCCTCGAATACGCCTTCATCGAGACCGTCGCGGCGATGCACCCGTTCTATGTGATCCGGGCGCTGGGCGGCGCGCTCTTCCTGATCGGCGCGCTGATCATGGCCTTCAATCTCTGGATGACCGTGCGCTGCGAGGAGGCTGCCGACACGCCTGAAGCCCATGCGCTGCCGTCCGGCCAGTTCGCCACCGCCTGAGGACCATCATGACGAGCATCGAACACAAGCCGCCGCGCCGCTCGCTCTGGGCCAAGCACAAAATCTTCGAGACCAACTCGATCGTCCTGGTCATCGGCACGCTGCTGGTGATCTCGATCGGCGGTCTCGTCGAGATCGCGCCGCTCTTCTACCTCAGGAACACGATCGAGACGGTGCAAGGCATGCGGCCCTACACGCCGCTCGAGCTCGCCGGCCGCGGCATCTATGTCCGCGAGGGCTGCTACAACTGCCACAGCCAGATGATCCGGCCGCTGCGCGACGAGGTCGAGCGCTACGGGCCCTACTCGCTCGCGGCCGAGAGCATGTACGACAAGCCGTTTCAATGGGGCTCGAAGCGGACCGGGCCGGACCTTGCCCGCGTCGGCGGCAAGTATTCCGACGAATGGCAGCGGGCGCATCTGGCGGAGCCGCGCGCGATCGTGCCGCAGTCGATCATGCCGGGCTATCCCTTCCTGGCGAAGACCGAGCTGGCGTTCGGGGACATCGCCGACGAGTTGCGCGCCAACCGCGCTGGCGGCGTGCCCTATAGCGACGAGATGATCGCGCAGGCGCAGGCCGATTTGAAGGCGCAGGCGACGCCGGATCATCCCGGTCAGGCCGATCTGGAGAAGCGCTATCCCAAGGCACAGTCGCGCGACTTCGACGGCAATCCGCAGCGCATCAGCGAGGCCGATGCCCTGATCGCCTATCTGCAGGCGCTCGGCACGATGGTCGACTTCAAGCTCTACGACGACAAAGCCAACATCCGCTGAGCCCGACCATGCAAACGACCTATCACTGGCTCGCCGGCTTCGCCCAGTCCGCAGGGCTCCTCTACTTCGTCGCCGTCTTCCTCGGGGTCTGCGTTTACGCCTTCTGGCCGAAGAACCGCGCCCGCTTCGAGGAAGCTGCGCTCAATCCGCTGCGCGAGGACTGATCGATGGACCAGAAGCACGACGATCCGCATGTCGATGCGGCTACCGGCATGGCCACGACCGGCCATGAATGGGACGGCATCCGCGAACTCAACACGCCACTGCCGCGCTGGTGGCTCTACGTCTTCTACGCCACGATCGTCTGGTCGATCGGCTACTGGATCGTCTATCCGGCCTGGCCGTTGCTGACCGACACGACCAAGGGCGTAATCGGCTATGCCAGCCGGGCCGAGATCAGCGCCGACATGGCCAAGCTCAAGGCGCAGCGCGCAACCCAGGCTGCCGGCATGGCGGACGCCACTCCCGAGCAGATCAAGGCCGACCCGACGCTGTTCCAGATCGCGATGGCGCAGGGCAAGGCCGCCTTCGGCGACAATTGTGCCGCGTGCCACGGCGTCGGCGGAGCCGGCGCCAAGAGCTACCCCAACCTCAACGACGATGACTGGCTCTGGGGCGGCTCGCCCGCAGCGATCCAGCAAACGATCCGCCATGGCATTCGCGTCGCCGGCGACAACGACACCCGCGTCAGCCAGATGCCGGCCTTCGGGCGCGACGGCGTGCTGAAGCGCGAGGAGATCGCAGCCGTCGCCAGCCATGTCCGCGAGCTCGCCGGCCTGCCGACCGAGCCGAAGGCGGATCTGCCGCTCGGGCGCAAGGTCTTCGCCGACAACTGCGCCGCCTGCCATGGCGCCGCAGGCAAGGGCAATCAGGAGCTGGGCGCGCCGAACCTGACCGACGCGATCAGTCTCTACGGCATGGACATGGCCTCGCTGACAGAGACCATCGGCAACAGCCGAAACGGTGTGATGCCGGGCTGGGCCGGGCGTCTCGACGAGACCACCATCAAGGCGCTGACCGTCTATGTCCACTCGCTGGGGGGAGGGCAGTAGCGTGAGCACGGCCGGGACCGACCAGGACGACATCCCGCTCTTCGCGGCGTCGCGGAAGGTCTATCCGCAGAGCGTGTCCGGCCCGTTCCGGCGCGCGAAGTGGCTCATCCTCTTCCTGTGCCTGGCCATCTACTACCTCCTGCCCTTCCTGCGCTGGGATCGTGGCCCGTATCTCCCCAACCAGGCGGTGCTGGCCGACATCGCCAACAACCGCTTCTACTTCTTCTTCATCGAGATCTGGCCGCAGGAGGTCTATTACTTCACCGGCCTGCTGATCCTGGCTGCCTTCGTCCTCTTCCTGATGAACGCCGTCGCCGGCCGGGTCTGGTGCGGCTATCTCTGCCCGCAGACGGTCTGGACCGACCTCTTCCTCGTCGTCGAGCGCTTCTTCGAGGGCGACCGACGCGAGCGCATGCGCCGCGACGCCGAGCCCTGGAGCTTCGACACGATCTGGCGCAAGGGCGCCAAGCACGCGGTCTGGCTGATCATCGCCTGGTGGACCGGCGGCGCCTGGGTGCTCTATTTCGCCGACGCGCCGACGCTGGTGCGCGAGCTTGCGACCTTCACCGCCCCGCTCTCGGCCTATGTCTGGATCGCGATCCTGACCTTCACCACCTACACGCTCGCCGGCATCATGCGCGAGCAGGTCTGCAAGTATATGTGCCCGTGGCCGCGCATCCAGGCGGCCCTGACCGACGACGAGGCGCTGAACGTCACCTATCGCTACGATCGCGGCGAGCCGCGGGTCTCGGTGAAACAGGCAGCGAAGCTCAAGGCGCAGGGCGCGCCGGCGGGCGACTGCATCGACTGCTTCCAATGCGTCGCGGTCTGCCCGACCGGGATCGACATCCGCGATGGCGCGCAGGTCGACTGTATCCAGTGCGGCCTGTGCATCGACGCCTGCGACAACGTCATGACCAAGATCGGTCGCCCGACCCGGCTGATCGCCTATGACACCGACGGCAATGTCCAGCGCCGGCTCGCCGGACTCGCCGCGATCTACCGGCCGCTGCGCCTGCGCACGCTCGCCTATGCGGCGCTGATCGCGATCGTCGGCGGCGCGATGCTCTGGCAGCTCGCGACGCGCAGCACTGCCGGCATCTCCGTGCTGCATGAGCGCACACCGCTCTTCGTCAGGCTGAGCGACGGCTCGATCCGCAACGCCTATGCGGTGCGCCTGCTCAACAAGCGGCCGGAGCACCGGCCCTTCGCGCTGACCGTCTCCGGCCTGCCGGGCATCAGGATCGAGGCGGTCGGCGTCGCGCCGAGCGCCGATCTTCGGCCCGTCGTCACCGTCGACCCCGATTCCACGCGCGAGGTGCGCGTGCTCGTCACCGTCCCGGCCGGCGTGCCGCTTTCGCCCTCGCAGGCGATCACCATCACCGCCTCCGATCTCTTCGCCGGCGAGACGGTGCGCGCGGATGACCACTTCATCGCGCCAGGGACCCAGCCATGAGCTGCTGCGGAGTCATCATCATGCCCTACGAGAATCCCGTGCAGGCTGCCCAGCGCCGTCCCTTCCAGCTGACCGGCGGCATGGTCGCGGCCATGCTGATCCTGTTCTTCGGCGTGATCGTCTCGGTCAACGCGACGATCATGACGATGGCGCTGCGGACCATGCCGGGCGTCGAGACCCGCAGCGCCTATGAGAAGAGCCAGCACTTCAACGAGGAGATCGCCCGCCAGCACGAGCGCGATGCGCGCGGCTGGTCCGCCGCCGCGACTATCATCCGGCAAGGCGAAGGGGCGACGCTGGCCGTGACCCTGGCCGATCGCAATGGCGGAGCGCTCGCCGGCTTCGTCACGAGCGCACGCCTGCGCCATCCCGCGACCTCCGCCCGCGACCGGGAGCTGATGCTGAGCGAGAGCCGGCCGGGGCGCTACGAGACGCGCTTCGACCGGATCGAGGCCGGGTCCTGGATCCTCGAACTGCAGGCGAAGCGCGGGGAGGAAGTCGTCTTCGTCTCGCGCAGCCGCGTCACTCTGGCGGAGCGCTGAGATGGTGGCGCAGGATCTCTCGGTCTTCGTGCGCCATCGCGACGATGGCATCGCGAGCATGGAGCTGGCGGTCGACGGCATGCGCTGCGCTGGCTGCATGCAGGCGATCGAGGGTGGGCTTGCCCGCGAGCCGGCTATTTTGGGCGCCCGCGTCAATCTCGCGCTGAAGCGCGTCTCGGTCGAATGGCGCGAGGCGTTGCTGCGGCCCGAAGCGGTAGTCGAGAAGCTCGCCGCGCTCGGCTTCAAGGCCTACCCCTTCGCGCCCGAGCGGCGGGAGGAGGGAGCCGCGAGCGAGGAGCGCTATCTCTTACGCGCGCTCGGCGTCGCCGGCTTCGCCTCGATGAACATCATGCTGCTCTCGGTCGCAGTCTGGTCCGGCAATGCGGGCGATATCGATCCGACGACGCGCGACTTCTTCCACTGGCTCTCTGCCCTGATCGCGCTGCCGACGGCGGCCTATGCCGGCCGGCCCTTCTTCGAGAGCGCGCTTAGGGCGCTGAAGGCCGGCGCCGTCAACATGGATGTGCCGATCACCATCGGCGTCGTGCTGGCGCTGGTGATGTCGGTCGCCGAGACCTGGAACCATGGCCGCCACGCCTATTTCGACGGTGTGGTCATGCTGCTCTTCTTCCTGCTGATCGGGCGCTATCTCGACCAGCTGATGCGGCGGCGCACCCGCAATCTCGCCGGCAACCTTGCTGCGCTCAAGGCCGAGACCGCGACGAGGCTCGCCGCCGACGGCAGCACGACGATGCTGCCGATCGCCGCGATAGCGCCGGGTGATCTCGTGCTGGTGCGGCCGGGCGAGCGCGTCTGCGTCGACGGCATCGTCGAGACCGGCCGCTCCGAGCTCGACCAGAGCCTCGTCACCGGCGAGACCGCGCCGGTCGCCATCAGGCAGGGCGAGCGCGTCCATGCCGGCACGCTGAACCTCACTGGCGCGCTGACCGTGCGGGTCGAGGCGGCCGGGCAGGGCACGCTGCTCGACGAGATCGACCGGCTGATGGACCAGGCGGTTGGCAACCGCTCGCGCTATGTCCGCCTCTCCGACCGCGCCGCACGGCTCTATGCGCCGGTGGTGCACACGCTGGCGGCCTCGACCTTCCTCGGCTGGCTGGCATGGGGGCTCGCCTGGCCTGAGGCGCTGATGATCGCCGTCACCGTGCTGATCATCACCTGTCCCTGCGCGCTCGGCCTCGCCATCCCCGCCGTGCAGGTCGTCGCGGCTTCCAGCTTGTTCAAGCGCAAGATCATGCTGAAGGAAGGCGATGCGCTGGAGCGCCTCGCCGAAGCCGACATCGCCGTCTTCGACAAGACCGGCACGCTGACCCTGCCGGAACCGGAGATTCTCAACCCGCAGGCGCTGCCTGCCGAGCAGCGGGCCGAGATCGGTGCGCTCGCGGCAGCGAGCGGGCATCCGCTGGCGCAGGCGCTCGCCCGCGCACTCGGTGTGTCGCGTGCGGCGGAGGATGTGCACGAGGAGAAGGGGCAAGGCCTCTCGGTCGGTGATAGGGAAGACGAGCGCCGTCTTGGCAGCGTCGCTTTCTGTGGCGCGCAGGCCGAGGCCGCCATGGTCGCGGCGCTGCATCGCGGCGCCTCGTTGATCGCCTATCGCCATGGCTCCTTCCGCACCGTGCTGGCGCTCGGGCAGGCCTTGCGCCCGCAGGCCCGCGAGACCGTAGAAGCGCTGCGCAAGGCAGGGCTTCAGGTTGCGATCCTTTCCGGCGACCGGTTCGAGGCGGCAGCGCCGATCGCTACCGAGCTTGGCGTCACCGAACTGCATGCCGGCCTGATGCCGGGCGACAAGCTCGCCCTGCTGGAACGGATGGCGGCCGATGGCCGCAAGGTGCTGATGGTCGGCGACGGGCTCAATGACGCGCCGGCGCTGGCGGGCGCGCATGTCTCGCTCTCGCCGGTCAGCGCCACGCATCTGGCGCAGGCGGCGGCCGACATCGTCTTCCTCGGCGAGAGCCTGGCGCCGGTCGTGGCGGCGCTGATGATCGCCCGCAGGGCGCGCAGGCTGATGCTGCAGAACCTCTGCTTCGCCGTGCTCTATAATGCGGTCGCGGTGCCGATCGCGATCGCCGGGCTGGCGACGCCCTTGGTCGCCGCCGCCGCCATGTCCGGGTCCTCGCTGGTGGTGACGCTCAATGCGCTGCGCGCCCGTGCAGCGGGGGAGGCGCAGGCATGAACATCATCGTGGTCCTGTTCCCGCTGGCGCTGGGCCTCGGCCTAGCCGGGCTCGGCGCCTTCTTCTGGTGCATGCGCAGCGGCCAGTACGCCGATCTCGACGGCGCGGCCTGGCGGGTGCTGCAGGACGATGATGCGGTTGCCGGGCGGCGGGGCGGTGTCAGCGACAGCGGCGGAAACGCTTCGGGCTGAAATCGAAGCCCCGCTGGCGAATGAAGGACAGCGTCTCGCCCTCGACGCGGACGGTGAACGACACCCGCCTGGGCCGGCCTTCGCCGTGGCATTCTGCAGTGATCTCGTAGACGTCCCGTCGCTGCTCGGCGCGCAGCGTCCGGCAGCTCGTTTCGAAGGTGGAGAGGTCGAGTTCCCGCCTGTCGAGGCCGATCACCGTGTCATCTGCGCTGCAGCCCGGCGTGCCCCAGCGCCCGATCCATTCCGTCGCCTGCGCCGGCAGCGTGCCAACGGTGAGCCCTGCGCAAACAGCAATCCAGGCGATGCGGTTCATGCTCGCGATCCCTATCCTAACCCTTGGTCATGGTAGGACGGATCGTGATGCGGCGAAATAATTCGCTCGGGCTGCTTCCCTTGCGTCGGACGAGGGAGAGCCCCGGCGCTGACCGCCGGGGCAATACCGTCAGTAGTAGACCGTGCGGCAGACGCGCACGGGGCGTCCGAAGCGGTTGCGCCGGACCGTGCAGACCGTCCGGCGACGGCGCCGACGGCGCCAGTACTGGCTGAATTCGGCCGGAACCGCATCGAGCTTGGCGGCGTCCTCGGTGGCCAGAGACGCGGCGGCGACCGGCGCGCTCGCCATGCTCACACCCGCGGCGCTTGCGGCGATTCCACCACACAGTGTGGCGATGAATGAACGTCGGTTCATGTTTTCTCTCCTTGGTGTCGCCCTTCGCGGAGCTGACCACAGGAAACATGAACGAATTGTGAAGCTATGGCTCGCTCGCTATAACGGGGGGCTGCGCTGTATTCGGTAACAAAGATCGATCTTATTGATGCTGGCAGGCGTCTCGATCGATCTGTCGTTTCGAGAGATCTTATGAATTCTGCTCTTGAATCTCCTTTCCACTTACGCTCAGGAATGTGCCGCCCCCTTTGCGGGCGCGGCCGCGCTTTTGCGCCCGGCGTGGCGATCACGCCGGGCGGCCCGTTTCCTCAACGTCAGGCGACGTCGAAGCGGTCGAGGTTCATCACCTTGGTCCAGGCCGCGACGAAGTCCTTGACGAACTTCTCCTTGGCGTCGGTGCTGGCATAGACCTCGGCCAAAGCGCGCAGGATCGAGTTCGAGCCGAAGACGAGGTCGACGCGGGTGCCGGTCCACTTGGCGGCGCCGGTCTTGCGATCGGTGCCCTCGAAGACGTCCTTGGCCTCCGAGATCGCCTTCCACTGCGTACCCATGTCGAGCAGGTTGACGAAGAAGTCGTTCGTCAGTGCGCCCGGCCGGTCGGTCAGGATGCCGTGCTTGGAGCCGTCGGCATTGATGTCGATGGCGCGCAGTCCGCCGACCAGAACCGTCAATTCCGGGGCAGTCAGCGTCAGCAGCTGGGCGCGGTCGATCAGCGCCACCTCGGCCGGCACTTTGGCTCCGGCCTTCTGGTAGTTACGGAAGCCGTCGAGAGCCGGCTCCATCACCGCGAAGGAATGGACCTCGGTCTGCTCCTGCTTGGCGTCGGTGCGGCCCGGGGTGAACGGCACACTCACGTCGTGGCCGGTGGCCTTCGCCGCCTGCTCGACGCCGACATTGCCGGCCAGCACAATCAGGTCCGCCAGCGAGACCTTCTGGTCGCCATCGGCCTCCTTGTTGAACTGGCGACGGATCCCGTCGAGCACCTCGATCACCCTGGCGAGCTGCGCCGGCTGGTTGACCTCCCAGTCCTTCTGGGGCGCAAGGCGGACGCGGGCGCCATTGGCGCCGCCACGCTTGTCGCCGCCGCGGAAGGTCGCGGCCGAGGCCCAGGCGGTGCCGACCAGCTCGGAGACGGTGAGGGCCGAAGCCTTGATCTTCTCCTTGAGCGCAGCGATGTCGGCCTTGTTGACCAGCGGGTGGTCGGCCGCCGGCAGCACGTCCTGCCAGATCAGCTCTTCCTTCGGCACTTCCGGGCCGAGATAGCGCGAGCGCGGGCCGAGATCGCGATGGGTCAGCTTGAACCAGGCGCGGGCGAAAGCCTCGGCGAAGGCCTGCGGGTTCTCGAGGAAGCGGCGCGAGATCTTCTCATAGGCCGGGTCCAGGCGCAGCGACAGGTCGGTCGTCAGCATGGTCGGCTTGTGCTTCTTCGACGGGTCGTGCGCGTCGGGGATGACCGCCTCAGCGTCCTTGGCTTCCCACTGGATCGCGCCGCCCGGGCTGCGGGTCTGCACCCATTCGTATTTGAACAGGTTCTCGAAGAAGAAGTTGCTCCACTGCGCCGGAGTCTGCGTCCAGGTGACCTCGATGCCGCTGCCGACGGCGTCGGCGCCATGGCCGGTGCCGAAATTGCTGGCCCAGCCGAGGCCCTGCGCCTCCAGCTCGGCGCCTTCCGGATCCGGGCCCTTATGGGATTCGGGCGCGGCGCCATGGGTCTTGCCGAAGGTGTGGCCGCCGCCGATCAGCGCGACCGTCTCCTCGTCGTTCATCGCCATGCGGGCGAAGGTCTCGCGGATGAAATGCGCCGCCGAGATCGGGTCGCCATTGGCGCCCGGCCCTTCCGGATTGACGTAGATCAGGCCCATTTCGGTGGCGCTGAGCGGCGCATCGAACTTGTCGAGCGGGCGATGGGTCAGCCATGCCGTTTCGGTGCCCCAGCTCACATCGTGATCGGGCTCCCAGGTGTCCTCGCGGCCGCCGGCGAAGCCGAAGGTGCGGAATCCCATGGTCTCCAGCGCGACATTGCCGGTCAGGATCAGCAGGTCGGCCCAAGAGATGGCCTGACCGTATTTCTGCTTGATCGGCCAGAGTAGGCGGCGCGACTTGTCGATGTTGACATTGTCCGGCCAGCTGTTGAGCGGAGCGAAGCGCTGCTGGCCGCGGCCACCGCCGCCACGGCCGTCGGCGAGGCGGTAAGTACCGGCGGCATGCCAGGACATGCGCACGAATTGCGGGCCGTAATTGCCGAAGTCCGCCGGCCACCAGTCCTGCGAGTCGGTCATCAGCTTGCGCAGGTCGTTCTTCAGCGCCTCGTAGTCGAGCCTCTTGAAGGCCTCGCGATAGCTGAAGGCCTGGCCGAGCGGATCGGACTTGGCCGAGTGCTGATTCAGCAGGTCGACAGGCAGCTGGCTGGGCCACCAGTCGCGGTTCTGACGGGCGCCGCCACCATGGGCGACGGGGCATTTGCCCGTGCTGTCCTCAGTCTTCGCGTTCATGTCTCTCTCCGAGCTTGGCTGGCTGCTGGGGAGGGTCTTAGCAGGGCCGTTTCATTATTTTAATTCCGATTTTCCGATCACGACGATAAGCTGCGATTATGACAAATCTGACTTTCAAGCAGCTCCGCTATTTCGAGGCGCTGGCACGGCACAGCCATTTCGGCCGCGCGGCGGAAGCCTGCGCGATCTCGCAGCCGGCTTTGTCGCAGCAGATCAAGGCGTTGGAAGAAGAGCTCGGCAGCGAGCTGTTCGAGCGGGACAGGCGCCAGGTCCGGCTGACGCGCTTTGGCGAAGAGATCGCAGCGCGGGCCAGGGATGTCTTGCGTTCGCTCGACGAACTCGAAGGTTACGCCCATGCCTCCCGCGATGGGCTGGTCACGCGCCTGCGCATCGGGGTGATCCCGACGGTCGCGCCCTATCTGTTGCCCGGCCTGATCGGCGATCTCACCCACCTGCATGATGGGCTCGACCTCAATGTGCGCGAGACCCTGACGCCGAAGCTGGTCCAGGAGCTGAACGAAGGCCGGCTCGACATGGCGATCGTCGCCTTGCCGGTGTCGGAGCCGTCATTGACCGAGGTCGCCCTGTTCACCGAACGCTTCGTGCTCGTGCGGCCGCGCGAGGACGAGGGCAAACCGGCTCCCGACCGCGAGGCGCTGCGCGAGATGCGTTTGCTGCTGCTGGAGGAGGGGCATTGCTTCCGCGAGCAGGCCCTGTCGTTCTGCAGCACCAAGCCGCGCACGGTGCAGTCGCGCGACCTGCTCGACGCCAGCTCGCTGTCGACGCTGGTGCAGATGGTCGATGCGGGCTTAGGCGTCACTCTGATCCCGGAAATGGCGGTGGCGGTCGAGACACGCTCGGCCGCAGTCTCGATCACGCATTTCAAGGCGCCGGAGCCGTCCCGGACGATCGGCATGGTCTGGCGCAAGACCAGTCCGCTGGCGAAGCAACTGCTTCAGATCGCGGAACTGGTGCGGCAATCGGCCGGGACGCTGCGGCAAGCCGGTGGAACACGCTCTTCCAGGGCTGGCTGAGGCGGTCGGCCTCGATACCGTCCATATCGGTTCCGCTGCGGGTTTCAGCGGTGATAGAGCGCCGGACGAGCGGTTTCCGAACGCTCATCTGCGGCCGGCGCAAAGATCGAAATGGCCTTCGGGTGAACTTTGAAGTGCGCCGGCGTGGCGGTGACAATTTCGCCGTCGGTGTTCACGGGCATGGGTTTTCTTGTCTCGATGTCGAACTCGATGCATTTCGCCGTCCGGACCTCGCGCCAGGCACCGTGAGTGCCTGAGCGGAACGAGCGCAGCATCAGCGCCAGTTTCCAGAGATTCGTCATCTCGAGGCTGTAAAGGTCGAGATGCCCGTCATCGATCTCGGCATTCTCCTGCACCACGTTGCCGCCGCCATAGTGCCTGCCGTTGCCCACGGCGATCTGGTAGGACTCGACGTCGATCGTCCGCCCCTTCTCGGTGATCTTCGCCTTGAACCGCGATGCGCGCGTCATGACCTTCATGGCGGCCAGAGCATAGCCCAGCCTCCCGAACCGCTTTTTCAGCACCGGGTCGAGGCTTTGCGCCAGCTCGCTGCTCAACCCGATGCTCGCGACGTTGAAGAAGGCGTAGCCGTTGACCGTGCCGACATCGACCCGGCGCATCTCGCCGCGAGCGATGACGTCTGCCGCACCGACAAGATCCATCGGGATGTCGAGGGTTCGCGCCAGGTCGTTTGCCGTTCCCATCGGGATGATGCCCAGCGGCAGGCCGCTTTCCATCGCTGCCAGTGCAGCGGAAGACACCGAGCCGTCGCCGCCGCAGACGATGACGAGATCGGCCCTGTCGCGCAGGCGCACGATGTCGCGCGCGATTTCCGGCAGTGCCTCGAAGGTCTCGATGGTGACGTCGAGGCCGCCATCCTTCAGGCGATCGAGAAGGGGCGCAATCGATTCTTGGCCGCGGCGCGCCTTCGGGTTGCGCAGCAGCAGGGCTCGCTTCGGTCGGTGTGTGGGATTGTCGGGTATCAGAGACATGCCGGAGGCAGTTGGGGGACGCCGAACTCGATTTCAACCGGGCAGGCTGTCCAGCTGGCAGGCTCGTCGTTTCGTGAAGAGCTGATAGCGCCGAGACTGGCCCTGCAATGAGCGCCGAGCCCCGCTGTCAGACGAAAGGCGGCGCGGGCAGTGGCAAGTGATCTGATCGAGGAATGTGGTAGCGGGAGAGAGACTTTAATATCACTTCTAAATAATTGATATATCTAATAATTAAGTTCGAAACTGTAGATCGAGGCCATCATAAAGGCCAACGTTCGTTGATGTTGCCAATGAGCATCAGCGAACAGAACTGCCGCGAAGCGGGCAGAGTGTCGCACCAACCAAATTCGTAAACCCGCTTATTGTCGGCCCCGGCTAGTTGGACCGCATCGGTCGGGCCGAGCAGCAGCTCGGGGCCAGTGAGCCAAAGCATAATGATAGCTTACAGTCGTGTGGCTTACGCTCGTCTACTCTGCGCCAGAACCGGACATTGGGCACCTGCCCGACAGCGGACACTCTGTGGAACGGAATTTAAGAGCTGTTCTCGACGCGTTGCGCAAACCCGTGAAGCAAAAGGGCTCGTCCTCATGAATCAACGGGGGCAGGTTTGAGGAGTGACCCGAAACGGTCTCCCGGTTGGTGAGATCGGCCGTTGTTTTCGAGGATTGAACCGAGCACGCGCTGAACTCATCCTGCGGTCCCGGCAGCGCCTTGATGCCTGAGCGCTTCATATCGAGAGCGAAGCGCTCCAGGCAACGTCTGGTTCGATCCTTAGTCAGAATGCGGAGGCAAACACAGGAATGGTGATCTGCCCGATGCCGTCGACGCCGCCGCGCATCGTCTCGCCCGGCATCACCGGTCCGACCCCCTCCGGCGTTCCGGTCATGATCAGGTCGCCGGCCTTCAGCGTCATCGAGTGCGAGGCGATGGCGATGATGTCGGGCACCGGCCAGATCAGCTTGGCAATGTCGGAATCCTGTTTGACGGCGTTGTCGACCGATAGCCAGATGCGGCCGCTGCTGGGGTGCCCGACCTCGGCGACCGGCCGCAACGGTGCGATCGGGGCGGAGTGGTCGAAGCCCTTGCCCCAATCCCAGGGGCGGCCCTGTTCGCGCGCCTGCAATTGCAGGTCGCGGCGCGTCAGGTCGATGCCGACACCGTAGCCCCAGACATGGTCGAGGGCCCGTTTGACGGGGATGTTTGCGCCGTCCTTGCCAATCGCGACCACGAGCTCGATCTCGTAGTGGAAATTGCTGGTCTCTGGCGGATAAGGCACGGCTGCGCCGTCATCGACCACCGTATCGGCCGGCTTCAGGAAGAAGAAGGGCGGCTCGCGATCAGGATCCCGGCCCATCTCGCGCGCATGGGCGGCATAGTTGCGGCCGACGCAGATGATGCGCCGGACGGGAAAGCGTGCCTGCGAGCCGGCAATGGCGACCGAGGCCGGCGCCGGCGGCGGAATAACGTAGTTGTCGCTGCTCATCGTCGAAACCTGGCCCACCCTCAGAGATTACCGCGATCTTCGCGGAACAGATGTAATGCTTCCTGGATCGGTCGATCGGAGAACGAGAACAGCACGCTGTCCTCGTGCGCCTCGTGGCGGACCCGCTTCCAGCTCGGCACGACGAAGACGTCGCGCTTCTCCCAGTCGACGATATGGTCGTCGCCGACGATCGAGCGGCCCTTGCCCTCGATCGGGACGAAGATGGTGGCGTCGGTCGAGCGGTAAGCGGCGGTCTGGAACCCTTTGGGCAGCAGCTGGATGAAGGTGCCCATCGTCGCCATAGCGTGGTTGCCGGTGATCGGGTTGGTGTAGCGCATCTTCAGGCCGTGGCAGGGGTCCCAGGCCTCGGCGCGCTTCAGCCGCTCCAGCGCGTCGCGCGTGCGGGAATAGGGATAGTTGAATACCGGAGAAGTGCCGCCTCCACCCTTGTGGTCGACCGGCAGGAGGTTGGCGCCATAGCGTGCGTCGCTGTCGCCGTCCGGGCGGGTCAGGTCCTGCGCGTCCTTGTCGAGCATCTCGGCGAAGGAGGCATCGAGGAACTGCACCACCGGGATGTCCAGTCCATCGAGCCAGAAGATCGGCTCGTCGCTTTCATTGCCGTGGTCGTGCCAGGCCATCGGCGGGGTGATGACGAAGTCGCCCTCGTGCATGATGGTGCGCTCGCCGTTGACCGAAGTGTGCGCGCCCGAGCCTTCGAGGACGAAGCGCAAGGCTGACTGGGTATGCCGGTGCGCCGGCGCGACCTCGCCGGGCAGGACGAGCTGGACGCCGGCATACATCGATGTCGTGATCTTCGACTGTCCGCGCAGGCCGGGGTTCTCCAGAACCAGCACCCGGCGCTCGGCTTCCTTGGCGGTGATCAGCCCCCCCGCCTCCAGCATCGCCGCGCGGATCTCGGCGAAGCGCCAGGAGGCCGGACGGCAGGCGCTGCGCGGTTCCGGTGTGACGAGATCGGCGAGCGACAGCCAGAGCGGCGTCATGTTGCTGCGGCCGATCCGCTCGTAGAAATCCTGGCGCTGCCGTTCCAGCGCGGGTGACGGGCTTGTTGAGACATTCATGGCAATGTCGCTCCTGGATTGCGGAGATGACTGGCTCAGGCGGCGTGCCCGGCACGGGACAGGCACTGGGCGAGCAGCGATTGACGGTCGATCTTGCCGGTACCGGTCTTCGGCAAGGCATCGACGATGTGGACCTGGCGCGGATATTTGTAGGGCAGCAGCGTGGTCTTGACGTGGGCCTGGAGGAGTTGCGCGAGCTCGGGCCGGTGCTCGCCGGCTGCGACCACATAGGCCTCCAGGGTCATGCGTCGGTCCGGCAGCTCGAAGGCGAGCACGGCGCATTCGTGCACCAGCGGGTGGTCGGCGAGGCAGAGCTCGACCTCGAGCGGATAGACCCATTGGCCGGAAACCTTGACGAGGTCATCGGCCCGGCCGCGGAATACGTAGAAGCCCTCGGCGTCGCGCGTCATCCGATCGCCGGTATAGATCCAGCCTTCGGCCCGCATCGTGTCGGCCGTCTTGTCGGGACGGTTCCAGTAGGTCGGCGCATTCGAGTCGCCGCGCACCCAAAGGATGCCCTCTTCGCCATCGCCGACCTCGCGCCCATCCATGTCGCGCAGCGCGATCTCGTAGCCCGGCACGCGGCGCCCGGCCGCTCCCGGCTTGCGGGCGGTTTCGTCGTTCGACAGGTAGATGTGGAGCACCTCGGTCGAGCCGAGCCCTTCGACGATGTCGAGGCCCGACAGACGCCGCCAGGCTTCCGCCACCTCGGAGGCCAGCACCTCGGCTGCCGATAGGCAGAGGCGCAGGCTCGACAGGTCGGCCGAGGCCGCCTCCGGCGCGGTCGCCAGCGCGGTGTAGAGCGTCGGCAGGCCGAAGAAGAGGGTTGGCGTGAACTGCGCGATTGCCTCGAAGACCGGGCCGGGCTTCGGCTGGCCGGCGAGCAAGACGCTGGTCGCGCCGACCGAGAACGGAAAGGTCAGCGAATTGCCGAGCCCATAGGCGAAGAAGATCTTCGGCACCGAGAAGCAGATGTCGTTCGGGCCGATGCGCAGGACGTGGCGGGCATAGGACGCCGCCGTATAGGCCATGTCGTGCTGGAGATGGACGATGCCCTTCGGCCGCCCGGTCGAGCCGGAGGAGTATTGCCAGAAAGCCATGTCGTCGCGGTGGGTGTCTGCGGCGTCGAGCCAGTCCGGCTGCCGGCCGAGGAGTTCGGCGGCGGGATGCAGCCTCATCGCTCCGCTTTGCACCGGCAGTGTCTCGCCACCGACCACGATCAGATCCGTAAGCCCTGTCGCGGCGACGGCGTCCGCACAGAAGCGCTCGGCGAAGGTGGCGTCCGCAATGGCGATGCGCGCCCCGGAATCGGCGAGATAGAAGGCGAGCAGGTCGGGCGGCGTCAGCGTGTTGACCAGGAGCGGCACCAAGCCGGCCCGGATCGCGCCGAAGAGTGCCGCCGGATAGGCCGGCGTATCGTCCATGAAGAGCAGGACGCGCTCGCCTCGCTCGAGGCCGAAGCCCGCCAGCGCATGACCGAAGCGGCAGGCCTCGTGGCAGAGCTGGCGATAGCTCAGCGTGCCGCCCGGGCCGGTCACGGCCGGATGTTCGCCGCGGCCGCGCTCGAGATTGTCGAACAGGAGCGCGCTCGCATTGTAGCGCTCGGGCAGGGAAAAGCCGATCTCGGCCGCCCCCGATGCCGCGCGCGGAACCTGATCGACGATCGCGGCGGAGAAGCTGGTGATGTCGCTCGCGCGCCCGGTCATGCCGCGTTCTCCCGGCTGCGCGAGGCTTCGAAACGGGCCATGAAGCCTGGCGCCATCGCCCGAAGCCGCTCGTCGTCGACGCGTCCGGAGCGCGTGATGTAGCTGTAGGCGAAATCGTAGGGCGCCAGCCGCATATGCTCCGGGAAGCGGTCGTACCAGGCGGCGCTGGTCTTGGAGGCGCGCACCAGCTTCTCGACGATCGGCCGACGCGCCGCTTCATAGGCCGCGAGCGCCGCAGGCAGGTCGGCGCGGTGCTCGGTAAGCGCCCCCGACAACGCAATCGCGTCCTCGAGCGCGAGCCGCGTGCCCGAGCCGATCGAGAAATGTGCGGTGCGCACGGCGTCGCCGATCAGCACGCGGTTGCCATGTGACCAGCGCTCGCTCCACAGCCAGGGGAAATTGCGCCAGAGTGATTTGTTGGCGACCAGCGGCTCGCCGCCGAGTGCCTCAGCGAAGATGCGCTCGCAAAGCGCACGCGATTCCTCCGGCCCAAGTCGATCGAAGCCGGCGCGCAGCCAGCTCTGCCTGTCGCATTCGACGATGAAGGTGCTCATCTCCGGCGAGTAGCGATAATGGTGCGCGTTGAAGGTGCCGTGCTCGCTCTCGACGAAGGTCTGCGTCAGGGTTTCG
Source organism: Allobosea sp. NPDC003192 (assembly GCF_050275675.1). Classification (NCBI taxonomy): domain Bacteria; kingdom Pseudomonadati; phylum Pseudomonadota; class Alphaproteobacteria; order Hyphomicrobiales; family Alloboseaceae; genus Allobosea; species Allobosea sp. NPDC003192. Next base: position 469,706 of record NZ_JBNNPK010000002.1, read on the forward strand.
AAGCGCTTGGGCGTGCCGAACCAGGCGAACTTGTTGTCGAGATAAGAGAGTGAGGTGCCAAAATCGCCTTCGTGGCTGCGGCGCACCAGCGAATTGACACCGTCCGCGCCGATCACCAGATCGAAATCGTCGAGGACGTCGAGGCTGGCGAGTGGCGTAAGATAGCGCAGCTCGACGCCGACCGCCTGAGCGCGCCTCTGCAGCAGCATGAGCAGGTCGAGCCTGCCGATCGCCGAGAAGCCGACGCCGTCGATCGCGATCGCCTCGTTGCGGTGGACCAGCGTGATGTCCTGCCAGGTCTCCATCCGCGCCGTCACGGCATCCGCCGTCTCCGGGTCGTCTGCCCGCAGGAAATCCATGGCGCGATCCGAGAACACCACGCCGAAGCCGAACGTGGCGTCGGCCGCGTTCTGCTCGAGCAGAATGACCGCGTCTTCGGGGTGTCGACGCTTGAGAAGATAGGCGGCGTAGAGCCCGGCGGGCCCGCCGCCCAATACGGCAATGCGCATGGTCCCTCCCAGATCCATAGTTTTCATACTATGAAAACATTTCTATTATATGAAAATCAATTGCGCAAGCGCTGGGGAGGCTATGGTTATGGCGGGGAGTTTCGTCCGCGAGGCGGTCGTCGAGTTCGGGGATTGTGACGAAGCGGGAATCGTGTTTTATCCCAAATACTTCTACTGGTTCGACTGCGCCTTTCAGGGCTTGCTGCGCCGCTGCGGTCTCAGCCAGAGAAGGCTGCGAGCGCGCTTCGGTGCTGTCACGCCGATCGTCGATGCCGGGGCACGCTTCCGGTCGCCCGCGAGCTATGACGACGTTCTGGCGGTGACCACCTCCATCGAGCTATGGGAAGAGCGCCGCTTCCGTCTGCGCTACGAGGTGCAGTGCGGCGATCGCCTGGTTGCGGAGGGGCATGAAGTGAGGGCATGGGCAGTTCTGAAGTCTGATGGCGGGATCGGGGGAGGGGCGATTCCGGCCGAGTTCCGCGCCCTGCTTGAGCCATGAGCGAGGATCACGACGAGGCCGGCGCGGACGGGCACGCGCGCGGCGGTATCCAGTCGCTCGACACGGCGCTGCTCGTCCTGCGCGCCATGGCGACGTTGCCGGGCTCGGTGACGCTGACCGATCTGGCGCGCTCGGTCGACATGCCGGTCTCGAAGGTGCACCGCTATCTGGCCAGTTTCATCCATGCCGGCCTTGTCGCTCAGAGCGAGCGCTCGGGTCGCTACGATCTCGGGCCGTTTGCGAGCGAGCTCGGGCTGGCGGCGCTGGCGCGCAATGATTTCGTCAACCGCACGGCCGATGTCCTGCCCGAATTGTCCGAAGCGACCGGCGCGACGGCGCTGCTCTCGACCTGGGGCAATGGCGGCGCCACCGTTGTCCGCTGGGAGCGTGCCGCGAGCCCGATCCTGACGTCCTTCGGCCTGGGCTCGACCTTGCCTCTGCTGACCTCCGCTAGCGGCCGGATCTTCCTCGCCTTCCTGCCGCGCAAGGTGACGGCACTGCGCCTTGCGGTCGAACTGGCTCGCGCCAGCGAGGCGGGCCTGGTCTGGCCCGACCTCAACCCGGACATGGCGAGCGTCGAGTCGCTGATCGCGCGCGTGCGGGCCGACCGGCTCGCCTGCGTCGACGGGCGCTTCGTGCCGGGCCTCAGAGCGGTCTCGGCGCCGGTCACCGATTGGGCCGGCGAGGCGCAGGTGGCGGTGACCCTGATCGGCATATCAGAGGCGATCCTCGATCCGGCAGGCAGCGCGATCCGCACGCTGACGGAATTCACCAAAAAGCTCTCCATGTCCGGCCCGTCGCGAGGCGGCTGATTCCCGCAGCGCTTCCGCCTTCAGAAATGACTTGCATTCTGTGCAATGATTTCTAGGATACGGAAAACGACAAGCGGGAACGGAAATCATGTCAGAGGAGAGTATGGCCGCGGAGCGGCCGACGGAGGCGCACGCCGCGTCGGCGCGTGGTGAGCCGGGCCGGCCGCATGACCGGCGGGTCGTGCTGCACAATTATTTCCGCAGCTCGACCTCCTTCCGGGTGCGCGCGGCACTGGCGCTGAAGGGCGTTCCCTTCGACTATCGCGCCTTCCATCTGCGGCGCGGCGAGCAGCGCGGCCCGGCTTATCTCGCGCTCAATCCGCAAGGGCTCGTCCCGACGCTGAGCTGGAGCGACGGGCGCGACTACACCCAGTCGCTGGCGATCATCGAGTTCCTCGACGAGACAATGCCGCAGCCGCCGCTCCTGCCGATCGACCCGGCCGGACGCGCCCGCGTCCGTTCGCTGGCACAGATGATCGCGCTCGACATCCATCCGCTCAACAATCTGCGCGTCCTCGGCCATCTCAAGGCGGAGTTCGGCGCCGACGACGAGGCGCTCGCCCGCTGGTTCCGCCATTGGGTGGCGGAGACCTTCGCTCCCCTGGAGGCGCGCTTGCGCGAAGAGCCGCAGACCGGGCGCTTCTGCCATGGCGACGAGCCGACATTGGCGGACATCTGCCTCGCCGGGCAGGTCATCAACAATGCGCGCTTCCAAGTAGAGATGGGCGCCTACCCGACCATCGCGCGCATTCACACCAACTGCATGGCGCTGCCGGCCTTTCGGGCGGCGGCGCCGGACAATCAGCCGGACGCTGAATAAGCCGGCTTCAATCGGAGGGGACATCGATGAGGCGTATGACGATTGCTGCCGCGCTCGCGGCGGCCACGACGACGGCTGCCCAGGCGGCGGACAGCGTCAGGATCGGTTTCATCACCACGCTGACCACGCCGGCCGCGGTGATCGGCCGCGACATGCAGGACGCCGTCAACCTGGCGGTGGAGCATGCCGGCGGCAAGATCGCCGGGAAGCCGATCGAGGTCGTTTTCGAGGATGACGGGCTGAAGCCCGAGCTCGGCCGCCAGAAGGCGGAGAAGCTGGTGCGTCAGGACAAGGTCGACATCGTCGCCGGTTTCATCTGGTCGAACGTGCTGCTGGCGGCCCGCAAGCCGGTGATCGACGCCGGCAAGTTCCTGATCAGCACCAATGCCGGGCCGAGCGAGCTCGCCGGCAAGGGCTGTCACGCCAATTTCTTCTCGATGCGCGGCCAGAACGACATGGTCCCGATCGCGCTCGGCGAGGTGCTCAACCGGCGCGGCGTCAAGAAGCTCTATGTGATGGCGCCGAACTACTCGGCCGGCAAGGACATGGCGGCGGGCGTCGAGTGGACTTTCAAGGGCGAGGTCGTCGGCCGTGATTTCACGAAATGGGGCGACGACCCGCAGCTCGACTTCTCGGCCGAGCTCGCCAAGGCCAAGGCCTCCGGCGCCGATGCGATCTTCGCCTTCTATCCCGGTCGGGCCGCCGCCTTCGCGCGGCAGTACCAGCAGGCGGGGATCGCCGACTCCGTCAAGCTCTACACCGTCTACACGGTCGACGACATCGCCCTGCCGCGCCTGCAGGAGGCCAAGGTCGACGCCGTTCTCGGCACCGAGCTCACCGATTACTGGTCGCCCGATCTGAAGACGCCGGAGAACGCCCGCTTCGTCGCCGATTTTCGTGCGAAATACGGCCGCACCCCATCGAACTATGCGGCTGCGGCCTATGACCTGATCCCTTACGTCAAGGCGGCGGTCGAACAGGCCGGTGGCGATATCGGCGCGACCGACAAGGTCCGCACGGCGCTGGAGAAGGCGGACTTCGCCTCGGTGCGGGGCCGCTACCAGCTCGGCCCGAACCATTTCCCGATCGACACCTATTACAGCCTCGACGTCGTCGCCGAGCCGTCCGGCGCCTGGGCGTTGCGCACCAGGGAGATCGCGCTCAAGGGCGAGCTCGACCCCTACGCCCGGCATTGCAAGCTGACGCAGTGAGCCCGGCCGGTGCCGGCGCTGCTGCCGGCACCGGCCCATCGCACAGGTGGGACGCCTCGTGGATATGATTCTGCTGATCAACCAGATCCTGAACGGGCTCCAGCTCGGCCTGATCCTGTTCCTGCTCGCCGCCGGCCTGTCGCTGGTCTTCGGCATCATGGACTTCATCAATCTCGCCCATGGCGTCTTCTACATGGTCGGTGCCTATCTCTGCGCGACGGTCGCGATCGTCACCGGCTCGTTCTTCCTCGGGCTTCTCGTCGCGATCCCGGCGGCGGTCCTGCTCGGCCTCGCGGTCGAATGGCTGGTCGCGCGCCGGCTCTACAAGCGCGACCATCTCGACCATGTGCTCGCGACCTTCGGCCTGATCCTGTGCTTCGACACTGCGGTGAAATATCTGTGGGGGCCGGAGGGCCTGTCCGTGCCGCTGCCGGCCTGGCTTGGCGGCCAGGTTGCGCTGGGTGGTATCGCCATGCCGGCCTACCGGCTCTTCGTCGTGGCGGTCGGCCTCGTCGTGGCGGCGCTGCTCTGGCTGGTCATCACCCGGACCCGGGCCGGCATGCTGGTCCGCGCGGCGGCGTCGAATGAGCCGATGGCTCGGGCGCTCGGTGTCGAGACCAAGCTGCTCTTCACGCTGGTCTTCGCTACTGGAGCCGCGCTCGCCGCGCTGGCGGGCCTGCTGGTCGCTCCAATCACCGGGACCTCGATCGGCATGGGCAACCAGATCGTCATCCTGGCGCTGGTCGTCATCGTCGTCGGCGGCATCGGCTCGATCAAGGGCGCCTTCATCGCCGCGCTCGCCGTCGGGCTGATCGACACGCTGGGCCGCGCCTATCTCGTCGGTCTGATGAGCCTCGTCTTCTCGCCGACGGTGTCGTCCTCGGCGGGGCCGGCGCTCGCCTCGATCCTGATCTATCTCAGCATGGCCTTCGTCCTGGTGCTGCGGCCGGCTGGCCTGTTCCCGCCGGCGAGCCGTTGATCCCGGAGTTCCCGATGCAGACAGTCTCTTCGCAATCGCTTGCCGTACCGCTGCCGGCCGAGGCGCCGGCGCGACGCTTCGACCTGGATCTCGGCCTGTGCGGTGTGCTCCTGGCGGCGCTCTTCCTTGCCTTGCCGCTCGCCAATGCCACCGGGAACTCCTTCTGGGCCGATCTGCTCAACCGCGTGATGATCCTCGCCATCGCCGCGACGAGCCTCAACCTGCTCGTCGGCATCGGCGGGCTGGTCAGCCTCGGCCATGCCGCCTTTCTCGGCATCGGCGCCTATACGGTCGGAATCTGCGCCGAGCTCGGGCTGACGGCCGGCGGTGTGCAGCTCGCCATCGCGCTGGCGGTCGCGACCCTGTTCGCGCTGGTGACCGGGATGGTCGCCCTGCGCACGCGCGGCGTCCATTTCATCATGATCACGCTCGCCTTCGGGCAGATGCTCTATTTCGTGATGATCGGCCTGCGCCAGTTCGGCGGCGACGATGGCTTGACCATCAATGAGGGCAGCCAGTTCCCAGCGCCATTCACTCTCGAGAACCGCACGGTGCTCTATTATACGGTGCTTGCGGTGCTCGCCTTGACCCTGTTCGGCTTCGCCCGGTTGCGCCGCTCCCGTTTCGGCCTCGTGCTCCTGGGCGCCAAGGGCAGCGAGCGCCGGGTCGCAGCCAGCGGTTTCGATCCGTTCCGATATCGGCTTGCCGCCTATGTGCTCGCCGGAGCCGTCTGTGCCGTTGCGGGCTTTCTGAGCGCGAACCATACCAGCTTCGTCACCCCGGAGATCATGGGCTGGACGCGCTCGGCCGAGCTGATCTTCATCGTCATCCTAGGCGGAACCGGGACGCTGGCGGGGCCGCTGCTCGGCGCGATCCTGTTTCTGCTGATCGAGGAATTGCTCGGCAGCGTGACGATCTATTGGCACTTTCCCTTCGGCCTGCTGCTCATCCTGGTCGCGCTGTTCGCGCGGGGTGGTATCGTCGGTCTCCTGACGCGGCGGGGGCAGCCATGAGCATGCTCGATGTCAGGAATGTCTCGAAATCCTTCGGTGGGTTGCTCGCCTCGCGCGGCGTCAATCTCAGCGTGCCGCATGGCGAAATGCATGCCCTGATCGGCCCCAACGGCGCCGGCAAGACGACCCTGGTCTCCCAGCTCTTCGGCGAGATCCTGCCGGACGCCGGCAACGTGCTGCTGGACGGCCGCGACGTCACGCGGCTGCCCACCCATGCGCGGGCGGGGCTCGGCATGGCGCGCTCTTTCCAGATCACCACCCTGGCGCGTGATCTCACCATCTACGAGAACGTCGCCATCGCCGTGATGGCCGAGGATGGTCACGCCTTCCGCTTCTGGGGCGATCTGCGCCGGGACCGGGCCATCGAGCGCCGTGTGACGGCGGCGCTGGCGCGCGTGGGCCTGTCGGACCGCGCCGAGGAACCGGTCGCGACGCTCAGCCATGGCGAGCAGAGGTTGCTGGAACTCGCGATCGCACTCTCGGGCTCGCCGCGCCTGCTCCTGCTCGACGAGCCCATGGCGGGGCTCGGCACCGAGGAGAGCCGCCGGGTCACGCGTTTTCTCGCCGATCTCAAGGGCAGCGTCGCGATCCTTCTGGTCGAGCACGACATGGATGCCGTCTTCGCGCTCGCCGACCGCGTGACCGTCCTTGTCCGCGGGGAGGTGATCGCCTGCGGCCCGCCGGAGGCGATTCGGCATGACCCGGTAGTCCGTGAAGCCTATCTCGGGGAGGACGAGTGATGCTCGAGGTGCGGAATTTGTCCGGAGGCTATGGCAAGGGCCAGGTCCTGTTCGACATGAGCTTCTCGGTCGAGGCCGGCCAGGCGATCTGCCTGCTCGGCCGCAACGGCATGGGCAAGACCACCACGGTCAGGACGCTGATGGGACTTCTGCCCAGCTGGAGCGGCGAGATCAATTTCGAGGGCGCCTCGATCGCCAGCCTGCCGGCTGCACGGATCGCGCGACGCGGTCTCGGGTTGGTGCCCGAGGGACGACAGATCTTCCCGAACCTCACGGCGCACGAGAACCTGATCGCGACCGCCGCGAACCGGACGGGCGCGGCCCGGCCCTGGACGGTGGACAGGATCTACGAACTGTTCCCGGGACTGCATGCCCGCCGCACCTCAGCCGCCAACCTGCTCTCCGGTGGCGAGCAGCAGATGCTGGCGATCGGCCGGGCGCTGATGACCAATCCTCGCCTGCTCATCCTCGACGAGGCGACCGAGGGGCTGGCCCCGGTGATCCGTGACCAGATCTGGGCCTGCCTCTCGCAGCTGCGCTCGGTCGGGCAATCGATCATCGTGATCGACAAGCACATCAAGCGTCTTGCAGCCGTCGTCGACGCCTTCTACGTGGTGGAGAAGGGACGGATCGCCTGGTCTGGGTCGGCCGACGCCGTCGCCCGCGATCCCGGCATCGTCGACCGCTATCTCAGTGTCTGAGACGGTACACCGCGCTTTATTGCCGTGCTGCGGCGCGCGGTGATGCGCCGCCCTGGACGGCCGCAGCCCGTGCGCTAGCCTCGCGCTGGCACCAGTCCTCGATCAGGCGCTCGTAGCTTGCCTGGTCCTGCTGCCAGATCCGGTTGATCGCCATGCCGCGGATCAGGTTGAGGGTCAGCGCGAGCAGGGTTTCGGCCTGTGGCGGCTCGTAGCCGGCCGCCACGAACGCCTCCAGCCAGACAGCCTTCATGCCGGCGTGGAAGTGCTCGAGGACCGGCTTCAGGCTGGCCATCAGTTCGGGCGAGGTTCGCGCCGTGACGAGGACTTCCGTGGCTGCCAGGAAGGGCCAATCGAAATAGATCGTCCGTAGGTCGGCGATGAACTCGCGCAGCGGCTCCGGCGCCGTGGCAGCCGCCGCCGCGCGCTGCCGGCCGAGCACGGCGGCGCAGTCATAGGCATAGCTCGTGGCCGCGATGACGAGATCGGCCTTGCTGCGATAGTGGTGGACCCGGGCACCGCTCGACATGCCGGCCCTGGCGTCGACCTGCGCGGTCGTGAGCCCGTGATAGCCTTGCGCCACCAGGACTTCGATGGTGGCCTGCAGCAGCTTGTGCCTGGTCTCGTCGCTGCGTTCAGCCTGCGTCCTTCTGCTCCGCATGGTCCTCGTCATCATTACGGTTCCACGTCGGACTATCCCGCCTCGCTGCGCCGCGGCCTCGCCACAGTCATAACCACTCACCGGCGCGCCACCCAATCGAGAACTCTTCAAAAATGGCATTGACAAAACATACCGCTTATTCGGTATATTAATTTGTGCCGGCCGCCAAGAGCCGCATGTACGGCCGTTGGCCGCTAGGGAGGACATCATGAGACAACTCGCGACAGCGGGCGCGATCGCGGCCGCATGCCTGGCGGCCACTTCGGTCCAGGGCCAGGCCCCCAGGGAGGTCAGGATCGGTGTCGTCACGACGCTGACGACGCCGGCTGCGATCATCGGGCGCGAGGTTCAGGACGCGCTCAACCTTGCGGTCGAACATGCCGGCGGCGAAGCGGCCGGGCTCAAGCTCAAGCTGATCGTCGAGGATGACGGGCTCAAGCCCGATATCGGCCGGCAGAAGACCGAGAAACTCATCCGGCAGGACAATGTCGATATCGTTGCCGGCTATGTCTGGTCGAACGTGCTGCTCGCCTCGCGCAAGAGCGTGCTTGATGCCGGCAAGATCCTGATCAGCACCAATGCCGCACCGTCCGACATGGCAGGGCGCCTGTGCAACCCGGCCTTCTTCGCCATGCGCGGCCAGGGCGACGTGATGGCGATGGCGCTCGGCGCAGATCTCGACCGCCGCGGCGTCAAGACGGCCTACACGATGGCGCCGAACTACGCCGCCGGGAAAGATGTGATCGCCGGCTTCCAGCGGACCTTTTCGGGCAAGGTCGTCGGTCAAGACTTCACCAAATGGGGGGACGACCCGCAGCTCGACTTCTCGGCGGAGTTGACCAAGGCCGCGGCCAGCGGCGCCGAGGCGCTCGTCGCTTTCTATCCCGGCCGCGCCGCCGCCTTCATGAAGCAGTTCGAGCAGTCGGGACTGGCTGGCAAGGTCAAGCTCTACACCGTCTATACCCTCGACCAGACCGCGCTGCCGTCACTGCAGCAGGGCAACGTCACCGGGGCGCTCGGCACCGGGCTGATCGACTACTGGTACCCCGATCTCGATACGCCCGAGAACAAGCGCTTCGTCGCCGATTTCCGCACCCGCTACGGCCGGACGCCGTCGAACTACGCTGCCGCGGCCTACGACGTCATTCCCTTCATCAAGGCGGCGCTGGAAACGGTGAAGGGCGATCTCTCCGACAAGGCCGCGCTGCAGAAGGCCCTGGCCGAGGCGAAATTCCGATCGGTGCGCGGCGTGTTCCGGTTCGGCAGGAACCAGATGCCGCTGGACAATTACTACGCCCTCACCGTCGCCGCGCAGCCCGACGGCAATTGGGGGCTGACCGCGCCCAGCCTCGCGCTCGAGAACGGCGCCGACCCTTATGTCGGCGACTGCAAGATGGGCTCGTGAACGAGCCGCATTCGGCAAGCAGACCCCAGGGAGGTCGCTCATGGATTATCTTCTGAACACCTGGTACTTCGCCGCCTGGGCCGAGCAGATCAAGCCGGGCGTCCTGTTCCCGCGGACGATCATCGGCCGTCCGCTGGTCTTCACCCGCCGAGGGAATGGTGCGGTCATCGCGCTCGACGATCGCTGCCCGCACCGCTTCGCACCGCTGTCGATGGGGCGCGTCGAAGGCGACCGCATCATCTGCGGCTATCACGGGCTGGAATTCGACGGCTCGGGTGCCTGTGTCCGCAATCCGCATCCTTCGGGCAAGATCCCGGCTGCGGCACGCATCCGCAGCTACCCCGTGGTCGAAAAGCATTCCGGCTTGTGGATCTGGATGGGCGAACGGGCTACCGATCCGGGACTGATCCCGGACTTCTCGAAACTCGACGACACCAGCGAGGGGCCGGCCGTGACGCGCCGCGACCACATGGTGATGGACGTTCCCTATGACCTGATCGTCGACAATCTGCTCGACTGCAGCCACACAAGCTTCCTGCACGACGGCATCCTCGGCAACGAGCCGATGATCGCGGCGCCGACGACGATCGAGCAGGCCGGCAACACGATCAACGTCAAGCGCTTCGCCCGCAATGTGCCGCCGCCCGGGATGTTCGACATGCTGTTCCGGCAGGACGGAGCGCCGGTCGATTGCTGGACCGATTTCCGCTGGGATGCGCCGAGCTGCCTGCTGCTCGATGTCGGCGTCACGCTGCCCGGCCGGCCGCGCGAGGAGGGAACCGGCTATTTCGGCACGCATATCCTAACGCCGGAAACCGAGACCACGACGCATTACCATTTTGCGGCGACGCGCTGGAACATTCGCCCGGATTCCGAGGACCAGGCGACGCGCGAGAAGATCTCCGACCTGCGCCGTTTCGCCTTCGAGGAGCAGGATGAGCCGATGATCCGCGCGCAGCACCGCAACATCCGGATGAGCGATCCGGCGGAGCTCAAGCCGGTGATGCTCGAGACCGATCTCGGGGTCGTGCGCTGGCGGCGGATCATGGACCAGCTCAGGGCAGCCGAACGCGCGCCGGCGCTGATGGCCGGCGAATGACATGAGCCGCATTCCAGTCCGCGTCAGCAGCATCCGGCGCGAGGCCGTCGACATCGCTGGCTTCACCTTGGAGCCGCTGGATGGCGGCATGCTGCCGCCGGTCCGACCCGGAGCGCATATCGATGTCTTCATCGCGCCGGGGCTGACGCGGCAATACTCCCTCTGCGACGGACCGGGGCCGGCGCATTGCTACACCATCGCGGTCAAGCGCGAGGAGGCATCGCGCGGCGGCTCGGCGGCGATGCATGACTTGCCCGAAGGCCGCGTCATCGAGATCGGCCCGCCGCGCGACAATTTCCCGCTCGTGGCAGTGGCAACACGGCACCTGCTCTTCGCCGGCGGTATCGGCATCACGCCGCTGCTGTCGATGGCGCGCCATCTCGCGGTCGGAGACTCCCAGTTCACACTGCACTATTTCGCCCGTTCGCCGGAGCACGCCGCCTTCGCCGGGACGTTGGCCGCACTGGCGTCCAAGGGCGAGATCGAGCTTCTGTACGGCCTGTCAGGCGACCACACCGCCGGCGCGCTCCGCCAGCGGCTGGCGGCCATCGAGAGCGGGACGCATGTCTATCTCTGCGGCCCACCGGCTTTCATCGCGGCCACGCAGTCCATCGCATCCGAGCTGGGCTGGCCGGGTACGGCGGTGCACTGCGAGCATTTCAGCGCCTGCGCGACCTCGGCGGCTGCGGGCGACCGGGATTTCGAACTGGTGCTGGCTTCGCGCCCTGGCGTGATCGAGGTCGGCGCCGGCGAAACGATCGCCGAAGCGCTTCGGCGTCACGGCATCGAGCCCGAACTGTCCTGCGAGCAGGGCATTTGCGGAACCTGCATCACGCGCGTGCTCGATGGCCTCCCGGACCATCGCGACAGCTACATGACCGAGCAGGAACAAGCGGCGGGCGACCGCATCTGCATCTGCGTGTCGCGCGCTGCCTCCCAGCGCCTCGTCCTCGACCTATAGTTGGCGCGTACAGTGCGTGAAACAGATGCGGCATGAACTCGGTCGTGGTCGCACCAACAACCGCTCAAATCACCACCTTTTCTTGGAACGGCCTGCCACCGTGCGCCACTTTCGGACACTAGCGCGTTGTCCGAAAGCAGACATTGCCGTGTGGCGCCTCGCGGTCGAGTTCGAGCCGAGCGGGCCGTTCGGAACGACAAAGGGCTCACGGCCGGTCGCAGTCCGCCGGCAGCCTGAGCTTTTAACTTCATCGCTCTGAACCTGCGTTGTCTTCAGCCTCTTTGAGAATCTGCGCGAGATCCCAGCTTCCTACGGCTTTCAGCGAGCTGTCTTCGAGGCAAAGCACGAGGAACTCGAGAATTGCTTGGTTCAATTTCTCCGGGGGCTCCATCGGCATGCCCTTTTCGACTTCCGTGAGTCGGTGGAACTCACTCTGGGAGTGATGGGTCAAGCTGAAACCGTGTAGCGTCGTATCATGCCGTTTCTCATACCGCTTTAGGTTTGTGTTCGCGCCCAGGATAGCAGATTGAGTGATGAGCGTTGTCGACCCTATGGGCGTGGAAGCATCCAGTTTGGCGAATGACAATCATCAAGCACCCCGATCTTATGCATGGGGCTGGCCTGGTGGGCGCCAGAAGCCGACGTTGACGCTCTGCCCAGAAGCGGGCGTCCTGCCTCAGGTGCCGAACATGGGTTGGTTCTAGGGCGCATCCAGAATTTTACCTGGGTTGAGGATACCCTGTGGGTCCAGCGCGCGTTTGAGCGTCCGCATGAGCTCAAGCTGGGCAGGCTGCTTATAGTGGGCGAGTTCGGCGACCCGGTAGCTGCCGATGCCGTGCTCGGCGGAAATGCTTCCTTGATATCCGGCTACGACGTCATGAACGACACGGTTGATCGCCGCCTTGGCCTCAGCTGCGCCGGCAAGCACATTGAAGTGGACATTCCCATCCCCGACATGGCCGAACACGACGACCTGCAGCCCATCGAAAGCCTTGTGCAGAGCATATGAGGCATCGCGAATGAAGTTCGGAATGCGATTGATCGGCACGGAGACGTCGTGCTTGACGCTGCGCCCGGATTTCAGCTCAGCCTCGGTCACATGCTCCCGCAGGGCCCACAGGGCAGCGGCTTGCGTCTCGGTTTCGGCAATCACGCCGTCGCTGGCATCGCCGGCCTCCAGGGCGCTGCCCAGCGCCGCCTCCATCGCATCGCGCAGGCCGGAGAGGCTCGAGGCGGCCTCGACCAGCACGGCCCAGGACTGCATCTCCATTGGCGGTCTCAATCCGAAATGCTGTCTCACCAGCGCGAGGGCGGATGGCGAGATCAGTTCGAAGGCGGAAATCGCGTCACCAAGCTCGGCAGTGGCGTGCTCGAGCAAGGCCAGCGCTGATGCCGGATCGGGCACGGCGAGGAATGCGGTGACCCTATGCTTCGGCCGTGGCGAGAGGCGCAGGCTTGCCGCCGTTACGATCCCGAGTGTGCCCTCGGCGCCGATCAGAAGCTGCTTCCAGTCATAGCCGGCATTGTCCTTGTGCAAATGGCGCAGGCCAGCGACGACCGAGCCGTCGGCAAGAACGGCTTCGAGCCCGAGCATGCGCTGACGCGTCATGCCATAGCGCAGGACGTTGATGCCGCCGGCATTCGTCGAGACGATGCCGCCGATCTGGCTCGAGCCCTGGGCCGCGAAGCTAACGGGGAAGAGCAGCTCATGCTCTCGCGCCGCTTCCTGCACGGTTTCGAGCACGGCTCCGGCCTCGACCGTCATGGTCATACCGACCGGGTCAATCGAGCGTATCGCATTCATCCTCGACAGGCTGAGTACGATCTGGGCCCGCCCGGCGATCGGCACTGCGCCACCAGCGAGGCTGGTATTGCCGCCTTGCGGCACGATCGCGATACCCCGTTCGGCGCAGAGCCGCACTACGGCAGAGACCTGATCGACGCTCTTTGGCCGAGTCACAGCGAGCGCGGGCGCGCCGAACTCGCCGCGCCAGTCCACGCAGTAGGGCGACATGGCTTCATCGCCGAGAACGAGACCGGTATCGCTCAGGATGGAGCGCAGAGCCTCCAGGAACGCGTCGTCCGTGCTGGGAGGGGTTTTCATGAGCCTTGCTGCCTGAAGCCGTAGAGGCGGTGCGCGTTGTGCGTGAGCACGCGGTCGCGGGCAGCCGGGTCGGGCACCCAATCGGCGAGAAGGTCGAGCAGGTTGCCGACATTCATCATGTGCTGCCAGTGAGCGACATGCGGCCAGTCGGAGCCCCAGACGCAACGTTCCGGCGCTGCCTCGTGAAGAAGACGAGCGAATGGAATCGTGTCGGCATAGGGCAGTCCCTCGACCGTATTGCGGTAAGCGCCCGACAGTTTGACCCAGCCCCCGTCGCGCACGAGCGAGACGAGCGTCCGGAAGCCCAGATCGTCGATCCCGCGCGAGACCGGAAAATGTCCCCAGTGATCGACGACGAAGGGCACGGGCAGCTTGGCGAGCTTTGGCGCCAGCGGTGGCAGGTCCCTGGCGTCGATGAGGAACTGCAGATGCCAGCCCAACTCCCTGGCCAGGGCCGCATAGTCGTCCAACTGGTCGAAACCGATGCCGCCGCCATAGAGGATGTTGAGGCGCAGGCCGACCACCCCGGCTTCCTTGAGTGCCGCGAGTTCCCGGTCGGGCAGGCCGAGCGGAATGACGGCGATACCGCGTAGCCGATCACGGTTCGCCTTCAAGGTCTCGACCATCAAGCGGTTGTCCGTGCCGTGCACGCTGACCTGGACGAGGACGCCATAGGCCATGCCGGTCGCGTCCAGCATGGCGAGGTAGCCTTCCGGCGTGGCCGGCACCGGCGTGTAGCTGCGGCCGGCTACGAAGGGCTGGGCCGGGGGCTGCCCTATGACATGTGCGTGGGTATCGACCGCGCCTGGCGGCACGACGAAGCGCGTCGGCCGGTGCGGACGGGGATCGGGCCCTGGGCAGGCCGGAGCCCGATCGGTTACGGAAGCTTCTTCACGCATCTGCGTGCAGCACCTTGCCGCGCGTTTCCGGCAGCGCATAGGCAGCCAGGAAGAACAGCACATACGCGAACAGGGCGAACAGGCAGATCGCGTTGGCGAGAGACGTCATCTGCGAGAGGTAGCCGACGAGGAAGGGGAAAAGTGCGCCGATGCCCCGTCCGAAATTGTAGCAGAAGCCCTGGCCGGAGCCGCGCAGCCTGGTCGGGTACAGTTCCGTCAGGAAGGCGCCCATGCCCGAGAAATAGCCGGAGGCGAAGAAGCCGAGCGGGAAGCCGAGCACCCAGAGCAATTCGTTCGACAGCGGAAGCTGGGTATAGGCGAGGACGACCACCATGGCCCCGAGCGAGAAGGTCAGGAACAGGCGGCGGCGGCCGTATTTGTCGGCGAACCAGGCACCGACGAGATAGCCGACGAAGGAGCCGATGATCACAGCCGAAAGATAGCCAGTCGAACTCACGATCGAGAGTTTCCGTTCCGTTGTCAGGAAACGCGGCACCCAGAAGGTGATGGCGTAGTAACCGCCCTGGCAACCGGTGGTGACGAGCGAGGCGAGGATCGTCGTCTTCAGGATCGGGCCCTGGAAAATCTCGAGGATCGACGGGCGATCGCCGGTGGCGGCAACCTTGGCGCGGGCCTCGATCGAGACCTCCGGCTCCTTCACATAGGCACGCAGATACAGGACGAGCAGCGCCGGCAGCGCTCCGATCGCGAACATCCAGCGCCAGGCCTGCTCGGCCGGCAGCAGCGAGAACAGCGCGGCCTGCGCCAGCACGGCGAGCCCCCAGCCGACAGCCCAACCCGACTGGACGCAGCCGACGGCCCGGCCCCGATATTGAGCGCGGATCGTCTCGCCCATCAGCACGGCGCCGGCCGCCCATTCGCCGCCGAAGCCGAGGCCAAGCAGGGCGCGACAGATCAGCAGCTGCTCGAAATTCTGCGCAAATGCGCAGAGCAGCGAAAAGAACGAGAACCAGATGATCGTCAGTTGCAGCGTGCGGACCCGGCCGATGCGATCGGCGAGATAGCCGGCCCCCCAGCCGCCGAGCGCCGAGGCGAGCAAGGTCACGGTACCGGCAAGGCCGGCGGTGCCGGCATCGACCTGCCAGAGCATGATGATCGTGCCGATCACCAGCGGGTAGATCATGAAGTCCATGCCGTCGAGCGCCCAGCCCGTCGCGCAGGCCCAGAAGGTGCGCTTCTCGGGAACGGTCATGTCCCTGTAGAAGCCGGTCAGGCTGGTATCCTCGGCCGGCGCGACCGTGCTTGTAGATGTCGCCATTCGTATCCTCCCTCGCATCGCCTTCCGTGGGCGATCAGCGCGAGAGGACAGGTCTCCCAAAACCGCCGGATACGTCTGCCGGAATATTCTCCGGCAGCTCCCTGGCGTCCGGCGTTTTGTCGAAAAATTATCCGTGCCCACGCTGCAGGCGGCGATAGCGTGCGGGGCTCTCGCCGGTCACCGCGCGGAAGGCGACGCCGAAATGCGATTGCGAGGAGAAGCCGACCGACAGTGCGATCTCGACGATCGGCAGGTCCGAGGTCGCAAGCAGGCGCCGGGCGGCGAGAATACGTTGCTCGACCACGAAACGATGCGGTGTGAGGCCGGTCGAGCGCTTGAAGCTTCGGACGAAGCTGGAAGGGGTCATGCCCGCCACCTGCGCCATCGCCGCCAACGTGACCGGAGCGCTGGGATCGGCCCGGACGAACTCGACGACGCGCGCACGCATCGTCTCGTCCAGACTCGGCAGAGGCTCTGATTTCGGGGAACCCGGCGCCGCATAGCGATCCGACAGGTGCAGCGCGAGCGTGTAGGCGACCTGCTCGGCCAATAGCGCATTGGGCCGCTGGCCGCTGTCGCTCGCCTCGACCAGCCGCCGGGCCGACATCTCCAGCAACGGATCCTCGGTGTCCCAAGCCATGTCCATCAGCGCAATCGGGTCCGCAGATCCGCGCGCTGCGCCGACCTCCTTGAGCAGGGCTTTGCCGAGATAGAGCAGAAGCAGCTTCCCGGACCCAACCTCGGGCACGGCATCCACGACGACGCTGCGCCCCGGCTGCCCGATGCGGAAGCGCCCCGTATGGACGGGCGCGTCGCGCCGGACCCTGCCGTTTTCGATCAGCACATGGCGGCGGACGTCGTAGAGCGTGATCGCGACCGTCGGAACCGGCAGTTCGCCGAACTCGTAGAGATGTGGACCCGTGACTTCACTCACGGCTGCAGCGAAGCCGGTTGTCGACCAAAGGTCGATGAGAGCTGACTGCCTTCGCCCGGTGACCAGTTCAGCGTGGAGAAGTGGATTCAACTGCATCAAAGAACGTGAAACTCGATGATTGATACCGTTAGCATTGCACTTTCAGGCTGGCCACAGGCGACGAACCAACAGTGGCAGATGCCCCAGTGAGACGCTCTTCGAATGTAAGCAGCATCGCTCGGGCGGCGAGCATGGCTCGCTGTGGAGACGACGGCATAGGCGAACCTCCCGGCACTTAACCTGTCACGTCAAAAGAGATGCAACAAGGGCGTATGGGTAGGCGCTCCAAGCGTCAGGAAACCACCCAAGCTGGCTACTCCCCGCGGACAGGACTCACGGCCGCGCAGCGCCATTCCCGGACATTGGCCGGCCGGCCTGAAGCGGACATTCATTCCAATCGCAATTCCAGCCTATGGATGACCGCCATGCGGCGATCGCGTATCTTAAGTTGGCAATCTGTTTCGACGTCCCGGCGCGGTCAATTTCGAAGCTACGGTGCCGCGCCTATGCCTTGAGAGCGGGCAGGCGAGGTGTCAGAATTTCTGCAGCGATTTCTTGACGGACAAGCGCGGGATCGCATGGAGCTGCACATCAGCATTTCCGGACGGGTCCAAGGAGTTGGCTACCGGCAATGGTTCCGCGGCCGCGCCCTCGCTGCCGGTGTAAGCGGTTGGGTGCGCAACTGCGCGGACGGCACCGTGGAAGCGGCGCTTTCCGGTCCAGCCGAACGTGTCGAGCGATTGGTTCTTGAGGCGCGGCAGGGCCCCCATGGCGCAGCTGTCAAGGACGTTCGGCGGCTCGAAGCAGCCCCGCCGCGGCTGGATGGGGGTGGCCAGAGCTTCTTCATTGCCGCAACTGCCTTTGGAGGTAACTGAGCGGGCTTCCCAATTCTGGCGTGGTTTAATGTCCGGCGGAGATTGAGCTTCAGCGGAGTGCATTCGCCGCAGTCTTCAGCGATTGGGAAAGACACTGGCATTAACTGCTCCGATCCTGACGTTAACGGATCGCTAGCCAATCAATGCTTCGCTTCCGCAGTAGCACAAACCTTGAACTCAGGGGCAGCGGATGCGTTTTTTCTCGGGAGCGGACTCTCAGGCGACGGCGGAAGCAGCATCCATCCGGCGCTGGCAGGCAGTCATCGAATTCGACCTCGATGGGAAGATTCTGGACGCGAACGAGATTTTTCTGAAAACGGTCGGCTACGCGCGCAGCGAGGTCGTGGGTCAGCATCATGCGATGTTCGTTCCTGTGCAGGAACGCGAGAGCGAGACCTATCGAAGCTTCTGGCAGGGCCTGAAGCGAGGGCAGGCGTTTCAGGCGCAGTTCGCCCGGGTCGCCAAGGATGGCCGCCGCATCTGGCTGCAGGCGACCTATACGCCGATCTGCGGACGCGGTGGTGGCCAGCCCTTCAAGGTCATCAAATATGCGACCGACATAACCCACATCAAGGAAGCGATGTCGAATGCCCAGGGCCAGATCGCGGCGATCGGCAAGTCGCAGGCCGTGATCGAGTTCGATCTCTCCGGCAATATCCTGGACGCCAACGACAATTTCCTGCGGGCGCTGGGTTATACGGTCGATGAGATCAAGGGCAGGCACCATTCGATCTTCGTCGAGCCCGGCGAGCGCAACGGTGAAGCCTATGTCCGCTTCTGGCAGAAGCTCGGCCGCGGGGAATATGACGACGGCCAATATCTGCGGATCGGCAAGGGCGGACGCAGGGTCTGGATCCAGGCATCCTACAATCCGATCGTCGATGCCCTCGGCCAGGTCTGCAAGGTGGTGAAGTTCGCCACCGACATCACCGCCAACAAGCAGGCAGAGATCGCGCTTCGTCAGGCGGTGGAGGAAACGCGGACGGTCATTGCGGCGACGCAGGCCAAGAACCTGACGCAGCGCGTTCCGCTCGACGGCAAGACCGGTGAGATCGGCGATCTCTGCCAGGGCGTCAACGAGCTGGTCGAGTCCTTCGGTGCGATCATCCGCGCCGTCGGCGAGATCTCGGCGCAGGTCGCCGTTGGGTCCCAGCGCATCGGCGCCGACAGCAAGGACCTGGCCCAGCGCACCGAGGAGCAGGCATCCTCGCTCGAGGAGACGGCGGCGACCACGGAAGAGCTCGCAGCCTCTGTCAAGCAGAGCTATGAGCGGGCCCGCGAGGCTGCGGGCCTGGGGGCTGTTGCCGACGCTGCGGCCAATCGCGGCGGCAAGATCGTCACCGATGCGGTAACGGCGATGGAGCGGATCGAGAAGGCCTCCAACGATATCGGCGAGATCATCCGCGTGATCGACGACATCGCCTTCCAGACCAACCTTCTCGCGCTCAACGCCGCCGTGGAGGCCGCCCGCGCCGGCGATGCCGGCAAGGGCTTCGCGGTGGTCGCCAGCGAGGTCAGGACGCTGGCGCAGCGCTCAGCCGAAGCCGCCAACGACATCAAGAAGCTGATCTCGAACTCGACGCAGGAGGTTGGAGAGGGGGTCAGGCTGGTGAACGAGGCCGGCTCGTCGCTCGCCGAGATCGTGCGTTCCTCGACCAGCGTAGCCTCGGCCCTGACCGACATCACCAGCGCCTCCCGCGAGCAGGCCAATGGCATCGAGGAGGTCGCGAAGGTCGTCGCGCATATGGACGAGATGACCCAGCGCAATTCCTCGATGGCGGAGCAGAGCGCGGGTGTCGCAGCCGAACTCCAGCGGGCGACCGAAGCGCTGCAGAAGATGGTCCAGGATTTCCGAGTGGGATCTTCGGAAGGCGGCAAGGTCGAAAGCGATCTTGCTGGCAACCTCGCCTCGCAGCTGCGCCAATCGGCTTCGCATATGGCGGCCATCGTGCCTGGGACGTCAAAGCCTACGCAGTCCCCGAAGCGTGCCTCGGGTAGCGCTGTTGGCGGGTGGAGCGAATTTTGACCTGTCTTGCGGTTTGAGGACGCTTCGACAGCCTCCTTGAGCCTTGCCGCTGGGCCGTTCCCAAGGGCGGCGATCTCGTGGATGGGTGCGATGCCTGTGCACTCTAGTCCCTTGGACCGATCCTGCTGCAGATAGCGGACGCCGCTTGCGCTTGTGCCGCAACGCGCCAGGACCGGACGTTGAGATCCGGCCGGAATGCGGACGTTGCAGGTCGGCCTCCGGCATCGATCCTCGACCTTTCCGGATCGCTTCGTTCGGCCAAAAGTCGCACTGTTACGAAAACGATAGGCTATGTGGCATCAATGGTCGTAACGATGGCCTCCTAGACGGTTTTGTCGCGCAGGGCCATGCTTGGCTGCGGGCTTGTCCAGCAGCCTGTGAGGGCGCTTTCGGCTCGATTTCATGAGCCGATGGAGTAGAGGGCCGGCGCGACGCGGTGCGGCCCGTGAGTTTCAAGTTTAGGCACGTCTGATAGTGAGCCGCATACAGATAATCTGCCTTGCGACCTGCTGCTGAATTATGCTCTCTTCGCGCTAGGGTTGCGGTTGGCGCCTGCCTGCGAGAGGATGGGGAGCGTGCTGAACAGCCGCGATCGTGAGATCGGACGTCGGCTCGGGAAGCGTTTATGGTGAGGCATTCCATATGGTGTCCCGCAAATCTGGGTTTCCGAAAGAAGATATTTTTTGTTTTTGTTTTATTGACGGGCTTTAATTTACCTTTTCATGTGTCAGCCAACGATCGCCGCTTTATTATGAAGGGCTCTGCGGCAGAAGAATCCTTGAAAAATGCTGGAATACTTATCGAGCGTCTTTTGACGCGCGCTTGGCTTGGGCATGCGGCGTATGCTGCGGGAGGGGTTGTTTGCAACGATACGATCATGGCGTCGATTCGGACAACGGAGAGCTTCGAGCAGTTTTTTTATATTCCCCCTGTGTCGCGCAAGCGTGAAGTACATCGAACGGGAATTCTTCCATTCCAGCCGGAAAATGAAGTACGAGAAATACCTTGCGTCCCGATCTACGCAAAATTCATTTCCGGCCATAAGGAAAGAGAATATATCTATCCCGCTATCGGTAATTGCAATGATCTTGGTGATATGATTTCTTCTCGAATTTACTTACGCGATTTTTATTCTCTGACGATAACTAAAGCGACGATAGAAAAATATAATTTACGAGCGAGCGGTAGTGTAAAGCTTTGGCAATTCGAAAAACTATCCAATATCAGCGATGAATCGATGCGCCCAAGCTCTGATGAAATAGATCGAATCTTCAAAAGCTTGGCTTCGATATCAGTCGACGAGGTAGTTCAAAGTGGGTCGACATGCCGAATAAAGATCAGAACCAAATGATAAATTGTCGCGCTTATCAAATCAAGGCGGAGAAATAGAGATTTCATCATATTATAAAATTACCATTAATTATTATAGGCCAGGAGAATTTGGCGATACAGGACATATGAATGTTACATTTTCTAGTGAGATTAATGGAGTTGTCACCAATACTGAAAACAAGCCAGAAACGAAAGAAACCGGCCCTTCTGGGGCCGGTCACGGTCGTCACCGAATGTCGATGAAAGAGAGTTTGGTAGCGGGAGAGGGACTCGAACCCCCGACACGCGGATTATGATTCCGCTGCTCTAACCAGCTGAGCTACCCCGCCCCGATGGCGACGCGCCGAAGGACGGCGGTCAATCGCGACGGCGCGGATATAGGGGGCGGCAGGTGCCGGCGTCAAGCCTTGATGGCGCGGTTCAGCTCAGCTTCCTCAGCCTGACCACCTTGAAATAGCCCTGGCCGACATGGACGGTCTCGTAACGGCCGGTACTGGCGGCCCAGCCGGTCAGGCGCGAGACCTTGAAATCGCTGCTCCAGCCGATTGCGCGGGCCAATGGCGCGACCGCCTTCCAGAACGGCGCGGCGAAGCCGCCATCGTCGACGAGGCGGCTGGAGATGACGATCTCGCCGCCGGGACGCAGCACCCGGTCCATCTCGGCGAGCGCCTGCTCGGGATCGGGAACGAGGGTGATGACGAACTGGGCGGTGACCGCGTCGAAGGAGCGATCGGCGAAGCCGAGCCGGCAGGCGTCCATCACCATCAGGCCGCGGACATGGGCGAGGCCCTGGCTCAGCACCTTGGCCCGGGCGACGCGCAGCATGTCGAGCGAGAGGTCGGCGCCGACGACCTGCCTGTCGCGCTCGAAATAGGGCAGGGTCAGGCCGGTACCGACGCCGATCTCGAGGATGTCGCGGCCGCTGGCGCAGGCCGCCGCCACCGCCTCGCGCTGGGCGCGGGCGAGCAGCCCCTGATAGATCCGGTCGTAGAATTTTGCCCAGACCGCATAGACGCGCTTCTGCGCGTCGAGACCGTTCGTCGTCGTCATGTGGTGGCGTAGGCGGGCTCGGGCTGCGACGCCGGGCGGGGCGCCCGGTTGGCCATGATGACGCCGCCGCCGAGCACGCGGGCTCCGCTGCCGGCATGGTCGTAGATCACGCAGGCCTGGCCGGGCGAGACGCCCTCCTCGCCCTGCGCCAGAAGGACGTGGACGCCCTTGTCGTCGGTGAGCAGGCGGGCTTCGCGCGGGGCGCGGGTCGAGCGGACGCGGACCGCGACCTCGATGCCCTCGGGTGGCAGATCGGCGAGGGCGGTGTCGCCGATCCAGTTGAGGTCGCGCAGGTCGACGCGGCTGACGCTCAGCGCCTCGCGCGGGCCGACGATGACACGGGCGTTCTCGGCGTCGAGCGCGACGACATAGAGCGGCTCGGCGCCGCTGATGCCGAGGCCCTTGCGCTGGCCGACCGTGTAGCGCAGCACGCCCTCATGCTCGCCGAGCACGCGGCCGTCGAGATGGACGATGGAGCCGGCGCGGGCGGCGCCCGGCTTCAGGCGCTCGATCACCTCGGCATAGCGGCCGTTCGGCACGAAGCAGATGTCCTGGCTATCGGGCTTGTCGGCGATGGCGAGGCCGAACTCGGCGGCGAGCGCGCGCGTCTGGACCTTGTCGAGGCCGCCGAGCGGGAAGCGCAGCAAATCGAGCTGCTCCTGCGTGGTGGCATAGAGGAAATAGCTCTGGTCGCGGCTCTCATCGGCGGCGCGGAACAGGCCGCGATGGCCGGTGCCGAGATCGCGGCTGGCGACGTAATGGCCGGTGGCGAGCGCGTCGGCCCCGAGCTCGCGGGCGAGGCCGAGCAGATCGCGGAACTTCACGGTGCGATTGCACTCGACGCAGGGGATCGGCGTCTCGCCGGCGAGATAGCTCTCGGCGAAGCGCTCGATCACCGCATCGCGGAAGCGGCTCTCATAGTCGAGCACGTAATGCGGGATGCCGATCGCCTCGGCGACGCGGCGGGCGTCGTGGATGTCCTGGCCGGCGCAGCAGGCGCCGGCGCGGTGCACGGCGGCGCCATGGTCGTAGAGCTGCAAGGTGACGCCGACGACATCGTAGCCCTGGCGCTTGAGCAGGGCCGCCACCACCGAGGAATCGACACCGCCCGACATGGCCGCGACGACGCGCGTCGCCGATGGCGGCTTGGCGATGTCGAGCGAGTTGAGGGAAACGGTCATCGGGGTTCCGGGCGGGTTCGGCGCATGCGTCCGAGGATTTGGGCGCTCTATAGCGGTTTTGACAGGTGCGGGCCAGCATCCGGCCGGCAATTCCTGCCGGGTCAGCGACACCGAGCAAGCGATTCCTGCCGGGTGAATCGTGCGTTGGATCTTGTCAAGGCGCTGAATCAAAAGGATTTTCTGGTTGGCTTGGCTCTTGCTCGGCGAGTTGCGGCCACATCACGGTTTTGTTCCGGAGAGTATCCCATGTCCGCCGCGCCGGTCTCGCGTTCGTCCGCGCTGCCCGAAATCCCGCTTCCGAGCCGCCGGGCGCCTGAGCGCAGCGAGCCGGAGCAGGCCTTCACGCTGCCGCAGGAGCCGGCGGAGCGGCCGCGTGCGCGTCTCGATGATGATCGCGGCGCGCGCGAGAGCGCGGAGCCGCGCGAGCCCTCGAAATCGGAAGACGCGCGCAGGACGGCGGCAGCCGACTCCAATCCTCCCGCCCGCACCGACGACGCTGGCAAGGGAAAGAAGGCGGCAGACGCAAAGGAGCCGTCCGACAAGCCGAAGACAGAGCCGGCGACCGAGGAGGCGGCTGAGAAGGATGCTACGACTGCCGACGGGAAGACCGCCAAGACGGCCGATGGCGACAAGCCGGCGAAAGGCAAGACGGCGGAAGGCAAGGCCGGATCGGCCGCCGCGGTCGACGGAGCACCTGTGGTCGTTGCCGAGGGCAAGCCGGAGACGCCCGCTGTTCCGGTCGCCGTGCCACAACCAGTGCCGGTTCCCGCCGTCGCGGCCGAATTCCTCGCTCTGGCGGCGCTGACGGTGCAGGGTGGCGAGCAGGCCAAGCCGGACGGCGCTGCTACGCCGGAAGGCGAACCCGAAGGCCAGGTGACTGCGGCGAGCACTGTGACCAGCACCACCGCATCGGCAGCGGCGAATGCTGTCGTCGTCCCGGGCCCGGCAGCGTCGGTGACGGTCGAGGCTCAGGCCAATGCGAGCGGCGAAGCTGCCGCGGCCGGCGTCAAGACCGGTGTGACGGCGCAGCTTCCCGCAGCCGGCGCCGCGCCCAAGGCGGACACCAAGCCCGGCGAGGTGCAGCAAGGCGACGCCAAGGCCGCAGATGGCCTAACGGCTCCGAAGGATGCGGGCGAGGCCGGCAAGGCGATGCCGACTGCGGCCGGCAGCGAGATCAAGGCGACAGAGGCGGCAACCGCCGGCCAGCCTGCGCAGGCAAGCGCCAAGGACGAGGCCGCTCCGGTGGCGGCCACGCCGCAAGCGAACGCCCCCGTGAGCCCGCAGGCGATCCTGGCAGCCGGGCCGCAGAGCCTGACCACGCCGCAAGCGCCTTTGACCGAGCTCGATGCCGCCGCCCAGGCCACGGCTCATACCCAGGCGGAAGCTGCCCACAGGACGCTTTCCGGCGAGACCGGCCGGGCGACGCCGTTGCATGTCGTGCCGGTCGAGATCGGCGCGAGGGCGCTCGCCGGCAACAAGCGCTTCGACATCAGGCTCGATCCGGCCGAGCTCGGGCGCATAGATGTCAGCCTGGAGATTTCCGACAAGGGTGAGGTCAGCGCCAAGCTGACGGTCGACCGGGTCGAGACGCTGCACATGCTGCAGCGCGATGCACGCACGCTCGAGCGTGCCTTCGAGCAGGCGGGGCTGAAGCCATCGGACGGTGGAATCGACCTGAGCCTGCGCGATTCCGGCGATCAGCAAGCTGGCGCGCGCCAGCAGCGCCAGGACGAAGAGGCGCCGCGCGGGCGCCGCGTCTGGGTCCAGGCCTCCGACGACAGCGCGCTGATCCCTGAAGCGGCCAGCCTGCCGCGCAACGCCAGCCGTCTCGGCGGCGTCGATCTCAGCATCTGAAGGAGGGACGTGCCATGACCGTCTCCAATACGGGTAAACTGTCGAACTCCCAGATCGCGGCGGCCCAGAACAATACCGCGACTGGCAGCGGCACCTCGATCGCCAACAATTTCGACCAGTTTCTGACCCTGCTGACGACGCAGCTCAGGAACCAGAACCCGCTCGATCCGCTCGACACCAACCAGTTCACCCAGCAACTGGTGCAGTTCGCCGGCGTCGAGCAGCAACTCAAGCAGAACGAGACGCTGACCGCGCTGCTCGGCGTCAGCAAGGCGACGACCGGCGCCAGCGCGATCGGCTTCGTCGGCCAGACCGTTACGGCCGATGGCGCGGCGACGCAGCTCGCAGAGGGCAAGGCTGAGTGGAAGCTCAACGCCTCCAAGGGCGGCACCGGCACGATCACGATCAAGGACGCCAAGGGGAACGTGGTCTACAGCGGCACGAAGACGCTGACTGCCGGCGACCAGACCTATAGCTGGGACGGCAAGACCTCGACCGGTTCCACGGCGCCGGACGGAGAATACTCCATCACGGTGGACGGCACCGACGTCTCCGGCGCGGCAATCACGATCAAGACCGAGATCACCGGCAAGGTCGACGGCATCGACTTCTCGACCACCGTCCCGACCCTGTTGATCGGCACGCTCAAAGTCCCGCTCGACAAGGTCAAATCGGTGAAGAGCGGCGCCTGACGAGCCGGGTCATGACTCATGCCGAAAGCCTGCATGGTTGCTTTAGGCAAAATTTAAGCCCGACGGGGGTAGGCTCTCCGGCAGTAGGTCTGTTGAGTTGTGTGAGAGTACCATGACCGAGCCGCTGCGACCGCGCGTCAAATATGTGATCGGGCCCGATGGCAGCCCGTTGACCATTGCCGACCTGCCGCCGATGAACACACGCCGCTGGGTGATCCGGCGCAAAGCCGAGGTCGTTGCCGCCGTGCGCGGTGGCTTGCTCAGCCTGGAGGAGGCCTGCCAGCGCTATACGCTGACGGTCGACGAATTCCTGAGCTGGCAGTCCTCGATCGATCAGCACGGCCTTGCCGGCCTGCGCACCACCCGAATCCAGCACTATCGCCAGTAAACTATTCTGATATCTAATGAAATCTGTCGGGCGCCGGCTGAATGGCCGGCGCCTTTCGCGTTTTGGCCGCATATCGTCCCCATCGAACTGTGCCGTTTCCTAACTGCCGTTAACCGGGCGCTAACCATGCACCGGGAAAAACTTGCCTAGTGGTGTGCCTGTGCGTTGGTCTCACAGGTACCGGGCGACGGAAGAATGGCGTGAACGGGCTAGTCGAACAGTTCCGGAGATTCGGCGCGGCGCGGCTGGCGGCGATGCTGGCCGTGACGCTGGCGCTGATCGGCTTCTTCGCCTTCGTCATGCTGCGCATGTCGCAGCCGGCGATGGGCGTGCTCTTCGCCGACCTGTCGAGCCAGGACATCGCCGCCATCACCAAGGACCTCGACACGCGCGGCGTGAAATATGAGCTGCGCGGCGACGGCCAGACCATCCTGGCGCCGCGGGCCGACGTGCCGAAGCTCAGGCTCGAACTCGCCGGCAAGGGCATCCCGTCGGGCGGCGGCGTCGGCTACGAGATCTTCGACAAGGGCGACGCCTTCTCCTCGACCAGCTTCGTCCAGAACATCAACCATCTGCGCGCGCTCGAGGGTGAGCTGTCGCGCACGATCCGCTCGATCGGCCGCGTCCAGGCGGCGCGGGTCCATCTCGTCATCCCCGAGCGGCGCCTGTTCGAGCGCGACCGAGAGCCGCCGCGCGCCTCGATCGCGCTCAAGCTCGCCGGCGATCTCGACAACGCCCAGGTCAGGGCGATCCGCCATCTCGTCTCCTCGGCCGTCGACGGCCTGAAGCCCGAGCGTGTCTCGATCGTCGACGAGCGCGGCCGGCTCCTCGCCGATGGCGCCCAGGGCGAGCAGGGCATGGTCGGCGTGGCGCTGGACGAGCGCCAGGGCGCGATCGAACGGCGGATCAAGGCGCAGGTCGACGACATCGTCGCCAGCATCGTCGGCCCGGGCCGCGCCCGCGTGCAGGTTTCGGCCCTGCTCGATTCGAACCGGATCGAGAGCCGCTCCGAGACCTTCGATCCCGAGAGCAAGGTCATCCGCTCCAGCCAGAACCGCACGGAAGCCTCGGCCTCCAACGAGCAGCGCGAGGGCGTCACGGTCGGCAACGAATTGCCGGGCGCGCAGCAGAACCAGGGCCAGCAGCAGGGCCAGCAGCGCGACACCAGCTCGAAGAACGAGGAGGTCGTCAACTACGAGATCTCGCGCACGACCCGCACCGAGGTGCAGGATGGCGGGCGAGTCCGCAAGCTCTCCGTGGCCGTGCTGGTCGATGGCGTCTATAGCCGGCAGGGCAATGAGACGACCTACCAGCCGCGGTCGCAGGAGGAGCTGGAGCGGATCGGCCAGCTGGTGCGCACGGCGGTCGGCTTCGACCGCCAGCGCGGCGACCAGGTCGAGGTCGTCAATCTGCGCTTCGCCGAGGCGCCGCAGGCGCCGAGCGACCTGGCCGAGCAGACGCTGATGCAGCAGCTCGCCTCGTTCACCCGGGAGGACATCGTCCGCTTCGCCGAAATAGGCGTGATCGCGCTGCTCATCCTGATCGTGCTGATGGTCGTGGTCCGGCCGCTGCTCAAGCAGGTTCTGGCACCCGATCGCGAGCTCCGGGCCATCCCGAGTTTCATGCGCAACGGCGTGGTCGTCGTCGACCAGGGCACGGGCGATCCCTCGACCTTCTCGTCCGCGTCAGGCGGAGCCGGCGCTGGTGCCGATGGCGAGCCCGGACAGATCGACGTCGATGCGCCGTCGGAGCGCATGCTCGCGATCGCGCAGATCAAGGGCCAGCTC
Organism: Allobosea sp. NPDC003192; assembly: GCF_050275675.1. Classification (NCBI taxonomy): domain Bacteria; kingdom Pseudomonadati; phylum Pseudomonadota; class Alphaproteobacteria; order Hyphomicrobiales; family Alloboseaceae; genus Allobosea; species Allobosea sp. NPDC003192. The sequence goes on from NZ_JBNNPK010000002.1 coordinate 497,553, forward strand.
AAGGCGCAGTCGGTCGAGAAGATCGGCGCCATGGTCGCGCAGAATCCCGCGGATTCCGTCGCGGTGCTGCGCGGCTGGATCCACGAAAAAGCACCGGCGTGACGGGAGCCTGAACCATGGCCGCGACACGCTCCATCGCCACCCGCAGCGGAAGCGCCGACTCGGACGAGACGTCGAGCTATTCGGACGGCCCGGCGACGCTCGAGAGCATGACCGGGCCGCAGCGCGCCGCAGTGATCCTGCTCATCCTCGGCGAAGAGCACGGCCGGGTGATCTGGCAGGAATTCGACGACGAGGAAATCCGCATCATCACCCGCGCCATGGCGGAGCTCGGCACGGTCGATTCCGACCAGGTCGAGAAGCTGATGCTCGATTTCGTCGGCAGGCTGTCGAGCGCCGGCGCGATCACCGGCTCCTTCGACCGGACGATCTCGCTGCTCGAGAAGATCCTGCCAACCGATCAAGTCGCGCTGATCATGGAAGAGATCCGTGGTCCTGCCGGCCGCAACATGTGGCAGAAGCTCGGCAATATCGACGCGGTCGTGCTCGCTAACTTCCTGAAGAACGAATACCCGCAGACGATCGCCGTCATCCTGTCGCGTATCCGTCCCGATCACTCGGCCAGCGTGCTGCGCAACCTGCCGAACGAGCTTTCGATCGAGGTCGTCAGCCGGATGCTGCGCATGGAATCGGTGCAGAAGGAGGCGCTCGACCATATCGAGAACACGCTGCGCACCGAGTTCGTCTCGACGCTGACACAGACGCGCCGGCGCGATCCGCACGAGATGATGGCCGAGATATTCAACGGCTTCGACCGCCAGACCGAGATGCGCTTCCTCGCCGCGCTCGACGCCACCAACCAGGAATCGGCCGAGCGCATCCGCGCGCTGATGTTCACATTCGAGGACCTCGGCAAGCTCGATTCCGCCGGCCTGCAGACTCTGATGCGCCAGGTCGACAAGGAGGCCCTGGCGCGGGCGCTGAAGGGCGCGAACGAGGAGATGCGCGCCTTCTTCCTCGGGGCGATGTCGCAACGCGCCGCCAAGGTCCTGCAGGACGACATACAGGGCCTTGGCCCGCTGCGTCTCAAGGAGGTCGACGAAGCGCAGATGAAGATGGTGGCTCTGGCCAAGGACCTCGCCGAAAAGGGCGAGATCATCATCTCCAAGGGCAATGCCGAAGACGAGTTGGTTTATTAGAGGCTTTCATGGACCATGGATAAGACTTGGGTGAGGTCAAACCGTCTGAATGCCAGGAGCGTTGCGCAGCCGATACTGCAGTATCGGCAAGCGGTGCGACGCGGCGGTCGGCCGGTTTCACCTCACCGCGCAGCGGCGTGGCGATTTTGCCCGATTGCGGCGTCGCTCGTCACGGCCAAGCCGAAAGGCTTGGCCGCACCAAGCTCCTGGCACTCGGACAAAATCGCCGACGCCCAAGCCTTATCCATGGCCCATGAAAGCCTCTAACATGGCAGCAGCCAAGAAATTCATGTTCGCTGCCGACTTCAGCAGCAACAGCCGCAAGGCGGTCGACGAGGCGGCGCTCGAGGCCGCCAAGGCCGATGCTTTCCACCGCGGTCTCGACCAGGCCAGGCGCGAGGGAGACCAGCAATTGGGCGCGCTGCTCTCGCAGCTCGTGCGCCAAAGCGAGCTGTTGCTGGCGCAACAGGACGAGCGGCTGGCGCAGATCGAGGTGCAGGCGGCGCAGCTCGCGGTCGCCACGGCCCGCAGCCTCGCCGGCGCAGCACTGGCCGACAAGCCGCTGGCGCAATTGCTGGCGGCCGCGCGCGAATGCCTGGCCCATGCCCGGCACGCGCCGCATCTGGCGATCCGGGTGCATGAGAGCCTGGTCGAGACGGTCGAGGGCAAGCTCTCCGGGCTGGCGCGCGAGACCGGCTTTGCCGGCCGCATCGTCGTGCTCGGCGAACCCGACATCGCCCTTGGCGACGGCCGGCTGGAATGGGCCGATGGCGGCATCGCGATCGAAAGTGCAGCGCTCGACGAGGCGGTCGACAGGGCCGTCAAGGCCGTGTTCGGCCGCTAGCGGGGTAAAGCCAGATGCCAAACGAAAACGACCTCAACCTGCCGCCGCTCAATCCGGCCGATCTCTCCTTCGACCACAATGCCGTAGGCGACTCCGTCGCGCGCTCGGGTCCGGTCCCGGTCAAGACTGCGGAGGATCTCGAACAGGTCTTCGACGTGCCGGTCACGGTCTCCGCCGTGCTGGGCTCGTCGCGGATCGCGGTCGGCGACCTCCTGCGCGTCACGCCCGGCACGGTGCTGGAGCTCGACCGGCGCGTCGGCGAAGCCATCGACATCTTCGTCAACGAGCGCCTGGTGGCGCGCGGCGAGGTCGTGGTGGTCGAGGAGCGCCTCGGCGTGACCATGACCGAAATCATCAAGACCGACCGGTGACGAACCGGCCGGTGCGAATGCAGCAGTCAAGGAAGGCCTGAGCCATGCGCCTCATCATCGTCGGCAGCCTCAAGGGTCAGCTCATCACCGCCGCCAAGATCGCGGTGTCGCAGGGCGCCGCCGTCACCCATGCCGAGAGCGTCGAGCAGGCACTGGCGGTGCTGCGCGCCAAAGGCGGCGACCTCCTGATGGTCGATGTCGAGCAGCCGATCGCCAAGCTGGTCACGGCGCTCGATGCCGAGCGCATCCGCACTCCGCTCGTCGCCTGCGGCACCTCAACCGATGCCCGCGCCGCCGTCGCGGCGATCCAGGCCGGCGCGCGTGAATACGTGCCGTTGCCGCCCGATCCTGAACTGATCGCCGCCGTGCTCGCCGCTGTCGCCGGCGACAAGGCCAGCCTGATCTGGCGCGATCCCGCCATGGAGCGCGTCGTCCAGCTTGCCAACCAGATCGCGCGCTCGGATGCCCCCGTGCTGGTCACCGGCGAGAGCGGCACCGGCAAGGAGATGATCGCGCAGCATCTGCACCAGAAGTCGCTGCGCAAGGACAAGCCTTTCGTCGCGGTGAACTGCGCCGCCATCCCCGACAACCTGCTGGAGTCGGAACTGTTCGGACATGAGAAGGGCGCCTTCACCGGCGCGATCGCGCGGCGGATCGGCAAGTTCGAGGAGGCGAATGGCGGCACGTTGCTGCTCGACGAGATCTCCGAGATGGATGTGCGCCTGCAGGCCAAGCTCCTGCGCGCTCTGCAGGAGCGGACGATCGACCGGGTCGGCGGCTCGCAGCCGGTCAAAGTGGACCTGCGTATCATCGCGACCTCGAATCGCAATCTCGGCGATGCGGTGCGCGAAGGCACATTCCGCGAGGATCTGTTCTACCGCCTCAATGTCGTGCACCTGCGCCTGCCGGCGCTGCGCGAGCGGCCGGGCGACATCCTGGCGCTGGCCGACCATTTCGCCAAGAAATATGCCGAGCTGAACGGCATGCCGCTGCGGCCGATTTCTGCCGAGGCGCGCAAGCTCCTGCTCGGCAACAGCTGGCGCGGCAATGTCCGCGAGCTGGAGAACACCGTGCATCGCGCGGTGCTGCTGGCGCAGGGCGTCGAGATCGGCACCGAGGCGATGCTGACGCCGGAAGGCGAGACGCTCGGCCCGGCCAGCAGTCGCGACGTGGCTTCGCGGGCGGCGCAAACGGCGGAAGCGATGACGCGCGGCCTGGTTGGGCGAACCGTCGCCGATGTCGAGCGCGACCTCATCCTCGACACGCTCGACCATTGCCTCGGCAACCGGACCCATGCCGCCAAGATCCTCGGCATCTCGATCCGGACGCTGCGCAACAAGCTCAGCGAATATGTCGCCGCGGGCGTGCCCGTCGCCGAGCCAGGGCAGGCGCGGACGAACTCGCTCTGACGGATCACGCAGAAGCTGAGAAGAAAGCGGGCCGGAGCGAAAGCTCCGGCCCGTCCTGCGCCACTCAGTAGTAGTAGCGGCGGCGGTAATAGTAGCGCCGCGGACGGTAATAATAGCGCGGGCGATAATAATAGCGCCGGACGTAGCGCGGGCGGCGGTAATAGTAGTACTGGCTGAAGTCGGCGTCGGTCTTGTCGAGGCCTTCCTTCATCTCTTCCGGCAGCTCTTCCGGCTTCTTGGTCGGGAGCGGGGCGAGCTTGGGCTGCGCGGCTTCCGAAGCGGCAATGCCGCCGACGCTGGCAGCGGCAAGGCCGCCGAACAGCGCCATCACGAATGAACGTCTATCCATGTCATGCCTCCAGTTGGTTCGATCCAGGCGCCGCGTTCCCACGAGGCCATTCTATTCCCCTTTTCGACCGTTCGTCACGCTTGCGACGCGACGATGGTTGACGAAAGGGCCGACGGCGCGGGAGACCGGCCGTTAGCTTCTTGCGCCGGTCAGTGCCGAAATCGCATCCTGCATTTGGTCGATGACCGGCCGACTGCATGTCATACCGCCCCTAGCGGCCTGCTGATGTCCTCGAGCGAGCGGCGCTCTGCCTTGACCGCAAAGCGCCAGGCGATCAGTCCAGCGGCGATCATCAGCACCGCGCCGAACAGATAGCCGCCGAGCACGCTCATGCGCGAGCCGGTATCGATCAGCGCGCCGAAGAGCCAGGGGCCGGCGATGCCGCCAAGCCCGGTGCCGAGCGAATAGAACACCGCGATGGCCAGGGCCCTGATCTCCAGCGGATAGGTCTCGCTGACGGTGAGATAGGCCGAGCTCGCCGCAGCGGAGGCGAAGAAGAAGACGATGCTCCAGCAGATGGTGAGCTGGTTTGCGCTGACCATCTCGCGCGCGAACAGGAAGCCGGTCCCGGCGAGCAGGATGCCGGAGAGGATATAGGTCGTCGCGATCATGGTGCGACGCCCGAGCGTGTCGAAGAGCCGTCCGATCAGGAGGGGGCCGAGGAAGTTGCCGGCGGCGAAGGGCAGGATGAACCAGCCGATCAGGTTGGACGGCACGCCGTAGAAGTCGGTCAGGATGAGGGCATAGGTGAAGAAGATCGCGTTGTAGAAGAACGCCTGCGACGACATCAGCGCCAGCGCCACCAGCGTGCGCGGCCGGTGCGTGACGAACAGCGTATTGGCGACCTCGCGCATCGGCGTGCGCGAGCGCGGGCGCAGGGTGAGCGTCGGCAGCGGCGCGGCCGCATGCTGCGGCGGCGAGAAGGATTCGATGTGGGCGACGATGCGCTCGGCCTCGGCGATGCGGCCGCGGCTCATCAGCCAGCGCGGGCTTTCCGGGATCCATTGCCTGAGGATCATGATGATCAGGCCGAGAACGGCGCCGATGAAGAAGGCGAGGCGCCAGCCGGTGTCGGGCGAGACGAGGGCGGGATCGAGCAGCACGATCGCCGCGACGCCGCCGATCGCGGCACCGACCCAGAAGGAGCCGTTGATCACGAGGTCGGTCCAGCCGCGCACGCGCGCCGGCACCAGTTCCTGGATGGTCGAGTTGATCGCGGTATACTCGCCGCCGATGCCCATGCCGGTAAGGAAGCGGAAGAGCAGGAAGCTCCAGAGGTTCCACGAGAAGGCGGTGGCGGCGGTCGCGCTCAGGTAGACCAGCACGGTGATGGTGAAGAGCTTCTTGCGGCCGAGCCGGTCGGTGAGCCAGCCGAAGAGAACCGCGCCGATGACCGCTCCGGCGATATAGGCGGCGCCGGCAAGGCCGATATCCGTGTTGGTGAATCTGAGCGCCGGGCTTTCCTTCAGCGCGCCGGAGACGGAGCCGGCCAGTGTGACCTCGAGCCCGTCGAGAATCCAGGTGATGCCGAGCGCCACGACGACGAGCGTATGGAAACGCGACCAAGGCAGGCGGTCGAGCCTGGCCGGAATGTCGGTGACGATTTCGTCCGTGTTCTGGCGTCCCTCGTTCAAAAGGCTTTCCCTTCGACGGACGGTCTTGGCGCCGTTTCAAAGGCGACGGGCGGCGCGAAGGCCGCCTGTCGATAGTCTCGGCGTCAGCGGTAGATCACGCGGCGGCGCACGACGACCGGACGGCGATAAGGCCTCGGCCGGCGCACCACGACCGTGCGGCGCACGACGACGGGGCGGCGGTAAGGCCGCGGCCGGCGGACGACAACGCGGTCGCGCACGACGACCTGGCTGAACTCGGCCTCAGCCTTGTCGAGCCCGTCCTTCAATGCCGGAGCGAGCTCTTCGGGATTCGGGAGCGGGGCAGCGGCGGGAGCCGCGGTCGCGGCCTGAGCGATGCCCATGCCACCGACGCTGGCGGCGGCGAGACCGCCGAAAAGGCTCAGCATGAATGAACGTCTATCCAAGATTTCCTCCAGAAGGCTTCGGCCCTGATGGGCGAGGTCGTCGACCCTGCGCGAGTTGGCTGGCCGAATGCGGCCAGAACGCGGCCATTCGATAACAGCCCGTTCAGGGAAAGGTTCCGAATGGGATTTTTTGAGGGTTCTTAACCACTCGTTCACCATGTGCTCGGCAAGAATTGCCGGGTACGACTGCCGTCCGTGGAGGGCGGCGCGTGGGAGCGGCTATCCGATGAGCGATGTGACGGCGGGCAGCGGCGGCGGCATGGCGATGCCCACGCGCGGCCAGATGGGCGCGTTGCTCAACCGGCCGGACCTGTTCCTCGCCATCGGCGTGATGGGCATCCTGGTGGTGCTGATCTTCCCGCTGCCGGCGATGCTGCTCGACATGCTGCTGGCGCTCTCGATCATCCTCTCGGTGCTCGTCCTGATGACGGCGCTGTTCATCGAGGAGCCGCTGGAGTTCTCGGCGTTCCCGACAGTGCTGCTGATCGTGACGATGCTGCGCCTCGCGCTGAACCTCGCCTCGACACGCCTCATCCTCGCCCATGGCCATGAGGGCACCGCCGCTGCCGGCCACGTCATCGAGGCCTTCGGCAATTTCGTGATGAGCGGCAATTTCGTGATCGGGGTGATCGTCTTCACCATCCTGATCATCGTCAACTTCGTCGTCATCACCAAGGGCTCGGGCCGTATTGCCGAGGTGGCGGCGCGCTTTGCCCTCGACGCCCTGCCGGGCAAGCAGATGGCGATCGACGCCGACCTTTCCGCCGGCTTGATCGACCAGGACGTCGCCAAGGTCAGGCGCAAGGCGCTGGAGGACGAGGCCAACTTCTTCGGCTCGATGGACGGCGCTTCCAAGTTCGTGCGCGGCGACGCGATCGCCGGCCTGCTGATCACCTTCATCAACGTGATCGGCGGCATCATCATCGGCGTCGCGCAGCAGGGCATGAGCTTCGGCGCCGCGGCGCACAGCTATACCCTGCTCACCGTCGGCGACGGTCTCGTCAGCCAGATCCCGGCGCTGATCGTCTCGACCGCGGCGGGCCTGCTCGTCTCGAAGTCGGGCGTGCGCGGCGCCGCCGACAAGGCGCTAGGCAAGCAGCTCTCCGGCTATCCCAAGGCGCTCGGCATGTCGGCGGCGGTGATGCTGCTGATCGCGCTCCTGCCGGGTATCCCGATGCTGCCCTTCCTCGTCCTTGCCGCCGGCTCGGCCTGGCTGGCGCGCCATTTCGGCCGCATCGCCAAGGCGCGCGAGGCGGAAGCGGCGACGCAGGGTCCGCAGGGCGCTTCGCCGGTGGCGGCCGACGGGACGCCGAAGGAAGAGACGCTCAACGACCTGCTCAAGCTCGACGAGCTCAAGATCGAGATCGGCTACGGCCTGCTGCCGCTGGTCAACGCGCCCGGTGGCGCCGACCGGCTGACCGACCAGGTCAGGGCGCTCAGGCGTCAGCTTGCCGCCGAGCTCGGCTTCGTCATGCCGGCGGTGCGCATCGTCGACAACGTCCAACTCGAGGCCAACCACTACTTCATCAAGATCAAGGAGATCGATGCCGGCCACGGCATGGTCTATCCCGGCCAGTACATGGCGATGGACCCGATGGGCGGCAGCGTGACGCTGCCAGGCCACAATGTGCTGGAACCGACCTTCGGCCTGCCGGCGACCTGGATCGATGGGGCGCTGCAGGACGAGGCGCAATTGCGCGGCTACACCGTGGTCGACGCCGCGACGGTGATCTCGACCCATCTCACCGAGGTGCTGAAGTCGCATATGCCGGAGCTGCTCTCGCATGGCGAGGTGCAGAAGCTGCTGCGCGAACTGCCAAAGGATCATGCCGACCTCGTCAAGGAGATCGTGCCGCAGCAGATCTCGACCACCGGCATCCAGCGCGTGCTGCAGCTCCTGCTCTCCGAGCGCATCTCGATCCGCGACCTCGCCACCATCGTCGAGGGCATCGCCGAGGTCGCCGGCAGCGTCAGGAGCCCGCGCGACATCGCCGAGCATGTCCGCGTCCGCCTCGCCCGCCAGATCTGCGCGCAGTTCTCCAACCAGCACGGGCAATTGCCGATCATCACGCTGTCGCCGGCCTGGGAGAGCGTCTTTGCCGAATCGATCGTCGGCCAGGGCGAGGACCGGCACCTGGCCATGCAGCCCTCGCGGCTGCAGGACTTCGTCCATCAGGTGCGCGACAAGTTCGAGGAGGCGGCCCGGCTCGGCGAGATGCCGGCCTTGGTCACCTCCGGCATGGCACGGCCCTTCGTGCGCCAGATCATCGAGCGCTTCCGCCGCGAGACGCCGGTGCTCTCGCAGAGCGAGATCCATCCGCGGGCCAAGCTCAGGACGGTGGGGAGCGTCTGACGGCGCTCAGCGCCTGCTCACCACCACGAGATAGCGCGCCGGCTCGGTGCCGGGATTGCTGAAGCGGCAATCGCTGGGCGGGCCGAGCTCCATGCAGTCGCCTGCTTCGAGCCGGGTGACGACGCCGCCCTCGTCGAAATCGAGCTGGCCTGACTGCATCCAGATCTGCTGGCGGATGAAGGCGTAGGAACTGGCGGGATAGGCGATGGCCGCGCCGGGCGGCAATTCGCCGGCGACGAGCTCGAGATCGCCATTGCCTGCCGGCGAGATGGCGCGGCGGACGAAGCCGGTCTCGGGATCGCGCCAGAGCGGCTGGTCCTTGGCGCGGCGGACGCGCTCGCCGGCATTCTCGATTCGTGCCAGCAGGTTCGACAGGGTCAGGCCGAAGGCGCCGGAAAGTCGGCCGAGGAGCACCGCAGTCGGGCTCGCCTCGCCACGCTCGATCCGGCTGATCATGGCGCGCGAGACGCCGGAGCGCTCGGCGAGGTCGTTGAGGCTCCAGCCGCGGGCCTCGCGCTCGCCACGCAGCCGCTCAGCCAATCTTGACGCGAGATCGTCCATCATCATACCCTTGATTCTCTTATAATAGAGCGCGGCAAGGGCGTTGGCCAGAGGATGGGGCGGGCGTCCTCGCATCGGCGCCATGGCCGCATGCCGGACCGGCATTGGTCCTTCCTCGCGATCATCGCTAAGCGCAGCCCATGTCCCGCAATGCCGTCCTCTTCGCGCTGATGTGCCTCGTCTGGGGGCTGACCTGGCTGCCGATCAAGGTCGGCGCGCAGCATGTCCCACCCGTCTTCCTCGCCGCCTCGCGTTTCGTCATCGCCGGAGCGCTGATGCTGGCCTGGGCCGGCAAGGATGTCTTGCGGGTGCCGGCGGAGGCCTGGCCGCGCGTCGTCATGACCGCGCTGCTGCTGAACACCGGCAACTACACCTTGCTGTTCTGGGGCACGGCCCAGGCGCCGACCGGCCTCGCTGCGATCGTCAACTTCGCCACCATCCCGATCTTCACCATCATCGCCAGCCGCCTGATCGAGGGCCATGCGATCGGCGGGCGCAAGCTCGCGGCGATCGGCCTCGGGGCGGTCGGGCTAGGCTTCCTGTTCTCGACCAGGGCGCTGGGTGGGCTCGCCGCGGCGAAGGGAGGGCCGCTCGAGCTCTGGGGGCTGGCTGCGGTCGCCGCCGGCACGCTGCTCTACTGCTTCGGTGCGGTCTGGTCGCGGCCGGTGATGGGCCGGATCCCGACTCTCACACTAGCCGGCTGGCAGACGCTGATCGGCGGCTTCGGGCTCTGCCTCATGTCGGCGCTGCTGGAGGATGTGAAGCCGGCCCACTTCGCTGCGCTGCTGTCGTGGCCGGTGCTCCCGGCGGTGGCGGTGCTGGTGATCGGCGGTTCGCTGATCGGCTTCACCATCTATCTCAGGCTGGTGCGCGACTGGGGCGCTTTCCGGGCCGGGCTCTACGCCTTCATCAGCCCGGCGGTGGCGGTCGGAGCCGGCGTGTTCGCGCTCGGCGAGCCGTTCGGGCTGGCCGAAGCGATCGGCAGCCTGCTGATGTTCGGGGCGGCGGCTATCGCGCTGAAGCGCTAAGGCCGGATCACTCCGGCTTGTCGATGTGGAGGGCCGCGGCCTTGGCCGCCGCCTGCTCCTGCGCCTTCACCTGCGTCTCGTGCGCCATGGCCTTGCGCAGTTGTGCACGCTCGAAGGCGAGCACGATCGGCAGCGAGATCACCAGCGGAATGATCAGGTAGAACATCCGCCAGACCAGCAGCGCCGCGAACACGGCCGGGGCCGGCACACCGGGCATCACCGCGAGGAAGACCGCCTCCATCACGCCGACCCCGCCCGGAACCTGGCTGAGCAGCCCGGCCGAGAACGAGATCAGGAAGGCGCCGAGCACGATGAAGAAACCGGGATTGCCCTGCTCTGGCAGCGCGAAATAGATGATGCCGGCGGCGCCCATCAATTCCAGCGGGGCGGCGAAGTACTGCCGGGCAACGATTGGCAGGCGCGGATAGACCAGCTCGAACGAGCCGATCCTGAGCGGCTTGAAACGCAGCCAGGAGCCGATCGTGTAGAGGACGCAGAAGGCAAGCAAGGCAAAGCCGATCAGGCGGGCCTGCTTATCGCCGATGCCGAACCAGTCGGAGAGCCGGTGCAGTGGCCGCAGGATTTGTGGCTCGCCGATGAGCACGCACCCCATCAGCAGGATGGTGCCGAAGGCGAACGTGAAGGAACAGAGCGCGACCAGCACGGCGATCTCGGCGGCGCTCAGACCCTTCGCATGATAGGCGCGGTAGCGCACCATGCCGCCGGAGAAGACCGAGGCGCCGATATTGTGCGAGAGCGCGTAGGTGACGAAGGAGCAGAGCGAGATATAGGCCCAGGAGATGCCTTTCTCGCGGTGCAGGTGTAACAGCGCGATCCGATCATACCAGGCGAGCGCGGCATAGGCGACGAGCGTCGCGAGCCCGGCATGGAAGAAGGCGGCAGGTGGAATGACCGCGATCTTCTGGCCGATGCCGGTGGCGACGATCTTGAACGCGTCCCAGAGACCGGCCTGTTCGAGCTGGGCCGCTACGGCCTCATTGGTCAGGGCCTCGGTCTTGAGCTTGTCCCAGAGCAGGTCGACCGACCAGACGACGGCGACGAGGCCGATCAACGGCCAGAGATAGTCGAGGTACTTTTTCATCGAACCCGCGAGCAGCCGGAGGCGAGAAAGACCGTTCGCCAAGTCCCTGGAGCCCTCATCCTGAGGAGCCGCGCAGCGGCGTCTCGAAGGATGCTCCAGATGGTTCCGGAGCCTCCTGAAGCATCCTTCGAGACGCCATGCCTGCGGCATGGCTCCT